>CAZTOZ010000016.1:0-145823 GCA_964614535.1 uncultured Thiotrichales bacterium | reverse complement strand
CGTTGGTGCCACCACGGAAAAGACCGTGAAGGTGAAGGGGAAAGAGGTCGGTGCCACTACGACGGCGAAAGTTCGCCTGACGGTGACCGACAGCTCGCCGACGCCGCAAACCGCTTCCAAGGAAGTCACCATCACCATCAACAATGTCGTCGTGTCGATGAGCCCGGTGATCACCGGCGCGGGCGATTTCAACGAAGGGGCGACGAAGACACTGACGGTGGATGAGGACGGTGGCAAGTCGCCGTATTCCTACCAGTGGGAGATCACGCAGGGTGCCGCCGCGGTGTCGATCGAGGGCAGCAGCACGGGCCAGAGTGTCAGCCTGAAGGGCAAGGAGGTGGCCGCCGACACGACGATCGAGGTCAAGGTGACGGTGACCGACAGCTCCCTGCCGAAACTGACCAAGACGGCGACGGTGTCGATGAAGGTGAAGAACGTGACGGCCGCCTTCAACCCGGAGATCACCGGCGCGGGCGACTTCAACGAAGGGGCGACGAAGACGCTGACGGTGAACGAGAAGGGCGGCAAGTCGCCGTATACCTACCAGTGGGAGATCACGCAGGGTGCCGCCGCGGTGTCGATCGAGGGCAGCAGCACGGGCAAGAGTGTCCGTCTGAAGGGCAAGGAGGTGGCCGCCGACACGACGATCGCGGTCAAGGTGACGGTGACCGACAGCTCGCTGCCGAAGCTGACCAAGACGGCGACGGTGTCGATGAAGGTGAAGAACGTCAAGAAGAAGCCGGTCGCCAACGCCGGCAGCAATCAAACCGTGGCCGAGGGGGGGACGGTAACCCTCGACGGCAGTGCCTCGAAAGATCCGGATGGTTCCATTGGTCGTTATGTCTGGACCAGCGTCGATGATCCGGAGATCGTTCTGGCGGAGGTGGTCAAGCCGACGTTTACCGCGCCCCGTGTCAGCGTGGGGGGCAAGGTTCTGCGTTTCCGTTTGAGGGTGGAGGACAACGACAAGCAGATGAGCGACAACGTGGCCGAGGTGGCGATCACGGTGGAGAACAGTCTCAACGACGCGCCGGTGGCGAAGGTCTCCGAGCCGGTGGATTCGGTGAAGCCGGGGGCGGTGTTCCAGCTGGATGCCTCGGCCTCGACCGATCCGGACGGTGTCGACGATATCGCCAGCTATACCTGGACCCAGAAAGAGAGTGACACCCTGCGGCTGGAGATTCTGCAGGGCGAGGGCAAGATCGGCCGTTTCAAGGCGCCGGCCATCAACGGTACCGTACAGCTCACCATCGTGTTGACGGTGACCGACCAGGGTCTGCCGGGCAAGAACCCGCCCGAGGCGCCCAAGAGCAGTACGGTCGAGATTCCGGTGGTTGTCACCCTCGACGAGAATCTGAAGCGGCCGATCGCCGATGCCGGTGAGATCGTCAGCGTCGATGTCGGCAAGCCGGTGACGCTGGACGGTTCGGCTTCCCGCGATGCCAATGAGGATGGCGCCATTGTCAGCTACGAATGGAAACAGGTTCGCGGTACCGTGGTGGCGTTGCAGTCGTCCGATCAGGCGATCGCCACGTTCACCGCGCCAACGAGTATCAACCCCGATCCGGGGAAGAAGACCGAATCGCTGGTGTTCGAGCTGAAAGTGATCGACAACGACAATCTGTTCGACACCGACCGGGTGGTGGTCAACGTCGGGCCCAATGAGAGGCCGGTGGTCGATGCGGGCGAGGATCAGTTCGACGTGGAAGAGGGCGCGACGGTGACGTTGTCGGGCACGGCGTCGGATCCGGACGGCAGCATCAGCAAGGTGGAGTGGAAGCAGGTGGGGGGTAGTGCCGCCGAGCAGGTCGTGTTCTCCAGTGACCACAAGCACAACGTCTCGTTCGTCACGCCTCCCGTCACCGGTGGCAAGGACGCGTTGACGCTGGAGTTCGAGTTCATCGCCCGTGACAATCTGGGGGGTGTCGGCAGGGATTCGGTCACGGTGACGGTGAAGGACAATGGCATCACCACGGTGCCGGACGCGTTCGTGCCGATCCGCTCGCAGAGTGACGATGAGAAGCCCGTCGGTTTCGATGTGAGCGGCGCCAGGATCGTCAAGCTGGCACCGGAGAAGGCGCCGCTGAATGAACGGAACGACCAGGTCGGCAGGCCAAGGAAGGTTCCCTACGGCCTGTTCGATTTCACCCTTCGGGTGGAGAACCCGGGAGATTCGGCCGAGGTCAGGATCTGGGTGCCGGACGATCTCTCGAATGGTTACGACTGGTTCAAGTACGATGCCGGGCACAAGAGATGGACGCCGTATGCGAACGCCAAGTTCGACGGCCACGAGATCGTGCTGACACTGACCGATGGCGGTGAGGGGGACGATGACGGCAAGGCCGACGGCTTCATCCATGATCCCTCCGGTCCCGGCTCTGAGATCGCCAAGGAGAGGACACGCATCGAAGGCTCATCGGGCGGTGGCGCCTGGGGTTGGCCGATCGGTTTGCCGATACTGGGTGCCGGTGTCTGGCGTGCCCGCCGGCGGCGTGTCGCTGGCAGAATTTGAAGGAACTGGTAGAGGATTACCCGATGAGCAAGAACGTTTTACTGGCTACCGCGTTGCTGTTGTCCACTTCGGTGGCGTCGGCGTGGGAACTTCAATACTACGCTGGATTCGGCATGGGGCAGGGCTTCTATTCGAAGGATGCCGATGGTGTCGAGCGTGAGCTGGCGCGGCGCGACTGGACCGACCCGTCCGTTTCGATGAAGGACAGCACGACGATCTGGAAGGCCTACTGGGGTGCCTACTTCACGCCGTTTCTCGGCTTGCAGATGGGCTATGCCAACCTCGGCAATGCGGATGTGAAGGCGTCGGCCAACGTCAGCCCGGGCGACGAGCAGGCGTTCGTCAAGGACATGGCCGAGTCGCAGCCGGATCTGGGCAAGGGATTCCAACTGTCGGTGACCGGCCGTTTTCCGGTGTCGGAGAGCATCACCGTCCACGACTGGCTCGGCGTGTTTTTCTGGGAAAACGAATCCAGCGCGATTCTCGACGGCAAGAAGGTGACGGAAACCACCAAGGGCACCAATTTCGTCTTGGGTGCCGCGGCCGAGTATCGGCTCAACTACGAGCTGGGCCTGCGGGTGGAGTTCGAACGCTTCAACCAGAGTGGAGATGCGGTGAACGTCCTGGGAGCGAGCGTCTCCTACTACTTCTGACCGCCGGACGGCCTCTCGTCAACCGGGGAGCTTCGGCTCCCTTTTTTGTTTCAGCAGCTCGATCATGGCGGTGGCGGCATTGCCGATGCTCCGCCTGCGGTGATGAATGATGCCGAGGCGGCGGTGTAGCGTCAGCGGCGCTGCCACCTCGCGCAGCGCGGGCGACAGCATGGTGGCGGGCAGCACGCTCCAGCCCAGGCCGATCTCGACCATGCGGCGGATCGTCTCCAGATTGTTGGTTTCGATCAGGGTGTGTACCTCGATGCCCGCCTGTTCGAAGCTGCGGTCGATCAGGCGTCGCGTCCAGGTGGCGCGTGGCGGCAGGATCGCATCGCGTCGCAGCAGGGCGTCGAGATCGTCGTCGTGCTCCCGTGCAATGACGATGCACAGCGGATCCTCCCAGACCACGTCCATGACGAGCCCGTCGGCCAGGGTCTCCGGCAGTGTGGCGAGGGCCAGCTCCAGGTCACCGGCGCCAACCCGCCGGCAGGCGGTCTCGGAGTCGAGGAAATGGAGATTCAGCTCTACCTGCGGGTATTGCCGAGCGTACCGTTTCAGATGGGGTGGCAGCCGGTGCAGGCCGATGTGGTGGGAGGAGGCCATCTTCAGCACCCCGGCGACGCTGCCTGACAGGGCGGTCAGCAGCTCCCGGGTATGCTCGGCGTGATGGACGATCTCCCGCGCATGGGGTAGCAGCATCCGCCCGGCTTCGGTCAGCCGTATCTTCCTTCCTTCCCGGTCGAAGAGCCGGACTCCCAGTTCCGATTCCAGCGCGGCAATGCGTTTGCTGACGGCCGGTTGGGTGATGAACAGCCGCTGCGCGGCGCGCGAGAACGAGCCTTCGATGGTGACGGCGAGAAAGGCTTTGAGGGCGCTGATTTCCATATTCCCCATGGTAATGGATGGGATGAAAAATATACATTTGAGTTATTTTTCGGGTTTCACTAAGGTGATGGTTCCTGAGAATGGGTGATCGACGATGGCAGGCAAGACGCTCTACGACAAACTCTGGGATTCACATGTGGTCCGTACCGAGGACGACGGCACGGCACTGCTCTATATCGACCGGCATCTGGTGCACGAGGTGACTTCGCCCCAGGCCTTCGAGGGCCTGCGTCTGGCGGGTCGGACGGTATGGAACCGGGACTCGGTGCTGGCGGTGCCGGACCACAATGTGCCGACGACCGACCGCGATGCCGGCATCAGCGATCCGGTGGCGAGGGTCCAGATCGAAACGCTGGACAGGAACTGTCGCGACTTCGGTCTCACCGAATTTACGATGGACGACATCCGCCAGGGGATCGTCCACGTCATCGGTCCAGAGCAGGGGGCGACGTTGCCGGGAATGACGGTGGTCTGTGGTGACTCCCACACCTCGACCCACGGTGCTTTCGGTGCATTGGCCCACGGCATCGGCACCTCCGAGGTGGAGCATGTGCTCGCCACCCAGTGCCTGTTGCAGAAGAAGATGAAGAACATGCTGGTCCGCGTCGATGGCGTGGTCGGCCCTGGGGTGACAGCCAAGGACATCGTGCTGGCCATCATTGCCGAGATCGGCACCGCCGGCGGCACCGGCCATGCCATCGAGTTCGCCGGCGATGCCATTCGCGCATTGTCGATGGAGGGGCGGATGACGGTCTGTAACATGGCCATCGAGGCCGGTGCCCGTGCCGGCATGGTGGCGGTGGACGAGACCACCATCGACTATCTCCGGGGCCGCCCGTGGGCACCCCAGGGTGCGCTGTGGGATCGGGCCGTGGCGCAGTGGCGCGAGCTGGTCTCCGATCCCGATGCCGAATTCGACAAGGTGGTGTGCATCGACGCCGCTTCCATCGAACCGCAGGTGACCTGGGGAACCTCGCCGGAGATGGTGGTGCCGGTGTCGGCCACGGTGCCCGATCCGGCCGATGCCTCCGATCCGGTGCGCGCCGACGGTATCCGTCGGGCGCTCGACTACATGGGGCTCGAGGCTGGCCAGGCGATTCGTGATATTGCCATCGACAAGGTGTTCATCGGCTCCTGCACCAACTCGCGTATCGAGGATCTGCGCGCCGCTGCTGAGGTCGTCAAGGGGCGGAAGGTGGCTGGTAACGTCAAGCTGGCGATGGTGGTGCCGGGCTCCGGGTTGGTGAAGCGCCAGGCGGAGGAGGAGGGGTTGGACCGGATCTTCCGTGAGGCTGGCTTCGAGTGGCGTGATCCGGGGTGTTCGATGTGTCTGGCGATGAATGCCGATCGTCTCGAACCGGGGGAACGCTGCGCCTCCACGTCGAACCGCAATTTCGAGGGGCGGCAGGGGCAGGGGGGGCGGACCCATCTGGTCAGCCCAGCGATGGCGGCCGCCGCGGCGGTGACCGGCCATTTCGTCGATGTGAGAGAACTGCTGGCGGGTTGAGAAGTTTTCAGCTGCTTACATTCATTGTCGTGAAACGCACTGGCGGGCGGGTTACACTTGCGCCGTGCTGTTCGTCACAAAAAGATGATTTTCAGGAGCAAGTCCCATGTCATTGAAACCCGCTATTGTCGTCGCCGCTGTTGCGATCGCCCTCTCTGGCTGCAATGCCGCCCGGGGGCTGGGGCAGGACATCGAAAACCTCGGCCTGCTGATGCAGGGCAAGAAGATTCAGAAGCGAGAGCCGGTGCAGCAGGAGGTGGTCGTCTCCGAGGTGGTCACCAGTCAACCCGCACCGGCGGAGATGGCGGCACCGGCTTCCGCCGGCGTCGAGGTCACGCCGTTGCCCGAAGGCGGGCAGGTGGAGGTCTATCCCTACCCCTATCCGCAGGATGGCGCGGCCCAGACCGCCTATCCGCCGCCCGTGCCGGCGCAGCCGGCCAAGTGACCCGTCGCTGGTCAGGGACGGGCAATCCAAGGAGTTGAGAGAAGTCGATGCAACCATTCGAGAAGTTCACCGGGGTCGTGATCCCGCTGGATCGTGCCAATGTCGATACCGATGCGATCATCCCCAAGCAGTATCTGAAGTCGATCCAGCGTACCGGTTTCGGCCCCAATCTGTTCGACGACTGGCGCTATCTCGATCCGGGCGAGCCGGGGATGGATCACGGCCAGCGCCGGCCCAATCCCGACTTCGTCTTGAACAGGCCGGAATACCAGGGTGGCGAGGTGTTGCTGGGACGGGAGAACTTCGGTTGTGGCTCGTCCCGGGAGCATGCGGTCTGGGCGCTCACCGACTACGGAATCCGCGCCGTCATCGCCCCCAGTTTTGCCGACATCTTTTACAACAACAGCTTCAAGAACGGGTTGTTGCCGATCGTGCTGACCGAGGCCGAGGTCGATGCGCTGTTCGAGCGCGCCAACCGCGGTGACGGTTTCGCGGTGGAGATCGATCTGCAGGCCCAGACGGTACGCGCCGAGGATACGCTCTATCGTTTCGAGATCGACCCGTTCCGCAAATACTGCCTGCTCGAGGGATTGGACGACATTGCGCTGACGCTCCAGCATGCCGACGAGATCCGCGCCTACGAGGCGCGGCGCAAGGCGGAAGCGCCGTGGTTGTTCGCCTCCCCTTGACTCGGATACCGGAAAAATTGTCTCTGGTGGCGTGACGGGGGGTGCCCCGATGCCCCGTCGTGCATCGTTTTGCGGCCACCAGGATACCGATTCAACGACTAGCCGAAGGGTTCAAGATGACAAAGAAGCTGGCCATCCTGCCGGGTGACGGCATAGGAATCGAAATCGTTGCCGAGGCGATCAAGGTCGTCGACTTGCTGCGGCGCGATTTCGGGCTCGATATCGAATACGAGACCGCGCCGATCGGTGGTGCGGGTTACGACGCCGCGGGGGAACCGCTGCCCGCTTCGACGCTCGCGTTGGCCAAGGCCGCCGATGCCGTGTTGCTCGGCGCCGTCGGCGGGCCGCAATACGACGAGCTGCCGCGAGACAAGCGGCCGGAGCGCGGCCTGCTGGCGATTCGCGAGGCCTTGGGGCTGTTTTCCAATCTGCGGCCGGCGATTCTCTATGAACAGCTGGCCGATGCCTCGACGTTGAAGCCCGAGGTGGTGGCCGGGCTGGACATCGTCATCGTCCGCGAATTGACCGGCGGCATCTATTTTGGTCAGCCGCGGGGAATCCGTACGCTGGACGACGGCCAGCGCGAGGGGTTCAACACGTTGGTCTATGCCGAGGCCGAGATCGAGCGCATCGCCCGCAGCGCTTTCGAGGCGGCGATGAAGCGTGACCGCCGGCTCTGTTCGGTGGACAAGGCCAATGTGTTGGAGGTGTCCGAGTTGTGGCGCGAAGTCGTGACGCGGGTGGGCGCCGACTATCCCGACGTCGAGCTTTCCCATATGTACGTCGACAATGCGGCGATGCAGTTGGTGCGCGCGCCGAAGCAGTTCGATGTGATGGTGACCGGTAATATGTTCGGTGACATCCTCTCCGACGCGGCGGCCATGCTGACCGGCTCCATCGGCATGCTGCCGTCGGCGTCGCTCGATGCCGACGGCAAGGGCATGTACGAGCCGATCCACGGCTCCGCGCCCGACATCGCCGGCAGGGACATCGCCAATCCGCTGGCGACGATCCTGTCGGTGGCGATGATGCTGCGGCATTCGCTGGACGAGCCGGCGCTGGCCGATCTCATCGAACGGGCCGTTGGCAAGGTGCTGGACAAGGGGCTGCGCACCGCCGATATCGAAACCGCCGGTTCCACGGTGATCGGCACCGCCGCCATGGGCGATGCCGTCGTGGCCGCAATGCAGGAGATGAACCACTGATGAGCAAGACATACGATGTCGCAGTCGTCGGCGCCACCGGCGCCGTCGGCGAAACCATGCTGTCGATACTGGCGGAGCGCAACTTCCCGGTGGGCAAGGTCTACGCGCTGGCGAGCAGCCGGTCGGCCGGCAAGAAAGTGCCGTTCGGTGACACCTATCTCACCGTCGAAGCGCTGGACGATTTCGATTTCTCCAAGGCGCAGATCGGCCTGTTCTCGGCCGGCGCGTCACTGTCGGCGATCTACGCCCCCAAGGCGGCCGAGGCGGGCTGCGTCGTCATCGACAACACCTCGCAGTTCCGTTACGACGACGACATTCCGCTGGTGGTGCCGGAGGTCAATCCGCAGGCGATCGCCGGTTACGGGAACCGGGGCATCATCGCCAATCCCAACTGCTCGACGATCCAGATGCTGGTGGCGCTCAAGCCCATCTACGATGCGGTGGGTATCGAGCGCATCAACGTCGCCACCTACCAGGCGGTCTCCGGTTCCGGCAAGGAGGCGATCGACGAGCTGGCCTCGCAGACCGCCTCGCTGCTCAATGGGCGACCGGTCGAGGCCGAGGTCTATCCCAAGCAGATTGCCTTCAACGTGCTGCCGCAGATCGATGTGTTCCTGGACAATGGCTACACCAAGGAAGAGATGAAAATGGTCTGGGAGACGCGCAAGATCTTCGGTGACGACAGCATCCAGGTGAATCCGACCGCGGTGCGGGTACCGGTGTTCTACGGCCATTCCGAAGCGGTGCACATCGAGACGAAGGAGAAGATCACCGTGGAGCGGGCGCATGCATTGCTGCGCGACGCACCGGGTGTCACGTTGCTGGACGACCGCAGCGATGGTGGCTGGCCCACCGCGGTGACCGAAGCGGCCGGACATGACGCAACCTTTGTCGGCCGGGTGCGGGAGGATATCTCCCATCCGCGCGGGCTCAACCTTTGGGTGGTCTCCGACAACGTCCGCAAAGGGGCCGCGCTCAATAGCGTTCAGATTGCGGAAGTTTTGCAAAAAGACTTTCTATAACCTATAGTTAGCCCAAATAGTTAGAGCTGATTCGCTGATTTGGCTTTTGAACGGTAGGGAAGGCTGTGTCCCGAGAGAGATGGATACGGGGCCTGCGCTATGGGATCGAACCATTCGGTAGCGTGACTGAACCGTGGGTTCAGCGGTCTGTTGAAAGGGAAACACTGGGTTGGAGACAGCGGTCAGGGATGTCGCTGTGGTCTGGAAATCAACTGTATGAAAGAGGACAGAACCGTGCGTAAACGTACATTGGGCTTGGCACTATCGGCCATATTGGCTCCTTCGATGAGCCACGCAGTGGGGCTGGGCGAGATCTCGACCTATTCCGCCCTCAATCAGCCGCTGAATGCGCAGATCGAGATGGTGTCCACGACCCCGGACGAGATTGGCCAGGTGACGGTCCGGCTGGCGCCGGAATCGGTTTTCGAGCAGGTGGGTATCACCCGCAGTCCTGTCCTCAATCACCTCCGTTTCAAGCCGTCGGTCGTCAACGGCGTCCCGGTCATCAAGGTCTCGTCGGATCGGCCGATCCAGGAGCCTTTCGTCAACTTCATCGTCGAAGTCTCATGGCCCAAGGGCAAGTTGCTGCGCGAATACACGGTGCTGCTCGATCCGCCGGTATTGGGCGGCGGTGCCCCCGCGGCGACAACGGCCACGCCGGCCGAGGAGATCGCCGAAGTGCCGATCTTCGTTGCCGACTCCGAAGCGCCAGCCGTCGAGGAGCCCGTCGCCACGTTGCCGGTCGAGCCGATGGCGCCGGTCGAGGCTGGCGTCGATCAGGGACAGCCGCCGTTCGTTGGCGACGCACCGGCCGACCTGGAGACCTACACCGTGGAAGGCGAGGTGGAGACCCTTCCGGTGGAAGAGGCCGAAGTGGTTGCCGAGCCGGAGTTTCTGCCGGTCGAGGAGATGCCCGTCGAAACCGGGCCGGTCGCTTCGACCACCGATCTGGCCGACACCGAAAACTGGCTGCCACCGTTTGTCGGCGGCGCCTTCGATTCGACCCAGGCTGACATCGAAACCTACGAGGTCGGCGAGCCGGCCGATGAGGCCGAGACCTTTGTCGATGCGCCCGTCGGTGGTGGCACCGTGGGGGGCGACACCTACGAGGTGGCGCGTGGCGATACGCTGTACAGTATCGCCAAGCGGTTGAGGGCGGGAAGTGCCGCCAACATCCATCAGATGATGGTGGCCATTCAACGCGCCAATCCCGCGGCCTTCATCCACAACGACATGAACCGGATCAAGGCGGGGTACATTCTGCGGGTACCCGATGCCGACGAGGCCGCGAGCATCAGCCGTGCCGAGGCCAAGGCCGCCGTCATGGCGGCGATCGCCTCCCAAGGCGGGGCCTTCCAGAAATTCAAGTCGCAGGCGGCGAAAACCGCCGTGCCGCAGGTGGCGTCTCCCGAGCCGGTCGCGCCCGCCGCGGGCGGGGTTGCGAGCATCGGGGATCTCGAATCCCGGGTCAAGGAGACCGGCCCCGAAGTGATCGCCGGTGGTCCGGGCACGCCCGAAAAACCCGAGCTGGAGATCCTGACGCCGGAGGGCAAGGGTGACAGCGCCGGAGGTGGTGAGGCCGAGGGCGCCGGTGGCGCGGCCAGCGCCGCGTTGGTCAAGGAGCAGCTGGAGTCCAAGGCGCGCGAGACCGAAGAGCTGGCGTCGCGGGCCGCGGAGTTGGAGTCGATGATTGCCGACAAGGATCGGCTGATCGAGCTCAAGGACGAAAAACTCGCCGACCTCCAGTCGGAGGTGGCGGGGGCATCCGAGCCGGCGCCGAGCCCCGAAGCGTTCAAGCCCGAGGAGAGCGAAACCGCGCAGTCGGACGAGGCGCCAGCGGAGGCGACGCCGGAAACGGCGGCCGAAGAAACCGCCGAGGCCGAACCGCCGGCTGCGGGTGGCCTGCTGCAAGAGGCGACCGAGCCGCCGGAGCAGGTGGCTGGTGGCGCCGGCCTGACCGAATCGGAGAAGGCGGCCGAGCCCGAGGTCGAGACGACCGAAGTCTCCACCGAGACCCAGGAAGAGACGACGGCGGCTGTCGAGCCGGAGGAGACGACGACAGAGGCAGCGGCGGTCGCAGAGGATGAGGCGGCCACCACCGAGACGCCGGACGAGAGCACCGGCCTCATCGACCGCATCAAGGAGAATCCGGGCGCGCTTGCCGGTGTTGGTGCGGGCGTGCTGCTGATGTCGGGCCTGGCCTGGCTGATCTTCCGCCGCAAGGAGGAGGAGCCGGTCGTGATCGACGATGCGGATGAAGCGATACTCGACGATGCCGAGAGCGTTACCGAGGAGGCCGAAGTCGAGACGCTGGCCGAAGATGATCTCGCCCGCACGGCGGAGATCTCCGCCGACGAGGTGCTGATCCAGCCCGAGGCCGAGGAGGCGGTGGTCGCCGCCGCGGCGGAGGAGGAAGTGGAGGAGCCCGGCACGCTCGTGGGCATGGACGACGCCGCGGCCGAGGTGAGCGAGGACGAGGTGCTTTCGGAGGCCAACGTCTATCTCGCCTATGGTCTGCACGACCAGGCGATCGATCTGCTCAAGCCGGCCGTGGAGGCGCATCCGGAGCGTAACGACTACATCGCCAAGCTGGCCGAAGCCTACCATGCGCTGGGCGACAAAGAGGCGTTCGTCGCCACGGCACAGAAGATGCAGGGTCCGGCCGATGGCCCGGACAAGAAGCTGTTCCAGCGGGTGGCGGTCATGGGCAAGGACATTGCCCCCGACCACGAGATGTTCGTCAACGCCGACACCGGCGATCTGACGCTGACGGCGATCACGCGCCGGCCCGATGCGCTGACCGAAACCAATGTCTCGGATACGATGACCATCGACGCCGACGAGATCGACCTGACGCCGGACGACACCCAGTTGCCGGATCTCGATGAGCTCAGCAAGTCGCTGCAGATGGAGGAGAGCGAGGCGCTGAAGGAGCTGCGCGAAGCGGCGGCCGACGAGCTGGAGGAGGCGTCGCCCGACGTCACCAATATCCATACGCCGGCCCCTGACTTCAGCCAGATCAAGGACGAGGCGCTGGACGAGGTGAAAGAGGGATTTGCCGATGCCAGCAGCCCGGCCGACGAGTCGGTGGCGGAGCTGGACACCAAGACGCTGACGATGGCCATGGGGGGCGCGGCCGACGACCTGTCGCTGGACGACCTGGAGGACGACTTCAATTCGCTGACGACGGGCGCCGACGAGATCGGCACCAAGCTCGATCTGGCCAAGGCCTATATCGACATGGGGGACGACGAAGGCGCCCGTGAGGCGCTGGAGGAGGTCATCGCCAATGGCGACGAGGAGCAGCAGGGCATCGCGCGCAAGCTGCTCGAACAGCTCAAGTAGATCGTCCCGTCCACTGAACCGAAAAAGGCCAGGCGAGAGTCTGGCCTTTTTGTTTTGCCGAGATGACTCGAATCGCACTGGGTATCGAATACGACGGCAGCCGCTACTGCGGTTGGCAGCGGCAGTCCCACGCGCCGTCGGTGCAGGCGGTGTTGGAGAGCACGCTCTCTTCGATTGCCAACCATCCCGTGACGCTGTTTTGCGCCGGACGCACCGACACCGGCGTGCACGCGGTCTGTCAGGTCGCGCACTTCGATCTCGAGACGGATCGGCCAGCGCGTGCCTGGCTGCTCGGCGCCAACACCCGCCTGCCCGACGACGTTTCGATAAGTTGGGCGCGGCCGGTGGCGGACGACTTCCATGCCCGCTTCAGTGCCCGCGCGCGCAGTTACCGCTATGTGATCCTCAATCGGCCGACGCCCCGCGCGGTTCTCGCCGGACGGGTGACCTGGATCTACCATCCACTTGACGTGACACCGATGGCGGAGGCGGCGCGGCACTTCCTCGGCGAGCACGATTTCAGCAGTTTCCGCGCGGCGGGTTGCCAGGCTCGCAGTCCGGTCAAGACGGTGGAGGCGATTTCGGTCGTGCGCAGTGGCGAGTTCATCTACCTCGATATCCGCGCCACCGCCTTTCTGCACCACATGGTGCGCAATATCGCCGGCGTGCTGATGGCCATCGGGCGGGGCGAGCGGCCGGTCTCGTGGGTGCCCGAGCTGCTGCAATGTCGGGATCGCCGTGCCGCCGGCGTGACCGCGCCGCCCCACGGACTCTATTTCACCGCCGTGGACTATCCCGAGCGCTTCGGTATCGAAGCCATCGGTCCCGACGTGGTGTATGGCTGAGCAGGTGGTGGCGAATCTGATAGACTTCACAACTTTCCAGCCGACGCAGCGCCCGCGCCAGTGAGAACACGAGTCAAGATCTGCGGAATCACCCGAATCGAGGACGCGCGGGCGGCGGTCGACGCCGGTGTCGATGCCATTGGCCTGGTGTTCGTGCCGCGCAGTCCGCGCTGCGTCGAACCGGAACGGGCGGCCGAGATCGCCCGCAGCGTCGCCGCCTTCGTGACGGTAACCGGACTGTTCATGGACCCCTCGCAAGCGGCGGTGGAGGCGGTGCTGCGAACGGTACCGCTGGGGCTGTTGCAGTTCCACGGCAGCGAGCCCGCCGATGACTGCCGTCGCTACGGCCTGCCGTACCTGAAGGCGGTGGGCGTCGAGGGTGTCGACGATTTCGATGCGGTGGCGGCCGAGTACGACGATGCCGCCGGCCTGCTGATCGACAGCCATGGCGCTGGGGAGGCGGGTGGCACCGGGGAGACCTTCGATTGGTCGCGCTTTCCCCGCCAGAGCAGTCTGCCGCTGATCCTGGCCGGCGGGCTGGCGCCGGACAACGTCGCGGCCGCCATCGAGGCGGTGCGGCCCTATGCGGTGGATCTCTCCAGCGGTGTCGAGCGCGCGCCTGGCATCAAGGATGCCGACAAGATCCGACGATTGATGAGTGAGGTGAAACGTGTCGATTGCGAACGCTGAAGCACGACAGGATTGGGCGGCGTTGCCCGATGATCGTGGCCACTTCGGCCCCTATGGCGGCAAGTTCATCGCCGAGACGCTGATGGAGCCGGTGGAGGAGCTGCAACGCGCCTACGCCCGCTTCAAGCAGGATCCCGACTTTCAGGCGGAGTTCGATCGTGATCTCGCCCACTATGTCGGTCGTCCCAGCCCGCTCTATTTTGCCGAGCGTCTCAGCGCGGCGCTTGGTGGCGCGCGTATCTACCTGAAGCGCGAGGATCTCAACCACACCGGCGCGCACAAGATCAACAACACCATCGGCCAGGCGCTGCTGGCCCGCCGCATGGGCAAGAGACGGATCATCGCCGAGACCGGGGCGGGACAACACGGTGTCGCCTCGGCGACGGTGGCGGCGCGGCTGGGGCTGGAGTGCGTCGTCTATATGGGGGCCGAGGACATCGAGCGCCAGGCGCCCAACGTCTATCGGATGAAGCTGCTCGGCGCCGAGGTGGTGGCGGTGACGTCCGGCTCGAAGACGTTGAAGGATGCGCTCAACGAGGCGATGCGCGATTGGGTGACCAATATCGACGACACCTTCTATATCATCGGCACGGTGGCTGGCCCCCATCCCTACCCGGAGATGGTGCGCGACTTTCAGGCCGTCATCGGTCGCGAGGCCCGGCGCCAGTGTCTGGAGATGACCGGGCGGTTGCCCGACGCGCTGGTGGCCTGCATCGGTGGTGGCTCCAACGCCATTGGTCTGTTCCACCCGTTTTTGGGGGACGAATCGGTGGCGCTCTATGGCGTCGAGGCCGCTGGCGAGGGGCTCGATACCGGCCGGCACGCGGCGCCGTTGTGTGCCGGCACGCCGGGTGTGCTGCACGGCAACCGGACCTATCTGATGGAGGACGCCAATGGCCAGATCATTCCGACCCACTCGATCTCGGCCGGGCTCGACTATCCTGGCGTGGGGCCGGAGCACGCCTGGCTAAAGGACACCGGCCGTGCCCACTACGTGGCGGTCACCGACAGTGAGGCGATGGAGGGTTTCCATACCCTGATCCGCACCGAGGGGATCATCCCGGCACTGGAGAGCAGCCATGCACTCGCCTATGCAATGAAGCTGGCGCCGACGATGGATCAGGAGCAGATCCTGGTGGTGAATCTCTCCGGCCGGGGCGACAAGGACATCAATACCGTGGCGCGACTGGAGGGCATCTCGCTGTGAGCCGTATCGCCGACCGTTTCGAGCAGCTGGCGGCCAGCGGGCGCAAGGCGCTGGTACCCTACTTCACCGCCGGTGACCAGGGGCCGGCGCTGACCGTGCCGCTGATGCACCATCTGGTGGCCGCCGGCGCCGATCTGATCGAGCTGGGCGTACCGTTCTCCGACCCGGCGGCCGAAGGTCCGGTGATCCAGATGGCCTGCGAGCGGGCGCTGGAACACGATGTGAGTCTGCGCGACGTGCTGGCGATGGTGGCCGAGTTCCGTCGGCAGGACGAGGAGACGCCGGTGATTCTGATGGGCTACCTCAATCCGGTGGAGGTGATGGGCTATGAGACGTTTGCCGCCGCCGCCCGCGACGCGGGGGTCGATGGCGTGCTCATCGTGGACATGCCACCGGAGGAGGCCGAGGTGCCGCTGCGGGCGTTGCGGCAGGCCGGTATCGACCTGATCTTTCTCGCCGCGCCGACCAGTACCGATGAGCGTCTGGCGCGGATCGGCCGGGTGAGTTCCGGCTTCGTTTACTATGTCTCTCTCAAGGGCGTCACCGGTTCGGCGGCGCTCGACGTGGCGTCGGTGGCGGAGAAACTCGCCCAGGTGCGTCGCCATGTCGGGATTCCGGTCGGTGTCGGTTTCGGCATCAAGGATGCCGACTCTGCGGCCGCCATCGCCGAGGTGGCCGATGCGGTGGTCGTGGGCAGTGCCATCGTCCAGCGCATCGCCGACCATGCGGGGGACCGGCAGGCGATCTTCGACGCGGTTGGCGGTCTCGTGGCCGGAATGCGGGAGGCGATGGACAAAACAACAGGTGATCGACGATGAGCTGGTTCGAAAAACTGGTCCCGTCCAGAATCAGGACGCAATCCACCGAGAAGCGCGCCGTGCCCGAAGGGCTGTGGCACAAATGCAAGGCGTGCGATGCGGTGCTCTATCGCGCCGAGCTGGAGCGCAATCTGGAAGTTTGCCCCAAATGTGGATATCACATGCGCATCGACGGCCGCAGACGGCTGGAGACCTTTCTCGACGAAGCGGGGCGCGAGGAGCTGGCGGTCGAGGTGGAGCCGGTCGATGCGCTCAAGTTCAAGGACAGCAAGAAATATAAGGATCGTCTGGCCGCGGCGCAGAAGGCCACCGGTGAGAAGGATGCCTTCATCGCGATGAAGGGGGCGGTACACGGCGTCCAGTTGGTGGCGGGGGCGTTCACCTTCGGTTTCATGGGCGGGTCGATGGGGGCGGTGGTCGGCGAGAAGATCGTCCGCGCCATCGACCGTTGTATCGACGACGATCTGCCGCTGGTGATCTTCTCCGCCTCCGGCGGCGCGCGGATGCAGGAGGCGTTGTTCTCGCTGATGCAGATGGCCAAGACCAGCGCTGCGCTGGCGCGGCTGCGCAAGGCCGGGCTGCCGTACATCTCGGTGCTCACTGATCCGACGATGGGCGGGGTTTCCGCCAGCTTCGCGATGCTCGGCGACCTCAATGTCGCCGAGCCCAAGGCGCTGATCGGCTTTGCCGGGCCCCGGGTCATCGAGCAGACGGTGCGGGAAAAGCTGCCGGAGGGGTTTCAGCGTGCCGAATTCCTGCTGGAGCACGGCGCCATCGACCGCATTGTCGATCGCCGCGAGATGCGCCAGGAGCTGGCGACCATCATCGCCATGCTGCGCCATCTGCCGTTGCCGCAGATCGGAACCAACGCGGCGGTGCCGCCGCCTGCGGCGCCGCCGGTCGTCTGATCGCCCGACGGCGATGCGCTTTTCGGCCCTGGACGACTGGCTGCGGTGGCTCGAGGGGCTGCACCCGCGGGCGATCGACCTTGGGCTGGAGCGGGTTCGCGAGGTTGCCGCGCGCATGGGGCTGCAACCGGGCGACGCCGTGGTCATCACCGTTGGCGGTACCAACGGCAAGGGGTCGAGCGTCGCCATGCTCGACGCCATTCTTCGGGCCGACGGGCGCACCACCGGCTGCTACACCTCCCCCCATCTCCATCGTTTCAACGAGCGCATCCGCATCGATGGCGTCGATGCCGATGACGCATCGATCATGGCCGCGTTCGCCGCCGTCGATGCCGCCCGAGGTGAAACGACCCTCAGCTATTTCGAGTTCGGCACGCTGGCGGCGATGTGGCTGTTCGCCCGCGAGCGGGTCGATGTCTGGCTGCTGGAGGTGGGCCTGGGTGGGCGCCTCGACGCCGTCAACATCATCGATGCCGATGTTGCGCTGTTGACCTCCATCGGCATCGATCACGTCGACTATCTCGGTCAGACGCGTGCAGCGATTGCGCTGGAGAAGGTGGCCATCGGCCGGCCCGGCCGCCCGCTGGTCTGTGGGGAGCGGCGGCCGCCGCGGACGTTGCTGGAGTTCGTCGTCGAGCGGGATATCGACCTCAGACTCGCCGGCCGGGATTTCGACCGTCGTGCCGATGCCAGTGGCTGGCGGTGGTGGTTCGGCTCCATGACGCTGGAGGATCTGCCGTTCCCGGCGCTGGCCGGTGAGCATCAGCTGGACAATGCGGCGGCGGTGCTGACGGCGTTGGCGGTGTCGCCGCTGCCGACATCGCGCGAGGCGGTGGTGGCGGGGCTGAAGACGGTGACGCTGGCGGGGCGCTTCGAGCGCATCGATGCCGGTTTCGATGTCGTACTGGACGTGACCCACAACCCCCATGGCATGGCGCGGCTGGCCGCGATGTTGGCGGCGCGGCCGGTGCCCGGACGCGATCTGATCCTGTTCGGCGTGATGGCGGACAAGGACCTGCCGGGAGTGGTGGCGGCACTTGCCCCCTTGGGCGCCGACTGGTTTGCCGCGGCGCCGGCTGTCGAGCGGGCGCTGCCGGCGTCGGCGCTGGCTGCAGCGCTGGAGGGGCAGGGGGGAACGGTGGTCGGTTGGGGTAGCGTCGCCGACGGCGTGGCGTTGGCCCGGCGCCGGCTGGGGGTGGGCGACCGGCTGATTGTTACCGGCTCTTTTCACACGGTGGCGGAGGCGAGGGAATTGTTCATATAATGCCGTCTGTCGGCCCCATTCGATCCGGGCGTGGTCCCGTCGTCAACGGCTTGCCACGGGTTGGCCGCCCTGAGAGAACAGGCATTCCACCCGCATGCGCAACCCACCAATGCTTCCCACAGGAATGACATGACTGATTCGATGCAAGACAAGGCGTTACAGAAGAAACTCGTCGGTGCCGCGGTACTGATCGCCCTGGCGGTGATCTTTCTGCCCATGCTGTTCGACGGCAAGAAGGACGAGACGCCGGTGAGCATGCGGATCGAGATCCCGCCCAAGCCCACGTTCGATATTCCCAACCGGCTCGAACGCGGGCAGGAGGCCGCGCCCGGCCGGGTCGCGCAGGCACCGGAGCCGCCGGTACAGACCATCGAGATCGCCACCGATGAGCCGCCTGCCGAGGCGGCACCGGCCGATCGGGCCGAGGCCGAGCCACCCACGCCGGCGCAGGCCGTCGAGCCGCCGGCGGCCCCGAGCAAGCCGGTCGGGCAGGCGCGGACCGAGCCGGCGGCGGTGGCCCGGCCGGAACCGAAGAAGCCGGCGCCGAAAAAGGCCGGAAAGCCCGAGCCCCGTCGGCCGGCCGACACGCCGAAGAAGCCGGCGGCCGGTGCCGCCGGGTTTGTGGTGCAGGTGGGCAGTTTCAGCCAGAAGGCCAATGCCGAATCGTTGACGCGCAAGCTGCAGGCGGGAGGCTTTCCGGCGTTCGTCGAGGGTACCCGGGCCGGCGGCAAGTCCATCTACCGGGTCAAGGTCGGGCCGCGGCCAACGCGCGAGGCGGCCGACGATCTGCGGCAGCGGCTCATCGACAAGCAGCGGTTGGAGGGCATCATCGTCAGCCACCATTGAGCGTTGCCGGCCCCGATTCATGGAGCGTTTTCCCCGATGCCCCGAAACGATGACTCGTCGGGGCATTTTCTGTTTTTTTCCAGCTGTTGAGTGGATGTTATGCACTGGGTTGATATCGTCGTTCTCGCCATCATCGGCATCTCGGTTCTGATCGGACTGTTTCGCGGCCTGATCAAGGAGTCGATCTCGCTGGCGACCTGGATTCTCGCGCTTTGGGTGGGGCTGACCTATGGTCCGAAGTTTTCCGGGATGTTGCCGTTCTCGGTCGGCAGCCAGACGGTGCAGTCGCTGATCGGCATCGTCATTCTCTTCGTCATCGTGATTCTGGCCGGTGGCATCGTCAACTATCTGATTGGCCAGTTGGTGGATCGCAGTGGACTGTCCGGGACCGACCGGATGCTTGGCATCATCTTCGGGGTGTTGCGTGGCGGCCTCATCGTGGCTGTGCTGGTGTTGCTGGCGATGTTGACCAATCTCCCCAACGAGCCGTGGTGGCAGCAGTCCCTGACGCTCCCATTCTTCCAGGATATCGCCGTCTGGATCCGCGATATGCTGCCGCCGTCGTTGGCCGAACACTTCTCCTGAAACGGGTATCTGAACATGTGTGGCATTATCGGGATCGTCGGCAAGTCACCGGTCAACCAGCAGTTGTACGATGGCCTGACCGTTCTCCAGCACCGTGGCCAGGACGCGGCGGGCATCGTCACCTGCAAGGATCAGCAGCTGTTTCTGCGCAAGGACGTGGGGCTGGTCCGGGATGTGTTCCATACCCGTCACATGGCGCGGCTGGTGGGCAACATGGGCATCGGTCATGTGCGTTATCCGACGGCGGGCAGCTCCAGTTCGGCGGAGGCGCAGCCGTTGTACGTCAATTCGCCCTACGGCATCGCGTTGGGGCACAACGGCAATCTCCACAACGCCGAGGCGTTGAAGGAGGAGCTGTTTCTGCAGGACCGGCGCCATATCAACACCACGTCGGATTCCGAGGTGCTGCTCAACGTGCTGGCGCAGGAGCTGTTGCGCCAGGAGGGGCTGACGCCGACGCCGGATGCGGTGTTCGCCGCCATCTCCGGGGTGCACGAGCGATGCAAGGGCGGCTATGCCGTCATCGCGATGCTGGTGGGCTACGGCGTCATCGGGTTTCGCGATCCGCATGGCATCCGTCCGATCGTCTGGGGCAAGCGGGAGGTCGGTGAAGGCGTCGAATACATCGTCGCCTCGGAGACGGTGGCGCTGGATGCGCTCGGCTTCGAGCTGGTGGCCGATCTGGGGCCCGGTGAGGGGATCTACATCACCGAGGAGGGCGAGGTTCATGTACGCCAGTGCGCGGGGGAGCACAGTCTTACGCCCTGCATCTTCGAGCATGTCTATTTTGCGCGTCCCGATTCGGTGATCGACGGGATCTCGGTGCACAAGTCGCGGATGCGGATGGGCATCAAGCTGGCCGATCAGATCGCCGAGGTGTGGCCTGATCACGATATCGATGTCGTCATTCCGGTTCCGGACAGTGGTCGTACCGCGGCGATCGAGCTGGCGATGCGGCTCGGCGTGAAGTATCGGGAGGGGTTCGTCAAGAACCGCTATATCGGCCGGACGTTCATCATGCCGGGGCAGCAGGTTCGCAAGAAGTCGGTGCGGCAGAAACTCAACGCCATCGATCTGGAGTTTCGGGGGCAGAATGTGTTGCTGGTGGATGACTCCATCGTCCGCGGCACGACGTCGCGCGAGATCGTGCAGATGGCGCGGGATGCCGGTGCGAGCAAGGTCTATTTCGCGTCGGCGGCGCCGCCGATCCGTTATCAGAACGTCTACGGGATCGATATGCCGGCCACCGAGGATCTGATCGCCCACGGCCACAGCGACGAGGCGGTCTGCGAGGCGATCGGTGCCGATCGGCTGATCTATCAGCGCCTCGAGGATCTGATCGACGCGGTGCGCAAGGGCAATCCTGCCATCGAGCGTTTCGACAGCTCGGTTTTCGATGGCCACTATGTGACCGGGGTGACACCGGACTATCTGAAGAATCTAGGGGATCTGCGCGCATCGAAGGCGGCCGACGACCGGCGTCGGCAGCAGACGGTCGGGGTCGATCTGCACAACCACGCATGAGGCGCTGGTTGTGGCTGACGGGCTGGTTGCTGATGTCGTTGGCACGGGCCGACGTGGCCGCTGACATCACGACGCTGACGGGACGATATCCCGACTTTCCGTCGCGGCATCTGCTGGTCGTCGATATTTCCGAGCAGACGTTGTCGTGGTTCGAGGCGGGAAAGCTGAAGCGTCGCTACCCCGTTTCCACCTCCAAGTACGGTGTCGGCAGTCGCGCCGGCAGCAACCGGACGCCGCTGGGAATGCACTATGTGCGTCGCAAGATCGGCGCGGGCGCGCCGGCGGGGACGATCTTCCGTGGCCGTGTCGATACCGGTCGGGTGGCGCGGATCGAGACGCGGCCGCTGGCCACCGGGGATGATTTCGTCACCAGCCGCATTCTCTGGCTCAAGGGGCTCGACCCCGGACGCAATCGTGGGGATGGGGTGGATTCCTATGCCCGCTATATCTATATTCACGGTACCCATGAGGAGGGGCTGATCGGTCGTCCCGCATCCCATGGCTGTATCCGGATGCGCAACGCCGATGTGATCGAGCTGTTCGACGGCGTGCCGCCCCGGACGCTGGTCTGGATTCAGCGCTGACGGCCTGTCGGAGCGGCCGGGGTTCCGCAAAGCGGTCGCCTGTCACCGGTTTTCGGTCGCGTCGATCCTCCGGTGATTCACGCGTGGCTCGCCAGGGGGTTCCCCGAGCCGGTCTGCCGCCTTCGATGCCACCATTCCCAATAGGAGACCCATCGTGAAGACAACAATGATCAGACGGTTGCCCGCTGCCGTGGCGCTTTGCCTCGCCACCGGCGGAATCGCCATCGCCGCGTCGGCGCCGGTCGTGCCGGTGCCGCCGGCAGCGGCCCAGCCGGCGCCCCATGCCGCCTCCAACGTGCTGGAGGAGGGCATCACCAAGCTCAATCTCTTTATCGCCAGTGGTCAGGCGCGGGATCCGGCGGCGCTGACCCGCTTCGTCGACGAGACGATCAAACCGTTCTTCGATTTCGAGCGTATGGCGGCACTGGCTGCCGGTCCGACGTGGCAGCAGATGAACGATGAGCAGAAGGCGCGGTTCAGGCAGCGGATCGAGCAGATGTTTCTCAACGCTTTCATCCGAAACGTGGTCAGTCATCGTGGACCCCCGCCACTGGTGCAGTTCTTGCCGCCGCGACCTTCGCGGGACGCCAGTCGTATCGATCTGCTGGCGCGGGTGCTGCTGCCGAAGCAGAAGCCACGGCGGCTGGTGTTCCGTTTCGCCAAGTCCGGCGACAAGTGGCGGGTGTTCGATGTATCGGTGGACGGCAAGAGTGCCGTGCTCTACTACCGCTCGCATTTCATGAAGCTGGCACGTGAGGGCGGTATTCCGGCCATGCTGCGGTAAGGGGGTGCCGATGACGCAGGTACGGATGCGGCAGGTTCTGCTCGATGCGTTCCAGGCGGCGCTCGATCGTGTGCGTGGTGACCGGGTGGTGCGCGAGGCGCTGACGACGGCCGCTGACGACAGGCCGGTTCACCTGATCGCCATTGGCAAGGCGGCTGCGGCCATGACGCGGGGCGCGCTGGAGGTGCTCGGCGATACATTGGTCGATGGACTGGTGGTCTCCCGCCACGGCCACCTCGATGGATTGGACGATCCGCGTCTGACCGTGTTGGCGTCCGACCATCCGGTACCTGGCGAAGCCAGCCTCGCGGCGGGCGAGATGTTGGTGGCCTATTTTTCCCGCCTGCCGGCCGATCACCGGTTGGTGGCGTTGATATCCGGCGGTGCTTCGAGTCTCGTCGAGCGATTGCCGCCGGGGTTCTCGCTCGAAGATCTGCGGGCGCTGACCGAGGGGTTGTTGGCGTCGGGGCTGGATATCCATGCCATCAACCGCATCCGCAGGGAGGTGTCGCTGATCAAGGGAGGCAAGTTGCTCGGTTTCGGTCCGATCCGCGACATCGAGGTGTTGCTGATATCGGATGTGCGTGATGATGATCCGGCGTTGATCGGCTCGGGGCTGTTTCATCCCGATGACGCGTCCGAAGCCGCGGTCTGGCCGGAATCGCTGACCGCTTTCCGTGACCGGCTGGCCCATTCGGCCCAGCGTGATCCGTTGCCGCCGGCGCCGTCGCACCGGATCGTCGCCTCGCTCGAGGATGCGAAGAGTGCCGCGGTGGAGGCCGCGCGGGCGGCCGGTTTCGAGGCGCATCTGCATGAGCAGTTTCTCGATGGCGATGCCGCGCGGACGGCGGCCAGCCTGTCGATGCATCTGGTTTGCCTGCCGGCCGGGATCCATGTCTGGGGTGGGGAGACGACGGTGGCGTTGCCCGCCCACGCGGGGCGGGGTGGTCGCAATCAGCACCTCGCACTGGCGATGGCGAGGCTGCTGGCCGGCAACGAGCAGGTGGCCGTTCTCGTCGCCGGCACCGATGGTAGTGATGGTTCCACCACGGATGCGGGGGCCCTGATCGACGGTGGTACGGTGGCGCGGGGCGAGCAGGCGGGGCTCGATGTCGACGAAGCGCTCGAAACCTTCGACTCGGGCCGGTTCTTGGCGGCCAGTGGTGATCTGGTCACCACTGGCCCGACCGGTACCAATGTCATGGACCTGGTCATTGCGGCAAAGCTGGAGTAGCGGTGGGCGCCCTGGCCAGACGGCGTTCCCGGCAGCCTGAGGTTGGTGTCGGGAGAATATCTCCATGGTGCTGGGCTAGACTCTGTCGAGGGGACGAGGTCAGGCCTTGTCGTCGCTGTCGTGCAGGCTCGACGAGTGGCCACAGACGTACCGATCGACCGGACGGCGGTCGCTTTTTCACGGCTAGGCCTTGAAATGTTTGAACTTTATCGCAATGGATTGTCGAAAATATGGGCAAACCGGAGTAGAATCCGCCGCCATTTCCAGAGCTGGTGGTTGCCACCATCCCTGGCAGCCATCGGTGACCGGGAGTGGTCGCGGTGGGGAAGGGCATCGTTCGATGCATGACCAGATGACTACTGAATCCGAAACAGGGGAGTTCAATCATGTTGACCGAAAAGGAGCTGCTGAAACAGCCCAAGAAAAACTACATGAACGAGGAGCAACTGGAGTTCTTCAAGAACTTGCTGCTCAAGCAGAAAGCGGAACTGGTTGAAAGCCTCAAGGAGACCAACAGCCATCTTCGCAATCAGGAACGCGAAGCCGATGAGAATGATCGCGCGACGCTGGAGGAGGAGCGTTGGCTGGAGCTGCGTATCCGCGAGCGTGAAAGCAAGCTGATCAAGAAGATCGACGAGGCGTTGCGCCGGATCGAGGACGGCGAGTACGGCTATTGCGAGGATACGGGGGAGGAGATCGGATTGGAGCGTCTGCTGATCCGGCCCACCGCCACGTTGACGATCGAGGCCAAACAGCGCCGCGAGAACATCGAGCGCGCCTACGTCGACAGCTGATCGATCCTGGACCCGGCGCTTGCCGGGTCTTTCATTCCTGCAGCCGGGGAATCAGCATTGCCAGGTTGCACGGCTTGCTGCGGTTGTCCAGCAGCGGTTCGATGATCTTGCGCCAGCCGGTACGACAGGCGCCGGACGACCCCGGCAGACAGAAGAGGTAGGTGCCGTTGGCGACGCCGCCGAGCGCTCTCGATGCCAGCGTCGAGGCGCCGATCTCTTCATACGAGAGCATCCGGAACAGCTCTCCGAACCCTTCCAGCCGTTTGTCCAGCAACGGTGCCACGGCATCGGGGGTGCCGTCGGAGCCGGTGACGCCGGTGCCGCCGGTGGTCACGATGACGTGGATGTCGGGACGGGCGATCCAGTCCGAGACGACGGCGCGAATCTGGTAGATGTCATCCTTGACGATCCGTTTCTCCAGGTTGCAATGGCCCGCTTCGGTGAGCAGACGTTGCAAGACCTGTCCCGACGTGTCGTCGGCGTCGGTGCGGGTATTGGATACCGTCAACACGGCGATATTCAGCGGGATGAAGCTGCGCTTTTCTGGCATGATGCGACTCGTCTCCAAGTTGGCAGTCCGCCTAGTATAGAACCCGATGGCCTCTGAACGCATACAGAAATTGCTCGCTTCCGCCGGAATCGGCTCGCGGCGGGAAGTGGACCGCTGGTTGCAGGCGGGGTTGATCTCGGTCAATGGGGCCATTGCCAAACCGGGGGATCGTGCTTCCGTGCACGACAAGATCCGGCTGAGAGGTCAGCTGCTCAGGCTCAATCCCAAGGCGTTGCAGAAGGTCAGAGTGATCGCCTACCACAAGCCGGTGGGGGAGATCGTGACCCGAAATGATCCCGAAGGGCGTGCCGATGTCTTTTCCCGGTTGCCGAAACTCAAGCAGAATCGCTGGGTTGCGGTTGGCCGGCTCGATATCAACACCTCCGGCCTGCTGCTGTTGACGACCGATGGCAATCTGGCGAACCGGCTGATGCACCCGTCCACCGGGGTGGAACGGGAGTACGCCGTCCGGGTGCTGGGAGAGGTGCCCGATGAAGCCATCGAGCGGCTGATGAGCGGGATCGAGCTGGAGGATGGCATGGCGTCGTTCGACCGCGTGCTCGATGCGGGTGGGGCGGGTGCCAATCACTGGTATCACGTGGTATTGCGGGAAGGCCGCAAGCGTGAGGTGCGTCGCCTCTGGGAGGCGCTGGGTTTCCAGGTGAGTCGCCTTATCCGCCTGCGCTACGGGCCGGTGGAACTGGGCCGCCGGTTACGCCCCGGCAAGTGGCGGGATCTGGAAGCGAAAGAGCTGGAGGCCCTCTACCGGATTGCCGGCCTGCCGCTTCCGGAGGTGCGTCGCCCGCCGGCAAGGGGGCGTGGGCGTCGGCGCTGAGGGGGGGCGTGTCAGCGCCGACGGCGGCAGTTGATGCCGGTGGTGCCGCGGCCGTCCGGGCCGAGGAAGTAGAGATAGGGGGCAAGCACCTCGTCGGGCTTGGGATGCCGGCTCCAATCCTCGCCCGGAAAGTTCAACCGCCGCATGCGGGTGTCGATGATGCCCACATCCACCCCGTTGAAGCGGATTGGCGTGTCGGTGTCGAACTCGTCCGCCAGAATACGCATCATCGACTCCACCCCCCCTTTGGCGATGCCGAAAGCGCCGGCATAGGCGACGTCGTGGTGGTGGGTGGAGAAGACGACACTGGGGTCGCTGGCTCGTTGCAGCACGGGCAGTAGGGCCTGGGTCAGCATGAACGGCGCATGCAGGTTGACCATCATCACGTCGTGGTAGAGCTTCATGTCATAGTGGGAAAAAGGGGTGTAACCGCCGATCCAGCCGGCGTTGTTGACCAGCCCGTCCAGCGCTCCGAAGGTCTCTGCGATCGTCTCCGCGATGGTTTCGTGATCTTCGCGATTGGCGCCGGCCAGGTCGACGGGAACGATGGCCGGCTCTGGTGCCTCGGCGGCGATGATCTCGTCATAGACCGCTTCCAGCCCCTTCACCGATTTGTCCATCAGTATCGTCGTGGCCCCGAGTCGTGCGGTTTGCATTGCAAGCGCGCGGCCGAGGCCCTCCGCCGCGCCGGTGATGGCGATCGTCCGGCCTGCGAGCAGGCGAGGGGGAGGCGTGTAGGTCCAGGGGTCGAGGGCGTTGGTATCGGTCATTTGCATCGTCGTCGTTGGGGACATGAGGAATGGGAGGTGGTTGTGCTGCTCGTCACAGTATCGCGTTAGTGTAACAGTGAACCGGTCACAAACGTGATGAAAAGCACCGTCGTTTGGCGTTACAAGCCCTCCTTCGTTCGGGAACGAATCGGCAGAAACCGGTCTAACAACAGCGCTCGGGTGGTCGGCCGAGGGCAACAATATGGAAAAGTTTGAACCATGCCCGAAAAGCGGTCGGAAACTGTGATGAGAGCGCAGTTTTCCGTAATGACCGGTCGTGTGGGCCGTTGCTAAGATACTGGCCAGATTCTTCCATGGAACAAGAATCCAGCGCCGCCGGGCCGCAACGGAGGCTCGCCGAGACGGCGACTGATAACCATATTTGAGGAATGACAGAAGTGAAGAAGTTGACACATGCAATGAGAGTACTGCTGGTAGGCGTTACCGCAATCCTGGTCGTGCCGGGCTGTGCGACGGCTCCTTCGGGCGGTGGTAGTGAGGCCGTCACGGCTGCCGAGCAATCCGATGCCGCCTTGGCGGGTGCCGCCCACGACCTGGTCTACAAGATCCAGCCGGGCGACAAGCTGTACATCTCCGTCTACAACGAGGAGGACTTGCAGAAGGATATCGTGGTCCGTCCCGATGGCGGGATCACGTTTCCATTGATCGGTGATGTCGAGGCGAAGGGCAAGTCGGTTGCCGAGCTCCGTGAAGAGATCACCTCACGTCTGAGTCAGTACATTCCGGAAGCGACGGTATCGGTATCGCTACAGGAGGTCATCGGTAACAAGATCTTCGTGCTCGGGCAGGTCAAGAATCCCGGTGAATATGTGTTGACCGGCGACATCGATGTACTGCAGGCCTTGAGCATGGCTGGGGGGCTGACGGCCTTCGCCAGCAGCAACAAGATCAAGGTGCTGCGTCGCAACAAGGAGACCAACACCAAAGAGGTGATTCCGTTCAGTTACAAGAAGGTGATGAGAGGGCAGAACCTCGAACAGAACATCACGTTGCAAAGTGGCGATACGATCATCGTCCCCTGATCCGGCCAGAGGAGATATGAATTCAAAGAAAACGGTGGTGCGGATAACACCCTGGGTAATCGGAGCAGTCCTTACGTCTTCTACCACGATCACGCTGGCGGACTGGGCTGTGGCACCTTTTGCCAAGAGTTCGATAGTGTTTGATGACAACATCCAGTTCACATCCGATGATGCTCAAGTGTCATTGGGCATCAACCTTGATGCGGGGGTTGTCGTCAGCAATGAAACAGAGGCAGTGAAGACTGAGGTGACGCCCCGCGTAGCCTACAATACCTACGTGGAAGACAGTGGATTGAATACTGTCAATGCCTATCTCGATTTTTCGACGACCTCGTATGGGGAGAGAAGTGACTTGGGGCTGGATCTCAGGCTGGCGAATGACTCGACCAGAACCAGCGAACTGAGTGATTCGGGACGGGTCTCGCTGAACAAGCGTCGTACCTATTTTTCGATGAGCCCCAATTGGAAGTATCTGCTGACGCCGCTGATTTCGATGAAGGTAGAGTATCTTTTCAATGGCTCCCAGTACGAGGATTCGGGGGAATCAGGACTCAATAACTACGAGTTCCAAAGAGCACGAGTCGGTCTGGACAAAAGGCTCAGTGAAGAAACGGATGCCTTTGTTCGTGGTTACTACCAGCGATACAAGGTGCTGGAACTGACCAATAAGGCGAGAAGTTTTGGTCTTGAAGGTGGTTACAATACGGAATGGACCCCTAAGTTCAGTACCCGGGCTGCTATTGGCGCTGTTGCTACAGAATCGACTGTCGAGGGAGTCGATGATGATAGCACGGGGGTTTCTGCTTCGATCGGTCTTCGCTATCGGGCCGAAACGACCAGCTACCATGTGCAGATCCGTTCGGCTGTAGTTCCCAGTTCGGCAGGGGAGGTTTTTCACCAGAATTCTGTCCGGTTTGACATCACGGGAACCCGAACCACGCAGGTATCATGGTCTGTCCGGGGCGATTGGATTGATCGGTCAGCCGTTAGGGAAGAATCGGACCAGTCGGATAGAACTTACTACCGCATAGATCCCACGATTACTTATAAACTGACTCAGGACTGGAGTTTGGCATTCCGTTATGGCTTTTCATATCAGAAACGCTCTGATGGTGGTAATGCAACGCGGAACCAGGCATATATTGGTCTGACCTATCGGAAAGCGCCGTCCGTGATCTATTGATCTGGTAATTTAGTAACGTCACCTTGGCAATAGTTGTTGTGAAAGTGGCAAGGAAGAGAATTGACAAATGAATGCAGCTGTTGAACACGATCGGCACGCCGTCGTCGAAAAAGAGATGGGGTTGGCCGACTACATCTCAATCGTCAAACGAAGAAGCAAGTTGTTTTTTTCCATATTCGCGCTGATCACGACGTTGGCGGTCGGTTTGGCGATGGCGCTGCCGCCGGTCTACAAGTCGTCGGCGACGATTTTGATCCAGCAACCTGCGCTGGTCTCGAGCGATCTTGTTGGGGCGGAGGAGCCCAGTATTACCGAGATGATAGAGGCGTTGGTGCGGTCGGTGCTGTTGAAGCCGAACTTGGTCAAGATCATCGAGAAATATGATCTGTATGCCAAGTATAGAGATGAAATTCCCGTGGGCGTTCTGGCAAAAAAGATGGAGAACGCGATCAAAGTGAATATGCTTAATCCTGAAGTCAAAGGTGGGGCCAAATCCAGAAGAGGTAAATCGACGGCCATCGAGTTGTCGTTCGAGCTCGCCAACGATCCCAAGCTGGCCCAGCAGGTGGTTGCCGAGTTGGCAGAGCTCTTTCTGCGGGAAAATGATGTCAAGCGGCTCGAGGTGACCGGAAAGACGGCCGGGTTCCTGCGGAAAGAGGCGGAAAAGCTGGAGGAGGAGTTGGCCGCCATAGAGAAGGAGATGACGGCCTTCAAGGAGAAAAATCTCGGAATTCTGCCGGAGCAGATGTCGATGATTGTTTCCGAGCAAGAGCGCACCGAGCGCGAGCTGCTTGGCGTGCAGCAGCAGATCCAGTCGATCCGGGCGAATATCATTCAACTCAGAGGGCAGCTGGCGGGGACGAAGCCGTTCATCTATGAAGACCGGACCCTGATTCGCAACGAGGAGGGGGAGAAGGTGTTGAGTGCCACAGGGCGACTACAGACGTTGCAGCAAGAATACCACTCGTTGATTGCGAAGTATTCGGAAAGCCACCCCAAGGTCAGGAAGGTTCGCAAGGAGATCGAATCGTTGGGGGGCAATGTCGACTCGATTGGCGCAAGCCCATTGGTCAGCGACAATCTCGAGATCGCGAGGGTCGAATTGGCCGAGGCGCTGCAGAAATACTCGCCGTCCCATCCCGAGGTGAAGAGACTGCAGGCGAAGGTCTCTCGCCTGGAGAAACAGGCGGCGGTCGTGGCGCCGCAGACCAGCGCCCGGGAATTCAATACGCTGCGGCGTGTCAACCCTGTTTTCGCCAGCCTCAAATCGGGGATTTCGTCTGGCGAAGCCGAGCTGGCATCGTTGACCGCCCGCAAGCGCGAGCTGCAGGCGAAGCTGGACAGTTATGCCGCGCGTCTCGAGCTGTCGCCCCATATCGAGCAGGAGTACAACCGGCTGAAAAGGCGGTATGACGATACGCTCAATGAGTTGAAGGAGGTCCGTGCCAAGCTCAGCGTGGCCGAAAGGGCCGAAGCGCTGGAATCGAGTGATACCAATCAGCGATTTGTGTTGTTGGAACCGCCAGAAGTGCCGAGTAGGCCGGTGAAACCCAAACGTCCCGTGATCATTGCATTGGGAATGTTGCTTGGGTTGGGGATCGCTTTCGTTATCGTGATGGTAGTGGAAAGTCTTGATGAGAGCATCGCGGGCCCCAACAGCTTGTTGTCGATCACTGGTGCGAGGCCGTTGGGTACGATCCCGGTCATTCTCTCGAGTTCGGAAGTGGCAGATTATGTTCGTAACCAGCGGATCAAACTGGCCATTGTGTTGGTCGGTATTTTTGGTACAGCGTTTGGTTTGATTTGGGCATTATCGGAAAAGGGGCCGCTGGCGCCGTTCTGGACGGTCATCAAAGAGTATGTCGAGAGAGCCACTTTCTAGGTGGGCTGCAGTTTCTACCAGGGGATACTCCTGGATCCACGGTTGTGTCGGATAGGTTGGTGAGTACATGAAAAAGATCATAAAAGCGGTTGAGAAACGAAAAAATGAGGTTGGGGCGATCGGTATCGGCGGTTTTGGGATGCCTGGCGATGGACGCCATGGCCAGGCGGTCGAGCTGAGTCGGGTGGCCCTTCAGGAGGATGTGCTCAGAAAGAACCGGGTGCTGTTTGGCGACCAGATGGAATCGGCGGTGATGGCCTACAATATGCTGAGAACCCAGGTCTATAAGAAAATGACGGCGAACGGCTGGACGACCCTGGGCGTGACCAGCGCCAACAAGGCCGAAGGGAAGTCGCTGACGGCAGTGAATCTGGCGCTGAGCCTTTCCCGTTCGGTGCAGCAGAATGTGATTCTGATCGATATGGATCTGAGGCGTCCGTCGATTCACAAGAAACTCAATATTTCTCCGACCTATGGCCTCAGCGACTACTACACCCAAAGAACACCGTTGTCGTCGATTCTGTTTCAGCCCGAGCACAGCAACCTCGTCATCGCGCCAGGGCGTGAGTCTCTCGAGGATGCCTCGGAAAGACTGGCATCGGCGAGAACGGCGGAGCTGTTCCATGAATTGCGGCAGATGTATCCCAGCCGGATCGTGGTCCTCGATCTTCCGCCGGTATTGCTGGTCGACGATGTGATGGTGCTCAATGACCATATCGATGCGGTTCTCGTCGTCGTCTCGGAAGGCTCCAGCAAGAAAGAGGAACTCGTTCAGGCGCTCGATCTGCTCGAAGGGTCGGAAGTCATTGGAACGGTCCTCAACAACTCGCGGACCAAGTCGAGTGGAGGGGCGTATGACTACTATTACGGCTATGACGCCGACTGAGTCTGGGGGAGCCCTTCACCTCGTTTCGATATTTGTTCCAGCTTGCGCTGAAAGCCTTTATTTCGAGTAACTAGCCCATGTACGAGTCATACTACAATTTCACTCAGAAACCGTTTTCCCTGCTACCAGATTCCGATTTTCTCTATCTTGGCGGCAGACACAAGGAGGCGCTCTCCCTGCTCGAGTACGGGTTGATCCAGGGGGCGTCCATCATCCTGATCACCGGGGAGATCGGCTGTGGAAAGACGACGTTGGTCCGGCGGCTGTTGAAGAATCAGGATCTCGACATGGTCGTCGGCAATATCACCAACACCCACCAATCTTTTGGCGAGCTCCTCAAGTGGGTCATGCTCTCGTTCGGTCTGGAGTTCCGGGACAAAGACAAAGTCGAGCTCTATCGGGACCTGATCGATTTTCTCCGCACGAAATACCAACAGGGCAAGCGGGTGATCCTGATCATCGACGAGGCGCAGAATCTGAGCATGGAGGCGCTCGAGGAGCTGCGGATGTTGTCGAATATCAATGTCGACAAGGAGCAGATGCTCCAGATCGTGTTGGTGGGGCAGCCCGAGCTGAGGGAGATGCTGCGGCGTCCGGAACTGAAACAGCTGGCGCAGCGGGTTGGCGTCGACTATTACCTCGACAGGATGAGCCCGAAAGAGACTTTCGAATACATTCGCCACCGGGTCGAGGTGGCCGGTGGTGTGCCGGATCTCTTCGACCTCGAGGCAATTCGTGCATTGCATATCAACAGTGGTGGTACCCCTCGTGTAATCAATACGCTATGCGATACCGCCCTGGTCTATGGCTATGCCGAACAGGCGGACCGAATCGGTCCCGAGGTGATCTCGGAAGTGCTCAAGGACAAGATCGAAGGCCATATCCTGCCGCTCAACAATGAGGCGATGCATCAGGCGGACAAGCCGCTGCACATCGATATCGGCTGACCGAATCGTTCCCGGGGCCGCTGAGAGCAAAGCCCGATGCATCGATTCGCCCGGGGTATGGTCAGGTGCCGGCAGGGCGCGTCATGCCCCGATTGTGCAATCCCGCCCCGCTGAGAGGTCTCGGCGGCCTTTGGGTCCGATTCGCCTGTCAGCGGGGGGCGATGGCCTGCCTATACCTCCAGCAGCATCCGGCCCGGATCTTCCACCAGTGCCTTGATCGTGCGCAGAAAGTGGACGGCGCTCTTGCCGTCGATGATGCGGTGGTCGTAGGAGAGTGCGACATACATCATTGGCCGGATCACCATCTCGTCATCTTCGACGACGACGCGCTTCTGAATCGCATGCATGCCGAGAATGGCGCTTTGCGGGGGGTTGAGGATCGGCGTCGAGAAGAGCGATCCAAAGACGCCGCCGTTGGTGATCGTAAAAGTGCCGCCTCTGAGCTCTTCGACCCCGATTTTGCCGTCTCGGGCCTTGGTGGCAAAGCTGGCGATGCTGCTTTCGATCGTGGCCATGCTCATCCATTGGGCGTCGCGCAGAACGGGGACGACCAGTCCGCGTGGTGACGAGACGGCGATGCCGATATCGCAATAGCTGTGATAGACGATGTCGTCGCCATCGATCGAGGCGTTCACTTCGGGGAACCGCTGCAGTGCGACACAGGCGGCCTTGACGAACATCGACATGAACCCGAGCCGGGTATGGTGGGTCTGTTCGAACAGTTCGCGATAGCGGCTGCGCAGATCCATCAACGGCTGCATGTTGATTTCGTTGAACGTGGTGAGCATGGCGGTGGTCTGTGTCACCTCCAGCAGCCGTTCGGCGATGCGGCGCCGCAGGCGACTCATCGGCACCCGTTGCTCTTCCCGTCCCGACGGGGCGCCGGTGGCCGTTTCCTCGTCGGATTCCGCCATCTCGGCCGGACTGTCGTCGGCTTGGGCCATGGCCCTCACGTCCTCGGTCAGGATCCGGCCGTGACGGCCCGAGCCCCTCACCTCGTGTGGGTCGATGCCGGCGGCCTGCATCGCCTGGCGGGCAGCCGGACCGGCTGGTGGCGCAACCTCTTCCGCCGTCTTCTGCGGTGACGTCGGTGCCTCGGGGTGGTCGCCCTCGCTGTCGTCTTCGACGAGGCCCAGTGGCGCCTCGCTGGTGACCGTCGCCCCCTCGTCGGCGATGATCTTCGTCAGTATGCCGTCGGCCGGTGCCGGCACTTCCAGTACCACCTTGTCTGTTTCGATGTCCACCAGCGGTTCGTCGCGCCTCACCCTCTCTCCGGGCTTCTTGTGCCAGCTGGCGACGACGCCGTCGGCCACGGATTCGGGGAGGGCGGGTGTTTTGACTTCGATGTTCATGGTCGATCCTGTCGGGGCGCGATCGGTGACGATCAGATTGCCATGACGACGCGGGGCTCGCAATGCGGCGGGGACGGGAATAGATCCGTACAATGCTCACCATTGTGATTGGCACGGTCGGCTGTCGGGCGAGCTTCTTCGCCGGTATGCTTGTCGGTGAGTCTGCCGTCGCCGGTCGTTTCGTATGCTTCGGTGACACGACGCTTTATTCCAGAGTCCGCGGCCCGAATGCCCGGGCGATACCGGCACGGACAGAGGTAGGGAAAAAACGTGACCCGCATGCCCCACCATCCGCTCCACGAACTGGCGCGAAATTCCCATCTCGACGCCAACAGCATGGCCTGGATCGAGTCGCTCTACGAGGCCTGGTTGCGTGATCCCGGCAGTGTCTCCAGCGATTGGCGGCGATATTTTTCCACCCTTGGCGGGCCGGGGAGCGGAGCCGACACGCTGCACTCGGCGTTGCGCGAGCAATTTCGTAATCTCGGGCTGCGTCGCTCGCCGGGGGGGGGAGACTGCATCTGGGGCGAAAAGCAGGTGCGGGTGCTGCAGCTCATCAACACCTACCGCTTCAACGGCCATCGCAAGGCGCGCATCAACCCCCTGCAGGACGAGATTGCCGAGGTGCCGGAGCTGACGCTGGCCTATCACCACCTCGACGAGACCGATCTCACCCGCGAGTTCAATACCGGCTCGCTGGCCGCGCCGGCTCGGTTGACGCTGCAGCAGATCATCCATCGACTGGAGCGCAGCTATTGCGACACCATCGGTTCGCAGTACATGCACATCTCCCGGAACGACGAGAAACGCTGGATCCAGGAACGCATCGAAAACTACCCGGCGCGGCGTCGCCTGGCGGCTCGCGAGCGTATCGGCATTCTGGAGAGACTGGTGGCCGCCGAAACCCTGGAGCGTTACCTCAGCGCGAAATACGTTGGCCAGAAGCGTTTCTCTCTCGAAGGAGCCGATAGCCTGATTCCGCTGCTGCACGAGCTGATCCAATATTCCGGCGCGTCGTCCACCGAGGAGATCGTCATCGGGATGGCCCATCGTGGCCGGCTCAACGTGCTGATCAATATCATGGGCAAATCGCCGGCCCAGCTGTTCCAGGAATTCACTGGCGACGTGGACTATCACGGCCGTACCGGCGACGTGAAATACCATCTGGGCCATGCGTCCGACATCCGTACCCCCGGGGGGGCGGTGCACATCGCGCTCGCTTTCAATCCCTCCCACCTGGAGATTGTCGGCCCCGTGGTCGAGGGCGCGGTCCGGGCGCGGCAGGACCGGCGCGATCCGGGCAGCTCGCGTGACGAGGTGGTGCCGGTCATCATCCATGGTGATGCCGCGCTGGCAGGGCAGGGTGTCAACATGGAGATGCTCAATATGTCGGCGACGCGGGGGTACCGCACCCACGGCACGATCCACATCGTCGTCAACAACCAGATCGGCTTCACCACCAGCACCACGGCCGATGCGCGCTCCACCGAATACTGTACCGACATCGCCAAGATGGTCGGTGCGCCGGTCTTTCATGTGAATGGTAACGATCCGGAGGCGGTGGTCGCCGCCACGCGGATCGCGGTGGACTATCGCAACCGCTTCCACAAGGACGTCTTCCTCGACCTCGTCTGTTACCGGCGCCATGGGCACAACGAGGCCGACGAGCCGTTGGCGACGCAACCGCTGATGTACCGCAAGATCCAGTCACTGCCGACACCGAAGACGATCTATGCCGACCGGCTCCAACAGGCCGGCATCGTCGACGGCCGGCGGGTGGCGGCGATGGAGTCGGCCTATCGCCGTGCGCTCGATGCCGGCATGCCCACCGTCGGCGAGCTGCTGGTCGATGGCAGCTGGAAGAACCGCTATCCGGTGAACTGGCACCGCTTTCGCGACGGCCGCTGGGACGAGCCGGTGGAGACGGCGATCACGACCGCGCGTTTTCGCCATTATGGCGAGCGCCTGGCGGCCGTGCCCGACGGCTTCGAACTCAACCCACGGGTGGCGCGGATCCTCGACAAACGTCGCCGGATGGCCAGCGGCGAACTGCCCGTCGACTGGGGGCATGGCGAGAGCCTGGCCTATGCATCACTGGTCGATCAGGGTTTTCCCGTGCGCCTGTCGGGGCAGGACTCCGGTCGCGGCACCTTCTTTCACCGCCATGCCGTGCTGCACGATCAGGCCACCGGGCAGGCCTGGATCCCCTTGCAGTACATCGCGCCGGATCAGGCCAACTTCCTGGTCATCGACTCGTTGCTGTCAGAAGAGGCGGTGCTCGCCTTCGAATACGGCTATGCCACCACCGAGCCGGACAAGCTGGTGTTGTGGGAGGCGCAGTTCGGTGACTTCGCCAATGGTGCCCAGGTGGTCGTCGACCAGTTCGTCTCCTCGGCAGAGCAGAAGTGGGGGCTGCTCAGCGGCCTGACGATGCTATTGCCGCACGGCTACGAGGGGATGGGGCCGGAGCACTCGTCGGCGCGGCTGGAACGCTACATGCAGCTCTGTGCCCAGGAGAACATCCAGGTCTGTGTGCCGAGTACGCCGGCGCAGATGTTTCACCTGCTGCGTCGGCAGATGATGCGTCGCTACCGCAAGCCCCTGATCGTGATGACGCCGAAGAGCTTGCTACGCCATCCGCTGGCCGTCAGCCCGATGGACGCCTTCACCGGCGGGCGTTTCGAGACGGTCATCGACGAGGTCGATGCCGCCGTCGGCGCCGCTGGAGTCCGGCGGGTGATCTTCTGTAGCGGCAAGATCTACTACGAGCTGCTGGAGCAGCGTCGTCACGCCCGTATCACCGACATCGCCCTGATCCGGCTGGAGCAGCTCTACCCCTTTCCCGAGGCGCGGCTCTGCGAGGTACTGGCCCGTTACGACGGCGCGACCGACTACCTCTGGTGCCAGGAGGAGCCGCTCAACCAGGGGGCCTGGCTCGCCATTCAGCCTTGGCTGCGCAGGGTGCTCGGTGGCATGGCGCGGCTCCATGTCGTCTCCCGGCCGCCGATGGCGGCGCCGGCCGAAGGCACCTGGCCGATGCACCTCGCCGCCCAGCGGCGCATCGTTGCCGAGGCCCTCGGTCTCGACGCATAGCCCGGTGCCATCTGCGGTAGAATGCCGCCACCCTTTCCTACGTCAAGCGAGCGGTATCGATGATCGAGAACCTCAAAGAAGAAGCACTGCGTTACCACGCCGAACCCCGTCCCGGCAAACTGGAAGTGCAGATCACCAAACCCACCGAGACCCAGGACGATCTGGCGCTGGCCTACACGCCCGGCGTGGCCGAACCCTGCCGCCGGATCGCCACCGATGCCGAGGCGGCCTACCGCTATACCGGCAAGGGCAATCTGGTGGCGGTGATCACCGACGGTTCGGCGGTGCTCGGCCTCGGCAACATCGGCGCCCTGGCCGGCAAGCCGGTGATGGAGGGCAAGGGGGTGCTGTTCAAGCGCTTCGCCGGCATCGACGTCTTCGACATCGAGGTGGATACCCAGGATGTGGAGGCCTTCATCGCCACGGTTAGCCACATCGCACCCACCTTCGGCGGCATCAACCTCGAGGACATCGCCGCCCCGCGCTGTTTCGAGATCGAGACCCGGCTGCAGGCGATGCTCGACATTCCAGTCTTCCACGACGATCAGCACGGCACCGCCATCATCATTGCCGCCGGCCTGCTCAACGCGCTGGAGATCCAGGGCAAGCGGCTGGCCGACGCCCGCATCGTCTGCCTCGGCGCCGGTGCTGCCGGGATCGCCTCGATGGAACTGCTGGTGGCGCTGGGCGCGAGCCGGGAGAAGATCTACATGGTCGATCGCCGGGGGGTCATTCGCGCGGGTCGTGACGGGCTCAACGACCACAAGGCGCGCTGGGCGCTCGAGACCGACAAGGAGACGCTGCTCGATGCCTGCACCGGCGCCGATGTCTTCATCGGCCTCTCCGGTCCCGACCTGATGACGGTGGAGATGCTCGAGGCGATGGCGCCAAAGCCGGTGGTCTTCGCCCTCTCCAATCCCGATCCGGAGATCTCGCCAAGGCTTGCCCACGAGACCCGGGACGACCTGATCATGGCCACCGGCCGTAGTGACTACCCCAACCAGGTGAACAACGTCCTCGGTTTTCCGTTCATCTTCCGTGGTGCCCTCGATGTTCGCGCCCGCTGCATCAACCAACAGATGAAGATCGCCTGTGTCGAGGCGCTGGCGGCGTTGGCCCGCGAGCCGGTGCCACAGGCGGTACTCGATGCCTATGGCGTCGGCGAACTCTCCTTCGGCCCCGACTACATCATTCCCAAGCCCCTCGATCCGCGCCTGGGCGAGCGCGTGCCGGCGGCGGTGGCGGCGGCCGCCAGAGCCAGTGGCGTGGCCCGTGCATGAGCCACTTCACAACCAGCGCCGCACCCGTTGGCGGTAGTCGTCGAACGCCGTGGAGAAGCGCCGTGCCAAGATCCGCTCCTCGGGCACGATTTGCAGCTGCGTGACGATGGCCGCGAACAGGGGAGGGAAGGCGAGGGCGGTGAGATTGCCGAGCGTGATGGCCCAGCCGATCAGCGCCAGCAGCAGGCTCAGGTACATCGGATTGCGGCTGTAGGCGTAGATGCCGCTGGTGACCAGCCGCCGGCTGTTTTCCGGGTGGCGGGGATCGATGGTGGTGCGATGGTGGCGAAGGTGCAGCAGCGCCGCCACGGCTGGCAGTAAGGCGATCGCCATCAGCACCGGGCCGGCCATCGTCCATGGCGTGGTCAGCCAGTCGCCCGCCGGCAGCAGGCGATCCAGCAGCCACATCATGGCGGCGCAGGCGATTGCATAGAACGGGGGCGGGATCAGGGTTTTCATCGTACCGGCGTATTGGACCATACGAAGAGTTCATGGGAATGCGGGATTTTCCCATATCCGGCGTTGCAGCGACGTCCCCCCGGGGGTTCTCGTGAAACCTCCGGCCCAGCGAGCGGGAGAATGCCGCCGGAACCCTGGTCGTCCGTCGGCGGCAGAGGTCGGTCACCGCGCCACATATCGCAACGAATCCCCGCCCGGCTTTGTGGTAGTCTCGCGGCCAGACCTGTGAAGAAACAAGGACTTCAGCCCATGCAGCACGACATCGAACAGCGCGAACTGGTCGTCAATCTCGCCACCGGCGGGTGGCAGGTCGATACCCTCCACGTGAACCAGAACATCTTTGGGCCGGTGGACTATGGCTGGTGGCGATACAAGCAGTATCCCGACAGCTTCACCTTCGGTCAGGGATTGCTGGCCGGGAGTTCGATCCCGGGATCGCGGCGACTGGTGTTTTGTGCCTTCAGCCCGCAATGGGATGGTTTCTACGTCTCCAGCATGGGTGGCGCCGCCTACACCTTTCACGGGCTCTCGGTGGACTATGTGGCGTTGCGCGGGCGGTGCGCCGAGCCGAGCGTGCTGCTTCTCAACTACAAGGACCACAAACTCCAGGTGCGGCTGGAGCCGGTCGATCCTGAACCCTACTGGCGTGGCTACCAGGGCAGCGCCGACGAAGTGCTGATCGGCTTTTTCGGCCTGCAGCAGTATCTCTTCGACACCTATGGGGGCGAATACGACGAGAAGCGCCGCAAGGTGCGGGTGTTCGCCGTCGGGCCGGCGGCCGCCAGGACCCCCGAGGGGATCATCGGTTCGAGCACCATCGCCAAGGGGCGGATCACGCCGGTGGTGGACTGGTGCGGCCGCGGCGGACTCGGCAGCCGGCTGCTGCAGCAACACAACGTCGTCGGCTGTGTCTTCGGTGGGGACTGGAAGGATCCCGATCTGCTCAGCTCGAAGGAGCTCGATGGCTATTTCATCGAACACTTCGGCCAAAAGGTGGTCAAGACCGACCTGGCGGTGACCGAGAAATACCGCTATTCGGAAAAATTCCAGACCGGTGGCACCTTCGGCGTCAATATGTACCAGGTCTCCGACCGGCTGCTGAGTTTCAACTACACCAGCGCCTATGCGACCGAGGAGGAGCGGCGCGAACAGCACCAGCGATTCATCCTCGACCACTACCTCAAGCAGTACAACGAGGAGATCATCAAACCCAAGAACTTCCAGCACTGCGGCGAGCCCTGCGCCGTGGCCTGCAAAAAGGTCAACGGCAAGTACAAGAAGGACTACGAGCCCTATCAGGCACTGGGGCCACAGACCGGCATCTTCGACCAGCGCGCCGCCGAAATGCTCAACGATCACATCGATGCGTTGGGCCTCGATGCGATCCAGACCGGTGGATATCTCGCCTGGCTGATGGAATGCCTGCGCGACGATCTGATTCCGGCCGCCGACTACGGCTTTCCGCCGCCGGAGCAGATGGCGTTCCGGTTCGCCAGCGATGACGAGAGCTTCGACGTCGTCGAGGACAGCATGAAAAATGCCCGTTACGCCAAGGCGCTGATCGATGCGATCCTGTTCGATGAGCGCGCCGCAGTGTTCCGCCAGGGTATTCGCGGCGCCGCCTACGAGATGGCGCGTCGCTACGACAGCCGGCCACTGCACCGCGCCGTCTTCCTCTCCCACGGGGAGTATGGCTACATGGTGCCGAACCAGTACTGGGTGCCGGGCATGGGCAGCCCGATGCCGATCATGGGCAAGTACTACGTCTATTACGGCCCCGAGTTCATGATGCCCGCAGCATTGGGGCGCAAGAACGTCGAGCGGATGGTCTACGAGCTGTTCAGTGACAACACCGGCATCTGCCGTTTCCACCGCAAATGGTCGGAGTCGTTGACCGACGAGATCCTCAAGGCCCACTTCAAGCTCGATATCGACTACAAGGCACACCAGTTCCGGCTGGCGAAAGAGATTCACGAGCGCGAGTCCCACAAGTCGGTACCGTGGGAGACCGAGCGCATGGCCGACCTGCTGCTGGCCTTCCTCGAATACTGGGGAGATTTCGGGCTCAAGGATCCCGAGCTGCAACGTTGGATGAAACTGGCAGAGAAGGACAAGCTGCTGGCGGCCCAGGCCTTCTGGCAGTCGATATATCAGGGGCAGGCCGATGCTTTCGAGGCGGGGCCCGAGATGATCCCCGACATTCTTACGCCAGCCCAGGCCGCGGCCAGCTCGGAGATCTGAACACCGGCGGTATCAGCGCGCTACCAGAGCCCCAACTGCTTGCCGTCGCGCCACCACTGGCCATGCCGGGTCACGGCGGGGCGGTCGAAGTAGTAGCGCAGATAGAGGCCGATGCCGGTGGCGTCGTAGTCGTTGTCGTTGGTCGATGCGATCACCCCGCCAATGCCGATCTCACGATTCAGGCGATACTCGAAGCCGGCCTGGAGCGTGGTGGTGAAGCTGCTCTTGGCATCGCCTTCCAGCTGGCTGTCGCCGCCGGCCTCGAGCGCCTGTTGCAGGGCCGGATCGAGTGGGAAGCGTGGGCTGTCGTCCTCGGTGAAATATTGCAGGCCGAGCGCCACCGACAGGCCGTAACGGAATGGGCCGCGTGTGCCGTCGATCTCCAGCGGAATCGACAACGCCAGATGGTGGTCCGGGCTGAAGTAGCCGCCCTGGCCCAGCGTGAACCCCCGCAGATTCTTGTCGAAATGCTGATAGGTGGCACGGATCCCGAGCCGGGCCCGCAGCGCCGTCTCGTCGGTCAGCCCCCACTGTACCGAGCCTTCGAGCTTGAGTTGGCCGTTGTCCTCGACGTGCTCGCCTTCGAGCAGGGCGTAACTGGCGTGGCCGTGGATCGTGGCGGGGGCGTCGTCGCCGCCGCGCAGATAGTGGTCGAATGTGACCGCATTGCGGTTGACGCCACCCCAGTCGATGCCGGTGAGCCCATCCCGCAGTCCGGCCCGGGCGAGCAGTGACGCCCGTAGCCGTCGCCGCTCGGCACCGATGATCGACTGGCTGGCGAAGTCCTGCTGTTTCCAGGCGAGGCGCCCTTCCACGCCGTCGAGCAGAAAGCCGGCGCCGGCCAAGCCGATATCGGCCTCCCAGCGCGGGCCTTCGTAGAAGAGCGAGACCGCCACCGCCTCGTCGTCGAGATCCTCCCCGGCGACGCCTGCCCCCTGGATGGCCTGACTGCCGAGCAGATGGGCAACATCGGCATCCGGCGCGCCGGCGTCCAGCAGGGTGGGGGTGATGCGTATCCCCCAGCCCTTGTCGGCATTGAGCGTGCTGCGCCACTCCAGCGGCAGTGTCGTGGTGGTGAGTTCGTCCACCCCGGTGGTGCCGCTGCGTTTGTGGATCGAGGTGCCGATGGTCAGCGTGGTGGCGGTCTCGGCATCGATCCGTGCCTTGAGCCGCCGTGCGTCGAGCGCCCAGCGGGCGCTCGCGGCCGTGTCATCGGGCGATGGTTGGGGAAATTGCTCCGCCGCGCGCTGCCGGGTCGAACGGGGCAGCGCGCGTGCCTGCACCAACGCCTGGTCGAGATCGTCGAGCGCCGCCTGACGACGGCCCCGCAGGTAGTGGAGACGGGCCCGCTGCAGCAGCAGCTCGGGGTCGTCCGGGTGGGTCTCCAGCCCCCGTGCGATCAACTCGTCGGCCAGCGGATAGTCCCGCAGCGCCATCGCCGCGCCGACGGCGCCGTGCCATGCCGCGCGGTTGCCTGGCCGCTGCGCCAGCTCCGCCCGGTAGAGCTGCAACGCGCGTTCGGAATCGCCGGCATCGTGGTAGATGCTGGCCAGCAGGGTGCGCAGTGAAGGATCGTCGGCGTGTTGCGGCAGGAAAGGCAGCAGCTGGCGCCAAGCGGCGTTGTAGTCGCCCGACTTGCGCAGGTTGTCGGCCAGTTCCAGCTCCAGCCCGAGCCGCAGCCGGGCGATGGCCTCCCGGTCCGGGGCGGTCAGTCCGGGGCGATGCTTCAGTGTCAGCAGCAGCTCGTCCAGCGCCTGATACTGGTGCGTCAACAGCAGCACCGTGGCGTATTGCAGTGTCGCGCCGGTGTCCTCCTCGACCTGCTTCCAAGCCTGTTGCGCTTGCCACAGCGCATCCTTTTCCTCCCCCAGCCGGGCCAGCAGTTCGGCGTATATCAGCCGCACCTGCGGGTCGTCGCTCGGGGCCAGCGTTTCGGCGATCAGGGTGGCGCCGCGGTAGTCTCCCTTGGCGATCAATGCCTTGGCCCTGGCCAGTTGCAGACGCGCCTGCAGTCGTTGCTCGAGACGCAGTTGGGCCTCGTTCTTGTACGCAGGCGGAATGGCTCGCAGGCGTTGCAGCGCCGCTTCCGGTCGATCCAGTTCGGCCAGCAGGATCGCAGCGGCGAAGAGGTGCTCCTGGTCGTTGGGGAAGCTCCGCAGGTAGCCGTCGAACAGTGCGGCGGCTTCATCGCGCTCGCCCCGGGCCGCGAGCAGCCGCGCCAGCTCCAGCCGCATCCAGGCGTTGCCGGGGTCCAGCTCCAGCGCTTCGCGCAGCACGGTGATGGCGGCCTGCGGGTCCTCGCTGTTGCGTGCTTGTTGCCAGAGCCGTTGGGCCTTGAGACGGTTGCGCGCCTCGCGGTACGCCTGTTGCGGCAGGTCGTGCTTGCGCAGCAACCGCAATGCCCCCGCCTCGTCGCCCGACTGGATCAGCAGTTGCAGCAGGCCGCGGCGGGCCTCGGGGTCGTCGGGACGCCGCTCCAGCGCCTTGTCGTAGAGTTGGCTGGCCTTGCGCAGATTGCCCCGGCGCGCTGCGATGGCGGCACGCAGCCGCAGCGCCTCGTAGCTGTTGGGGCGGAGGGCATCGGCCTGGTCGAGTGCCTTCAGCGCGCGGCGGTAACGGCCTTGCTTCCAGGCCTGCTCGGCTTTCTTGTAGTTGGCCCAGAAACGGGCCTCCTTCAGTACCGGTTCGAGATCGCGGTGTGTGTCGGGAGCAATGGCCAACGCCTTCTCCAACGCTTCACTGGCGCCGGCGAAGCGTTGCCGCTTCATGCGGGTCAGGCCCAGCCCGGCGAGGGCTTCGGCGTTGTCGGGTGAAGCCCGGAGCAGGCGGGTGAAGATGGCCTCGGCCTTGTCCAGCTCGCCCGAATTTAGATAGCCCCAGGCCTGTTGCAGGGTGTTGTGCTTGCCGAGTCGGTCGAGATTGGCGAGGCGGTTCTCGATCTCGGTATCACCCGGATACGCCTCCAGATAGCGTTGGTAGAGGCCACGATCGGCACCGATGCCGGGCAGCCACAGCAGTGCGTTCTTCCACGCCTTGGCTGCCTCGTGGCGCAGTGTCTCGTCGAGGTCGTCGTTGCCGGCCATCTCCGCCAGCGTCGCGATGCCGTTGCGCCGGGTCGATTCGTGATAGGTCTGTACCCGGGCGCGAACCAGCCGGTAGTGGTCGTTGGAGGGGTATTTCCGTACCAGCTCGTCGAGCGCCCGGATCGCCGGTTTCCAGCCGCCACGGGTGCCACTGAGGGTTTCGTAGTATTCGGCTGCGTAGAAGCTGTTGGGCGTGCCGCCGGCGAAGGCGAGCTTGTACATCTTCAACGCGTCGGCGTATTTGTGTTGGCGGGCGAGCTTTCGTGCCAGCGCCAGCTTCGTCTGGTCGATCCGGGATGGGTGGAAGTCTTTCAGCTCGCGCAGCGCGTTTTGTGCCTCCTCATTGCCGGGGTCGGTCATCAGTACCTTCTCCCAGGCGGCGATGGCCAGATCGGGGTGCCCCTGGCCCACCCAGTAGTGGCCCTGGACCAGCAGCTGGCGAATGTCCTCCGGCTGGCTGGCGGCCATGAGCCTTGGTGACGCCATGGTCGAGAGCGCCAGTGCCAGCAGGAGCTGTTTTCCGGTGTTATTGAGTTTCATGACGCGGCAGCAGCAGACCCCCATCTGCGGTGAAGGCAAAACGTTTCTCCAGCCAGCCGAGTGCGAACAGCGACAGGTTCTGGTCATAGTAGCGCGCCGGGTCGCCGAGCAGGTCACGGTGCCAGGCTGCGTCCACGGCGCGCACCAGCTGGCTGAGGCAGCGGTGGTTGCCGGTGGCCTTCATCAGCGGCCCGATGGCGATGCGTATCCCGGCGGCCTCCGCCGCCGACGCCACCAGGTTGGCGTCGCAGTCGCGCGACAGCAGGCGCAGCAGCGAGGCCCTGGCCGGATCGCCGGCTGGCAGCATCCCCGCCCAGAGATAGACGCGGATGGCGTCGTAGCCGATGCGGTCGGTGTCGCTGGCGCTGGCGATGCTGCCGTCGTCACGGTAGATCAGCCAGTCGGGGACGACGCCGTTGCGACTGGCGCGCCGGATCAGCGTCAGGCTGTTGTCCAGCACCGTTTGCCAGAGCTGGCGGTTCCCGGCACGGGCGAAACGGCGCAGCAGTTGTGCCGGCAGATAGGATGGATTGAGCTTCCACCGGTGGGCATCGGGATGAAACCCCCGTGGCCCCGGCAGCAGCATCGGGCCGAGATGGGGCAGTCGGACCACCTCCAGCCGCTCGATCCGGTCGAGTACCGCCTTGCCCAGCTTTTCGTAACGCGGCTCGTGCCACAGCCGGCCGGCCTCCAGCAGCGTCCAGGCCAGCCACATGTCGGCGTCGCTGGCGGCGTTGTCGTCCAGGACGCCCCAGCGGCCGTCGTCGCGTCGCCCCCAGAGCCAGGCGGGCAGCCGCTTCGTCAGGTCGCCCCCGGCCAGGTTGTTCTCGGTCCAGCGCAGGATCTGTTCGAAAGCGGGCCGGTCGCCGGCCACCAGCGCGTGGAACAGCGCATAGGCCTGACCTTCCGAGGTGGTTCTGCCGTGTTGCGAATGTTCGATGACGCGGCCGTCGTGCTGGATGAAGTCGCGCTTGTAGGCCTGCCACTGCGGCCAGTCGGCACCGTGGTGGCTCGTGGCCTTGGCCGGCAGCAGGGGTGGCGCCAGGGCGAGCAGCAGGGCGGCGGCCATCATCCTAACGACTCGCGATACGTTCACGGGCATGCTCCGACAGCAGCAGTTTCAGCACCAGCGCGGCGACCAGAATGGTGACCAGCGTCAGCAGGATCATCGCCAGAATATGGGTCGAGAGATACCAGCGCACCCAGGTGTACCACGGCATTTCGCCGGCGTAGTAGCTGGGCAGAACCCGGTAGCCGTGGATGACGTCGCCGGCGAATACCGTCAGATCCCCCTGGATCAGGGCGAACAGGTCAGGCACCGACAACGCGGAATTGAGCTGTTGCAGATAGGTGGGGGAGTTGGCCACCAGCATGACGACGGAACGGTCGTCGTCGAGCGGTGAGCGAAAGCCGGTCAGCGCCGTCAGGTCGCCGCTGTTGGCTTCGACCATCTGTTTGGCTGAAGAGAGATCTTCCAGTTTTTCCCCCTTCCACCACAGCGACATCCGCTCCAGCAGGGAGAGCTTGCGCAGGTGCCAGTGGCCCTCGTCGTCGGCATTGAGCGCCATCCATTGCCGCCAGGCCGCCGCCAGCGGTTGCCGTGCATCGCTGCCGATCAGCAGGATGTCCTTGTCGCGGGCCGGCTCGATGTCGTCGGGGTAGAGCAGTGTGACCTCGAAAGCGGGATAGCCGGTGGCCGCGCCGGCGATGCCCATGGCATTGAGCATGAACTGGAGTTCGTCGTTGTCGGGGGCATGGGGCAGGATGACCGCCGTCTCCTGCAGGTCGGCGTAGCGGGTGAACGGGAAGCCGAGGTTGGCGAATTTGGCCAGATCCGGCAGCCGCGTGAAGTGGTAGTGATCGGAGAGGTCGATATAGGCGTCGCGCTCGATGGCGGTGGTCATGTAGCGCAGATAGATGTCGGCGCACTGGCGCGCGGCCTCCTCGGGCAGGATCAGGTTGGGATAGAAGCTGAGCTGGTTCAGCCCCACCAGTCGCCGCACCGGCAGCTCGACGATGCTGCGTTTGTGGATCATCGGCACGTCGGCCTCGCCGGTGGTCTTGTCGATCTTTGGTACCTTGCCCGACTGGTCGTCGAGGGAGTAGCTCGCCAGCCAGTCGCCGTTGAGCCCGACGTCGAGGGTGCTGCCGTCCTCGAGCGGCAGATCGCTGTAGCGCCAGGCCAGATGCAGTGGAATCTTCTCGTTCTGCCAGGTCAGCAGGTCGGGGGCGAGGCGGAAGTTGACGCGGATGGTCTTCGGCGAAATGCCGCTGGCGGTCAGCCCGCCGGGTGCGGTCAGTTCGCTCAGGTAGGTCTTGTCCCGGTCCCGCAGCCAGCGTGGGGCGTCATAGGGCTGTCGCCGGGGCAGGCTGAACTGGTCGGTGCTGATCGCCAGATGGCTGCCGCGCAGTTCCAGCTGGCCCGACACCAGCCCCTTGACGGCAATGACCAGCTCCTCCGCCGTGCGGCCGGAGATCAACAGCAGCTTGATCGCGGAATCGAGCGGATGGCTCAGCATCTCCACCGATGGCCCGTCGATCGGACGGGCCGACAGCCCGGCGAACTGCGAGCCGGGAGTGCGGAACGCGATGGCGTGTTCCAGCGGAATCGAGGAGGTGTAGACCGGGAAACTCGCCCCAAGATAGTCCGCCTTGGCGCCGAACCATGAGGCCAGAATGGCGCCGGCCTTCAGCGCCGGCAGTGACTGCCCCAGCCGCTCGCCGAACAGAAACGGCAGCACCAGCCGGCTGTCGTCGCGAAAGTCGTGGAATGGTACCGGGAAGAGCGCCAGGTCGTTGATCAGGTCCAGCGGATTCAGCCGCAGGACGAGCTCGCTCTCGGGCTGGATCTCGACGCTGATGGCGAGCGGATCGAGTTTCTCGCAGTTCTCCTCCTCCTTCGGAACCAGCCGGAACGCCAACTGGTTGAGATCGCTGAAGTTGAGTGGATCGATGGGAAAGACGTCGACCAGCGGACGGTCCACGTTCTCCCGTGTGATCGGCACCGTCGCCACCGGCTGGCCGTTGAGGGTGATGGCCACCGCGGTGAAGTCCTCCAGCAGATCGGCGGCGATGGTGTAGAGCAGCCGCAACTCCCCCTGTTTGACGATGCGATCGGCGCGGACGTGGAACCAGACGTCGTCCTGGGAATTGCCGCCGCGCAGCCGCAAGGGCCGTTCCACGCCGAGGTCGGAGAAGCGCAGAACCCGGCTCTCGCCCGTGCCGCTCAACGTGGTGGGGGCCGTCGCAGGCGGTACTGGCGCCGGGGTGGTGGTCGTTCCGGCCTGCGGTGCCGACTGGCCGGCCAGCAGGCCGACCAGCGTCAGCAGCAGGGCGGTCGCCGGTCCCCCGAGGCGGTGCAGACGGCGGGCATTGACCTCCGGGTCGTCGGAGTGGCCGAACACGGCGCGGATCGCACCGATGATGCCGAGGCGGATGATCTCGATGAACGACGCCAGTGGCTTGCTCGGCTCGCAGGCGGTGTACCACTTGTCCCAGCTGTGCTCGTGACCGTGGCTGAAGTAGATCAGCTCCTGCTGTTCCCAGGCCGGCAGCGGTGCCAGCCTGACCCCGAGGTGGCGCGGCACGATGGTGGCCGCGGTACCCCTGAAGCTGGCGCTGTTGGTGCCATCGGTGATCTCCACGACCACCTCGTCACCACGACGCAGACGCAGGTCCGGCGGCACGTGGAGACTGATCGACGACAGCGCCAGGTCGCGGGTCTCGGCGCGAATGCGCTTGCCCCCCGGCAGCGTCACGAAGGCGTCGTACTGGCGATGCACGCGTGGCTCTTCGCGCCGCTGGCGCTTCTCCCAGGCGACGCTGATGGCGGCGCCGAGGATGATGCTGTTGTAGATGGTCCAGGCGAGATTGATCAGCACCGTGCCGGTCTCGTCCGGATTCCACCAGAACAGCCTGACGATGGCGAAGCCGAGGCCGACGATATTGAGGACCAGCAGCAGGAAGATGAACTTGGCCGACTTCCAGTCGAAGAAGTCCTTGTCGATGACGCCACCCTTGTCGGTGACGTTGAACGAGCCCTTGTTTGGCGCCACCAGGGCCGTCAGCGTCGGCGCCACCAGATGTGGCGACAGAATGGTCTCGTAGACATCTGCCCAGAAGCTGTGGCGATAGCGTCCCTGCATCACCGAATTGGCCACCTGGGCCTGGAAGATGTGGGGCAGGGCATAGATGGCGATGAGCACCGCCGACGCCTGGATGACATAGGCCTCGAAGAAGAGATAGGCCAGCGGCGCGGTGAGAAAGATGATGCGCGGCAGGCTGAACAGGAAGTGCAGCATCGCGTTGAAGTAGGAGAGCCGCTGTGCCATCGACAGCCCCTTGGCCAGCAGCGGATTGTCCTTACGGAAGATCTGCAGCATGCCGCGGGCCCAGCGGCGCCGCTGGCCGATGTGGGCCGACAGCCGCTCGGTGGCGAGGCCCGCCGCCAGCGGCTTGTTGAGGTAGGCCGAGCCCCACCCCTTCTTCTGGATCAGTAGCGAGGTGTGGGCGTCCTCGGTGACGGTGTCGGTGGCGACGCCGCCGATCTCTTCCAGCGCTTCACGCCGCAGGATGGCGCAGGAGCCGCAGAAGAAGGCGGCGTTCCACGAGTCGTTGCCGTCCTGAACCAGGCCATAGAAGAGTTGTCCCTCGTTGGGTACCTGATGGAAAACCTGGAGGTTGCGCTCCACCGGATCGGGGGTGTAGAAGACGTGGGGCGTCTGCAGCAGGCCCAGGTCGTCGTCGTGGAGGAACCAGCCGACGGTGTCGAGCAGGAAGTTCCGGGTCGGCACGTGATCGCTGTCGAAGATTGCCACCAGCTCGCCGTCGGTCTGTTCCAGGGCGTGATTGATGTTCCCCGCCTTGGCGCCCTCGCTGCTCTCGCGCGCGATGTACTCGGCACCGGCCTCGGCGGCGAACTCGGCGAATGCTTCGCGGCAGCCGTCGTCCAGCAGATAGACGTTGATGCGATCCTGGGGCCAGTCGATATCCAGTGCCGCCAGAACCGTCGGCGCCACCACGTTCAGCGGTTCGTTGTAGGTGGGGATGAAGACATCCACCGATGGCCACAGCGCATCGTCCTCTGGCAGTGCCATGACGTTGCGGTGCAGTGGCCAGATGGTCTGGAAATAGCCGAGGTAGAGCACGACCCAGGCATAGATCTCCGCCAGCAGCAGGCCGGCGGAAAACAGATAGTCGAGAAAACTCAGCTCCAGATTGGGGTCGAACCATCCCAGCGACTCGGTCAGACGCCAGAAGATGTAGCGGCCGGTGGCGATACAGGAGATGAGAATCAGTACGATGACGCGATAGCGGGCCAGTTCGTTCTGTGGGCGCAACAGCAACGACAGGCCGAGCGATGCGAGCACGAAGAGCGTCTGTTGCTCGATCGTCAGCGGGATCGAACTGATCAGCAGCGTGATGATCGCGGCGATCACCAGCACCAGCTTCAGCAGGCCGACCGGCCGGCCGTGTTCGGGCTCCTCCGAAGCGGTGGCGTGACGGCGGGGTGGAGATGATCGATTGAAGGATGTCATTGTTTTCGATGCTGACCCGATGACGCTGCTGCGTGACCCCGCGCTCCGGTCAGTCGATGCTCCCGAGCATGAAGAACTTGCACGGCTTCCGCAGCCAGAGGGAACGGCCCGCGGCCCGGCTGCCGGCCGCCCCGTCCCTGTGGCCTGACGGCAGTGGCTACACGAGCCGTTTCAATGCGCTGTTCGTCAGCTGCCGGTCATCCCGCGCAGGCTGCGTCATCCCTGAGTTGGCGGCCCGGATTGTCCTGATTCCAAAGGAAAAACCGGGTTGTTCGAATGCTATATTGTTGTTCGCATAGAGTAGTTGAACTACGTCACAGCTGTCTACCGCATTGGTGGTCGGCAGGCGCGCCGGTTGGTGACAAAGTGTGTCGTCAGGCGTCGTCGGCCGGCAGCATCTCGTCGATCAGACGGGCCATTTCCCGCGAACCGTCGAGGTCGCCCAGTTTCTCCCGCACGGTCTCGAAGTCGGCGATCATCCGGGCGCGGGCCTGCTCGTCCCGCAGCAGGCGCAGAATTCCGGCGGCGATGTTCGATGCCGTGGCATCGCCCTGGACGAACTCGGGAACGATGCGTCGTTCCGCGACGATATTGACCAGGCCGATGTCGGGGATCTGGATCAGGCGGCGGAGGAGGGCGTAGCTCAGCGGTGAGACGCGGTAGGCGATGACCATCGGCACCCCCATCAGCGCGGTCTCCAGCGTCGCCGTGCCGGAAGCGGTGACGATGGCATCGCAGAGCTGCATCAGGTCATAGGCGCCAAAGCGGTCGCTGACGCGGACGTCGAGCCGGGAGGGCAGCCGTGCGGCGATGTCGTCGTGGTCGATGCCCGGTGCCACCGGCAGCACGAACTGCACCTCGGGCAGGGCCTCGCGGATCGCCGCGGCAGCATCGGCGAACAGCGGCAGCATCCGCGCGATCTCGCTGCGGCGGCTGCCGGGGAGCAGCCCGACGACCGGGTGTCGGCGGTCGATGCCGAGGGTGTTGGCGACATCGTCGGCTGGTGCCGTCGCCCGTACCTTCCCCACCAGCGGATTGCCGACGTAGCGCACCGGGATGCCGTGCCGTTCGTAGAAGCGTGTCTCGAACGGAAAGATCACCGCCATCCTGTCGATGACCTTGCCGATCTTCTTCACCCGGTTCTGGCGCCAGGCCCACACCTGCGGGCTGATGTAGAACAACACCGGGATGCCCAGTGCCTTGGCATGACGCGCCAGGCGCAGGTTGAACTCGACATAGTCCACCAGCACCAGCAGATCGGGCGGATCGTTTTGCAGATGGTTCTTCAGTGTCTGCAGCGCGCGGCGGATCGCTGGGTAGTGGCCGATCACCTCCACCAGCCCGACGACGGCCAGATCACGGTTGTCGACGAGGATGTTGGCGCCGTGGGCCCGCAGGGCCTCGCCCCCCATGGCGTCGACCTCGATCGATGGTCGTAGTGACTTCAGTGCTGTGACGATATGGGCGGCGTGCATGTCGCCGGAGGCTTCGCCGGCGACGATGAGCAGCCGCCTGTTCACCGTGTCAGCGCCTCGCGGATGGTGTCGGTGACGGTGACGATCTGTTCGTCGGTCATCTCCGGGAAGATCGGCAGCGAAAAGCAGTCGGCGGCCACCGCCTCGGTCACCGGCAGCGACACGTCGGCACAGATTCCGGCGAAGACTGCCTGCCGGTGCAGCGGCACTGGATAGTAGATGGCGCAGGCGATCTCCCGGGACTGGAGCGTCGCCATGATGGCATCGCGGTGCGGTGAGCGTAGTGTGTACTGGTGAAATACATGGGTGCCGATCCCGTCCTCGAAAGGGGTGGTGATGCCGGTGTCGGCCAGCAGCTCGTCGTAGCGGTGCGCTACGCGTCGGCGCTCGCGGTTGAAGCGGTCGATCTGTTGCAGCTTGACGCGCAGAATCGCCGCCTGGATCTCGTCGAGACGGCTGTTGTAGCCGATCTCCTGGTGGTGGTAACGCTTCGAGCTGCCGTGATTTCGCAGTGACAGCAGATGTTCGTGGATTGCCGCCGAGTTGGTGGAGACCAGCCCGCCATCGCCGTAGCCGCCGAGATTCTTGCTGGGGAAGAAGCTGAAACAGCCGGCCAGGCCGAAGCTGCCGGTCTGCCGTCCGGCGATGTCGGCACCGAAGGACTGGGCGCAATCTTCGACGATCGTCAGCCCATGCCGCTCGGCCAGCATCGTCAGTGCCGCCATGTCCACCGGTTGGCCAAAGAGATGGACCGGCAGCACTGCCTTGGTCCGCCGGGTGATGGCGCTTTCCACCGCGTCGAGATCGAGGTTCATCGTTTTTTCGTCGATATCGACGAAGACCGGCGTAGCGCCCACGTAGGCGATGGCCTCGGCGGTGGCGATGAAGGTGAAGGCGGAGGTGATCACCTCGTCACCCGGCCCGACGCCGGCCGCCAGCAGCGCCAGGTGCAGCGCATCGGTGCCGGAGGCGCAGCCGACGGTGTATTTCACGCCCAGATAGTCCGCGGCCTCCGCCTCGAAGGCGCGGACGTTGGGGCCGAGAACGAAGGCGGTGCTCTCCAGCACCTCGGCGATGGCGGCATCGATTTGGGGCTTGAGCTGCTGGTATTGCAGCTTGAGATCGACCATTGGGATCATGTCGTCTGTTCCTGAGTGTCCAAAAGTATCGGTCCTCGACCGGTTGCTACAGCTGCTGCTCCTTGAGCAGTCCGCCGATGCGAATCGCCATCTCCAGCGCCCGCCGTCCGTCTTCCCCCGTCACCACGGGCGCGCGCCCGCCGGTGATCGCGCCGAGGAAGTCCTCGATCTCCAGCATCAGTGCATCCGCTTCGCCCCCCTGTTCGAATTCGTGGACGATCTCCGGCACACCCGGGTACATCTCACCGTCGCCGCGGCTGTAGACGTCGAGCCGCTTCTGCTGAAAATCGACGTTCAGATACTGGTTGTGCTGGAACAGCCGCATCTTGCGCTCCGACTTCTGACTGATGCGGCTGGCGGTCACATTGGCGATGCAGCCGTTGGCGAACGCCAGACGGGCATTGGCGATGTCCACCGAATCGGAGAGAACCGCGGCGCCACTGGCGCGGATCTCGGTGATCTCCGATTTGACCAGATGGAGAATGATGTCGATGTCGTGGATCATCAGGTCGAGCATGACGCTGACGTCGGTGGCGCGCGGTTTGAATGGCGCCAGCCGGTGTGACTCGATGAAACGGACCTGGTCGCCGAGCCGCTCGCCCAGTGCCATGATGGCGGGGTTGAAGCGTTCCAGATGGCCGACTTGCAACACCGCGCCGTGGGCCCGCGCCAGTGCGATCAGCTCGTCGGCTTCGGCGACGGTGGTGGTGATCGGTTTCTCCAGCAGGACATGGATGCCGCGTGACAGGCAGTCGCTGGCGATGGCATGGTGCAGCGTCGTCGGCGCGACGATGCTCACGGCGTCGACCTGGTCGAGAATCTCCTGGTGGGAGCGGTGGTGGCGGCAGCCCAGTTCGGCCGCCAGCGCCGCCGTGGCTTCGGTATTGGGATCGACGACGGCCACCAGCTCGGCGCCGTCCAGGGCGGCATATTTCTGTGCGTGGAATTTGCCGAGATAGCCTACGCCGATCACGGCACAGCGAATGGTCATGTCAACGTCCGTTGTCGGGGCGGGCCGTCAGGCGACGGCGATCTCCTCGCGCAACACCGTTTCGGTATCGGCTGGCTTGTCGTTGATGGCGCGCAGCAGCTGCCAGTAGCCGAACAGGTTGACCGGGATGGTCTGCTGGGGCCTCAGGCCGGTGCGGCTGAGAAACTCGTCCATGCTGAAGCCGGGATGGAAACCGAGTGTGTTGGCCAGAGGCTCCAGCCATTTCTCGATGCGGCTGATGACCGGATTGCTGCTGTTGAAGTGGTTGACGAAGATCAGCTGACCGCCCGGTTTGCAGACGCGGCGCATCTCCTCCACCAGCGCCACCGGATCGGGCACGACCGAGGCCACGTACATGGCCACCACCTTGTCGAAACTGTCGTCGGGGAATGCCATCTCCTGGGCGTTCATCACATGGAGTTCGACATTGTCGAGTTTTTGCCGTGCCTTGCGTTTGCGGGCGATCTCCAGCATGTGCTCGGAGATGTCGATGCCGGTGACCTTGACCGATGGGTCGTAGAGCGGCAGCGACAGTCCGGTGCCGACGCCCACCTCGAGAACCGCCTCGCCAGGCTGGCATTCCAGATCCTCGATGACCGCCTTGCGGCCCGGATGGAAGATGGCGCCAAACAGCAGATCGTACTGTGGCGCATAGCGTTTGTAGGTTTTTTGTACGGCTTCGAGATTCAAAGACTGTTCCCCCGCTGGATCTTGTCGATAGTCTGCGCTTGCTGTCAGTCGATGGACAGGAGTTCCACTTCGAAAATCAGCGTGGCATTGGGTGGGATCACGCCACCGGCGCCGTGGGCGCCATAGCCCAGTTCCGGTGGAATCGTCAGTTTGCGTTTGCCGCCCGGCTTCATGCCGGCCACGCCCTCGTCCCAGCCGCGGATCACCTGACCGGCGCCGAGATTGAACTGGAATGGCGCGTCGCGGTCGAGACTGGAGTCGAATTTGGTGCCGTCCTCCAGCCACCCGGTATAGTGGACGGTGACGCGCTGGCCGGCGCTCGCCGCCTCACCGCTGCCTTCGTCGAGGGTTTCGATGCGGAGGCCGGAAGCGGTGGGTTCGGTGCTCATGGATGGCTCCAGGGCTGACTCAAAAAGTGTGCGCAGAATAACATAATGTGCCGATGTTGCCGAAATCGCGCCGCCGCGCTCTGTCCCGCTTCGGGCGTCACCGGGGCGGGGTGGCGGTTGCCGCGGCTTCCCATCGGCCGTGCTTCTGCTTTGAGTCGAAAGCTCTATAATGGTTCACCGCCGGATCGTGGTTTGCGCCGTCGACCGGTGCCCCGTCCCACGCCTTCCGAGTCCGCATGGCCAGCACAGAGCAAGAAGAGATCCTACGCCAGATCGCGTCAGACGAAGCTGCCGGGCTGCTGCTGGCCGGTGTGGACGAGGTGGGCCGGGGGCCGCTGGCGGGGCCGGTGATCTCGGCCGCGGTCATTCTCGACCGGCATGCGCCGATCGACGGTCTCGGTGACTCCAAGGGGCTGTCCGAACGTCGCCGGGAAGCGCTCTACGATCAGATCCGGGAGCGTGCGCTGTGCTGGTCCGTGGGGCGGGCCGAGGTGGCGGAGATCGACCGGCTCAACATTCTCCATGCCACGCTGCTGTCGATGCGCCGGGCCGTGGACGGGCTGGGTCTGCGGCCCCACCGGGTGCTGGTCGATGGCAATCGCTGCCCCGACGTGGAGATGGAGGCCAGCTGCATCGTCAAGGGCGACAGCAGGGTGGCGGCCATCGGTGCGGCGTCGATCATCGCCAAGGTCACCCGTGACCGGGAGATGGTGGCGCTGGCCGAGCGTTATCCGGGCTATGGCTTCGAACAACACAAGGGCTACCCCACCCGGGCGCACCGCGAGTCGTTGCGGCGCCTCGGCGTCACGCCCCATCACCGCCGCAGTTTCCGCCCCGTGGCCGATCTGATCAGCGATGACTGAGCCCCGTTTCGTCCACCTCCATCTGCACACCGAGTTTTCGCTCGTCGATGGTGTCGTCCGTATCAAACCGCTGATGGAGGCGGTGGCGGCCGATGGCATGCCGGCGGTGGCGCTCACCGATCAGAGCAATCTCTTTGCCACCGTCAAGTTCTACCGCGCGGCGTTGGCCAAGGGCATCCAGCCGTTGATCGGCGTCGATGCCTGGTTGCGCGACGACACCGACCCGGGACGGCTCACCCGGCTGGTGTTGCTGGCGCAGAACGATCGGGGCTACCGCCATCTGATCGAGCTGGTCTCGCGCAGCTATCAGGAGGGGCAGGTGGGGGGCGTGCCCGCCATGCAGCGACAGTGGTTGGTGGGACACAGCGATGGCCTGCTGGCGTTGTCCGGTGGTTTCGAGGGGCAGCTGTGGGATCTGTTGCGTGCGGGTGACGTGGATGCGGCGGCGGAGGCACTGGGCTTCTGGCGCGAGCATTTTCCCGACCGCTTCTACCTCGAACTGCAGCGGGTCGGCCGGCCGGGTGAGCAGGCCTATATCGAAGCAGCGGTGGCGCTGGCGGCGCGAGAGGGGCTGCCGGTGGTGGCCACCAACGATGTACGCTTCATTCACCGGGAGGACTTCGAGGCCCACGAGGCGCGGGTCTGCATCCACGGCGGCTACACGCTGAGCGACAGCCGGCGTCCGCGCAAATACACCGATCAGCAGTATCTCAAGCGTGCCGACGAGATGGCGGCACTGTTTGCCGACATTCCCGAGGCGCTGGAGAACAGCGTCGAGATCGCCCGCCGCTGCGCGGTGACGCTGAATCTCGGCACGCCGGTGTTGCCGGAGTTTCCGATCCCGGAGGGAATGACCACCGAGGCGTATTTCTGCGAGGTGTCGCGCAAAGGGTTGGCGGCGCGGCTGGAGGTGCTGTTGCCACCGGACTGCGAGGACCGGGAGGCGCGTGCCCGCGCCTACCACGAGCGGCTGGAGACGGAGCTCGACGTCATCAACCAGATGGGTTTTCCCGGCTATTTCCTGATCGTCGCCGACTTCATCCAATGGGCCAAGGACAACGGTATTCCGGTGGGGCCGGGGCGGGGTTCGGGGGCTGGCTCGCTGGTGGCCTATGCGTTGAAGATCACCGATCTCGATCCGCTGGCCTACGATCTGCTGTTCGAGCGTTTCCTCAACCCCGAGCGGATCTCGATGCCGGATTTCGACGTCGATTTCTGCATGGACCGGCGTGACGACGTCATCGCCTATGTGGCGCGCAAGTACGGGCGGGAGAAGGTATCGCAGATCATCACCTACGGGTCGATGGCGGCCAAGGCGGTGGTTCGGGACGTGGGGCGGGTGCTCGATCACCCCTACGGTTTCGTCGATCGCATCGCCAAGGCGGTGCCGTTCGAGATCGGCATGACGCTGACCAAGGCGCTCGAGGCCTCGGAGGATCTGAAGAAGCTCTACGACGAGGACGAGGAGGTTCGCGCCCTGATCGATCTGGCGATGAAGCTGGAGGGCATTTCGCGCAATGCCGGCAAGCATGCCGGTGGTGTCGTCATCGCGCCGACCCGGTTGACCGACTTCTCCGCGCTCTACTGCGAGGCGGACGGCAGCAACCTCGTCACCCAGTTCGACAAGGACGATGTCGAGGCCGTCGGCCTGGTGAAGTTCGATTTTCTCGGCCTGCGCACGCTGACGATCATCGACTGGGCGGTGAAGGCGGTGAATGCCCACCGTGGCAATGGTGACGAGCGCCTCGACATCTCCCGTATCCCGCTGGACGATCCGGCGACGTTCGAATTGCTGAAGGCGCAGCAGACGACCGCGGTGTTCCAGCTCGAGTCCCGTGGCATGAAGGATCTGATCAAACGCCTCCAGCCGGATGTCTTCGAGGACATCGTCGCGCTGGTGGCGCTGTTCCGGCCCGGGCCGTTGCAGTCGGGAATGGTGGATGACTTCATCGCGCGCAAGCACGGGCGGCAGAGGGTGGAGTATCCCCACCCCGACCTGGAACCGATCCTCAAACCCACCTATGGCGTCATCCTCTATCAGGAGCAGGTGATGCAGATCGCGCAGGTGTTGGCCGGTTATACCCTCGGCGGCGCCGACATGCTGCGTCGTGCCATGGGCAAGAAAAAGCCCGAGGAGATGGAGAAGCAACGCAGCATCTTCGTCTCCGGCGCCACCGAACGGGGGGTCGAGGAGCATGTCGCCACCTACATCTTCGACCTGATGGAGAAATTCGCCGGTTACGGCTTCAACAAGTCCCATTCGGCCGCCTATGCGCTGCTCTCCTATCAGACGGCGTGGCTGAAGAAACACCATCCGGCCGAGTTCATGGCATCGGTGCTGTCGGCGGACATGGACAATACCGACAAAGTGGTGACGCTGATCGACGACTGCCGTGATCTCGGGCTGACCGTGATTCCACCGGACGTCAACCGCTCGCAATACAAATTCTCGTCGCTGGCCGATGGCAGCATCGTCTATGGCCTCGGCGCGCTCAAGGGGGTGGGCGAGGGTGCCATCGAGAATCTCATCGAGGAGCGTGAGGCCAACGGTCCCTACCGGTCGCTCGACGACCTCTGCCGCCGCATCAATACCCAGAAGACCAACCGGCGCGTGCTCGAGGCCTTGATCCGCGCCGGCGCGCTCGACAGCATCACCCCCAGCCGCGCCAGCGCCATGGCCTGGCTCGACGACGCCATGCAGCGGGCGGAGCAGCATCATCGCGATCTGGCGGCGGGGCAGGCCGACCTCTTTGGCGGGCCGGCCATCACCGTCGAGGAGACGGCCCGCGAGCCGTTGCCGGAGTGGGATGAGCTGCACCGGCTCACCCAGGAGAAGGAGACGCTGGGCCTCTACCTCACCGGCCACCCCATCAACCGCTATCTCGACGAGCTCAAGGTTTTCACCAGCTGCCGTATCGCCGATCTCAACCTCGACAGCGCCACCCAGGGCAGGCGGGGGGCGGAGAAACAGGTGGTGATCGCCGGTCTGGTCATCGAAATCCGGGTTCGCAACGGTCGTCGGGGCAAGATGGCCTTCGTGACGCTGGATGACCGCTCCGGCCGGATCGAGGTGAGCCTGTTCGGCGAAGAGTACGAAAAGTATGCCGAGCTGCTGGCCAGGGATCGGATACTCGTCGTCGATGGGGCGCTGGCCTTCGATGACTATTCCGGGGCGCTGCGGTTGCGCTGTAAGGCGCTGTTCGACATCCAACAGGCGCGCAGCCGGTACGCCCGATGCCTGGCGCTGCGGGTCGGGCGCGAATTGCTGGCCGATGGCGGGGCCGAGATATCCCGTCTGCTGAAGCCCTATCGGGACGGGGGCTGCCCGGTGGTGCTCCACTACGTCAATGGCAAGGCGACGGCAGAAATCCGTCTGGGTGACCAATGGCGGGTAACGCCCACCGACGAATGCCTGAAACGGCTGGCGCAGTGGGCGGGCGAGGGCAACGTCAGCGTGCGCTATCCCGACTGAAACCCGTTCGCGCGGATGATGGCGCCGTCTTCACGGCGTGGTTCTCGAGGCAAGCGGCAACGGATCGCCCGACGGATCAGGAACCCCCTTCGGTCTGCGGGCTCGTCGGGCACCAAACAAAAAAGGCGGACATCCCAGGGATGCCCGCCCTCCGTTCGCTTCGACCAGGCGCCGTTATTTGGCTTGCGGTGCCTGCGCCGGTGCCTGTTGGGGCGCCTGACGAGGTGCCGGCGCGGCGCCCTGCGGCGCATACATCGGCATGCCCGGGCGGCCATACGGCATCATCGGTGGTGGCCCGTAGGGGCGCGGACCGGGGCCATAGGCCGGGCCACGGGGCGGCGGCGGGAGATAGCCCGGCGGGGGAACCGCGGGACCGCCCCAACGGGGGCCGCTGCCGAAAGAGGGGCCGAACGATGGGCCGTTGAACGACGGCGCCCAGCCAAAACCGGGGCCACCGCCCCAGCGAGGACCACCCCAACCCGGGCCGCCCCAGGCGGGACCACCCCAGCGGGGACCGCCCCAGCGCCAGTAATCGTCGTCGTCATCGTCCCACTCGTCCATGAACTCTTCCATCCAGTACATGGGGGTCCACTCGGGCCAGTCGTTGTCGTCCCACGGATCGTCATCGTCGTTGAAGAAACCGGCGTTGGCAGTGGAGGCCAGCGCCAGAAGCGCGGCCGTCACTGCCGTGCGCAAAATCTTTCGTTTCATGTTGAAAGTCTCCTGGATAAGGTGTTGATTGGTACCGTATGTCATCGGATAATCGATGGCTTCGTGAACGATGTCAAGATCGTTCACAGTTCGCCTTGATTCGCATCAACCGGGTCCGCCGCGGCTGGACGGCGGCCCGGCGGTTTCGTTGTTTTCTCCTGGGGTCAACCCTGGTATCGCTGCAGAACCAAGCTGGCATTCGTACCGCCGAAACCGAAACTGTTGGACATGACGCGATCGAGTGTCACGTCGTCCTTGCGTTCGGTGGCGATCGGCATGCCGGCCGCTTCCGGGTCGAGATGCTCGATGTTGGCCGACTCGGCGATGAAGCCGTTTTCCATCATCAACAAGGAGTAGATGGCTTCCTGCACCCCAGCGGCCCCGAGCGAGTGGCCCGACAGCGACTTGGTGGAGCCAATGATGGGAATGTCGTCGCCAAAAGTCTCTTTCACGGCGGCGAGCTCGCGAATATCGCCGACGGGCGTGCTGGTGCCGTGGGCGTTGATGTAGTCGATGGGGCCCTCGACGGTGGCCAGCGCCTGCTGCATGCAGCGCACGGCTCCTTCGCCGGAGGGGGCGACCATGTCGTAGCCGTCGGAGGTGGCGCCGTAGCCGACGATCTCGGCATAGATCTTCGCGCCGCGGGCCTTGGCGTGCTCCAGCGCCTCGACGACCAGCATGCCGCCGCCACCGGCGATGACGAAACCGTCGCGGTCGGCATCGTAGGCGCGGGAGGCCTTCTCCGGTGTCTCGTTGTATTTGCTCGATAGCGCGCCCATCGCGTCGAACAGGGCGCTCAGCGTCCAGTGGACCTCCTCGCCGCCACCGGCGAAGACGATGTCCTGTTTGCCCCACTGGATCAGTTCCACGGCGTTGCCGATGCAGTGGGCGCTGGTGGAGCAGGCCGAGGAGATGGAGTAGTTGACGCCCTTGATCTTGAACGGCGTGGCCAGGCAGGCGGAGACGGTGCTGGCCATCGTCTGCGTGACGCGATAGGGGCCGACCCGGCGGATTCCCTTGGCGCGCAGGATATCGGCCGCTTCCACCTGGCTCGACGACGACGCGCCGCCCGAGCCGGCGATGATGCCGGTACGCTCGTTGGAGACATCGGCCGCTTCCAGGCCCGCATCGGCGATGGCCTGGTCCATGGCGACATAGGCATAGGCCGCGGCATGGCCCATGAAGCGAAGCTGCTTGCGGTCGATGTGTTCCTTCAGGTCGATCTGCGGGACGCCGGCCACATGGCTGCGCATGCCGATCTCCTGGTAGTCGGGCTGGAACGTGATGCCCGAGCGGGCTTCACGGAGGGAGTGGGTGACGGCTTCCTTGTCGTTTCCGAGACAGGAAACGATGCCGATGCCGGTAACGACGACTCGACGCATGGTGATGTCCGGTTCAGAAATTTTCGGTTGAGGTGAACAGACCCACTTTCAGGTCCTTTGCGGAGTAGATCTCGCGGCCATCGACGGCGACCGTGGCATCGGCGATGCCCATGACCAGTTTGCGCTGGATCAGCCGGGTGATGTCCAGATGGTAGGTGACCAGCTGGTTGTCCGGCAGGATCTGGCCGAAGAACTTCACTTCGCCGGCGCCCAGCGCACGGCCCCGCCCCGGGTTGCCGTTCCAGCCGAGGAAGAAGCCCACCAGCTGCCACAGTGCGTCCAGCCCCAGGCAGCCAGGCATCACCGGATCGCCTTCGAAGTGACAGGCAAAGAACCAGAGGTCGGGTTTGATATCCAGCTCGGCGATGATCTCCCCCTTGCCGTGGGTGCCCCCGGTATCGCTGATATGGGTGATGCGGTCCATCATCAGCATATTGGGCAGGGGCAGCCGCGCATTGCCGGGGCCGAACAGTTCGCCGTGGCCGCAGGCCAGCAGCTCGTCGCGCGTGTAGGCGTTTTTCTTTTCCATGGAACATCCGATTGGGACTGTAGCTGCGCAACTCTATTACATTTGCGTAATGAATTCACCCGAGCGGGCCGAAAGGGTGTCTCGGAAAAGGGGGGGCTCGGCCCTTGAATTCCGCCGCGTTCGGCGGTGTCGTCGGGGAGCACACCCTCTGCGCTAACGGCTGTCGGGCGGTTCCCCGGTGCCGTGCAGCCAGTGGCCCGGTCCCTTGCGCGTACCGCGGTCGGGCGCCGGGGGGTGCGTTTCCTTGCGCAACGATCGATACTTGTCATGGAGACCCCTCTCATGCCGGAGCACGACCCATGGCCATCGTCAAACGCCTGATACTCGACATTCTCAAGCCACACCAGCCCAATGTGCTGGATTTCAGCCGTGCCGTCGCCGACGTGGGCGCGGGTTACGAGGTGGCGGCGGTGGTGCTGGAGGTGGATGAGCGCACCGAGACCCTGCGGCTGGAGATCGAGGGTGAGGCGCTGGATTTCGACGCCATCGCGGCGGCGATCACCGAAGCCGGCGGATCGCTGCACAGCATCGATGAAGTGGAAGTGATCGGCGGCGTGTAGCCCATGTCTTCTCTGCGCAGGCTCGGAATGCTGCTGGAGATCTCCGGCTCCCACGGCATCATGCGGCGTTACTTCGTGGTCAACGGCTTCGACGGCGCGCTGACGATGCTCGGCATCGTCATGGGATTCGCCGTCTCGGCGCCGACGGCGCCAGCCGTCGTCATCAGTGCCTGTGTCGGTGCCGCCGTGGCGCTCGCAGTCAGCGGTGTCAGCAGCGCCTACGTCAGCGAAGTGGCCGAGCGGCGCAAGGCGCTGCTCGACCTGGAGCGGGCGATGATGACCGGCCTCGAACAGAGTGCCCACGGCCGTGCCGCCCGCTGGGTGCCGCTGCTGATCGGGCTGGTCAACGGGCTGGCGCCGCTGCTCATCTCGCTGCTGATCATCGCGCCATTGTGGCTGGCCGAGGCTGGCGTCGATCTGCCGCTGGCGCCGCTCCATCTCGCCATCGTCATGGCGTTGCTGGTGATCTTCCTGCTCGGCGTGTTTCTCGGCCGCGTCTCTGGCGTCTCCTGGTGGCGCAGCGGTCTGCAGACGGTGCTGATCGCGGCGGTGACGATGGGGCTGGTCTACTGGTTGGGGTGAGCGCGTGGGAACGCGGGGTGGCGTCAGCTGCGTATCCCCTTGCCGCGCGCCAGCAGCCGCAGCGCGATGATGAACAGAACGACGATGAACGCCGTGATGGTGACGTAGGAGATGGTCAGCGGAATGTCGGAGACGCCGAGCATGGCGTAGCGGAAGGCATTGATCATGTAGAGGATCGGGTTGAGGCGGGAGACCTCCTGCCAGAATGGTGGCAGCATCGAGATGGAGTAGAAGATGCCGCCGAGGTAGGTCAGGGGCGTCAGCACGAAGGTGGGGATGATCGATATGTCGTCGAAGCTGTTGGCGTAGATGGCGTTGATGAAACCCGCCAGTGAAAACAGCACGGCGGTCAGCACGGTGATACTGATGCCGACGGCGAGGCTGTGGAGGTGCAGTTCGGTGAAGAACAGGGAGACGGCCAGCACCAGCGCGCCGACCATCAGTCCGCGGGCGACGCCGCCGCTGAGGTAACCGAGCAGAATGATGCTGTTGGGCAGCGGCGAGACCAGCATCTCCTCGACGCTGTGGGAATACTTGGCGAGATAGAACGACGACACCACGTTGGCGTAGGCGTTGGTGATGATGCTCATCATGATGAGGCCGGGAATGATGAACTGCATGTAGGAGAAGCCCGCCATCTCGCCGATCCGCGGCCCGATCAGTCCTCCGAAGATGACGATGTAGAGCCCGGTGGTGATGGCCGGCGGCACCAGCGTCTGCGGCCAGATGCGGACGAAGCGCAGAAACTCCTTGATGACGATGGTGAGATAGGCGGTGAATTTCTCCCGGGGTGTCATGCGGCTCGCTCCCCGTTGCCGACCAGGTCGAGGAACAGCGTCTCCAGCCGGTTGTGCTTGTTGCGCAGGCTGAGCACCTCGATGCCGTGGCGGTCGAGGATCTGGAACACTTCGTTGAGCGACATCGTCTTGCTGACGCAGATCTCCAGCGTGTATTCGTCGCGTACCGTGATGCCGATCTCTTCGATCCGCGGCACGGTCGTGAGCGGGTGGCGCAGGTCGAGGACGAAGATCTCGTGCTCCAGTTTCGACAGCAGCGCCTTCATGCTGGTGTTCTCGATGATCCTGCCGGCGTCGATGATGGCGATGTTGCGGCAGAGATTCTCGGCCTCCTCCAGATAGTGGGTGGTGAGGATGATCGTCGTGCCCTCTTCGTTGATCTGTTGCATGAACGCCCACATCGAGCGGCGGATCTCGATGTCGACGCCGGCCGTCGGCTCGTCGAGGATCAGCATTCGTGGTCGATGGACCATTGCCCGCGCGATCATCAGGCGCCGTTTCATCCCGCCGGAGAGCATTCTCGCCTCATTGTGGCGTTTGTCCCACAGCCCAAGCCGTCGCAGAAAGTGCTCGACCGTCGGCCGTGCCCGCCGTCGCCCGATGCCGTGATAACCGGCCTGGTTGAGCAGAATCTCCTCCACCGGCTCGAACTGGTTGAAATTGAACTCCTGTGGCACCAGCCCGATCTGGTGTTTGGCCAGCGACGGTTCGCGGTCGATGTCGTGACCGAAGATGCGGACATCCCCGGCGGTTTTGCAGACCAGCGAAGTGATGATGCCGATGGTGGTCGACTTGCCGGCGCCATTGGGTCCGAGCAGGGCGAAGAAGTCGCCCTCGGCCACGGTCAGGTCGATCCCCTTGAGGGCCTCGAAGCCGCCCCGGTAGGTCTTGCGTAGTTGTGAAATCTCCAGTGCTGGTGTCATCGGGCGGGTGATCCGTCGTCTCGGGGCGGTATATGATAGCCGCTTGCCACCAACCGGAGGGGATTCCCTTGTCACTGCCAGACTGTTTCGTTGCCGGCAGCGGGCACGCCGTGCCGCTGCGTATCGTCGCCAGCGCCGAACTCGACGCGGTGCTGGCCGAGCTCGATCCGCCGTCGCGCCGCTGGGCCGAGGGGCAGGGTTTCGAGGCTGCCGCCGGTAGCCTCTGCCCGCTGCCCGGCGCCGATGGCTCCCTCGTTGGGGTGCTGGTCGGCCGGGGCGACGAGCCGGTCGACACCTGGACGCTGGCCGGCGCGGCCGACTCGCTGCCGGCGGGGGACTACCGCCTGGAAGAGGACTGGGAGGACCGATTGCGCCACGAGCTGGCCATCGGCTGGGCGTTGGCGGCCTACCGCTTCACCCGCTATCGGGACGATGCCGGGCAGCCTCCCCGGCTCGTGGTCGGTGCGGTGGCCGACCGGCTGGCAGCCGAGGTCGATGCGCTCTATCTCGTTCGTGACCTCATCAATACCGCGCCCAACGAAATGATGCCGGCCGACCTGGCTGCCGCCGCCCGCGGGCTGGCGGCGCGCTTCGGCGCCGAGTGTCGTGAGGTGGTCGGCGAGGCGTTGCTGGAGCAGAACTATCCGACGATCCACATGGTCGGCCGCGCCTCGGTGCACGTGCCGCGGCTGATCGATCTGCGTTGGGGGGAGCATGAGGCACCGAAGCTGACGCTGGTGGGCAAGGGGGTCTGCTTCGATACCGGCGGGCTCGATCTCAAGCCAGCCAATGCGATGCGGCTGATGCAGAAGGATATGGGAGGTGCCGCCCATGTGCTTGGGTTGGCGACGCTGGTGATGGCCGTCGGGCTGCCGGTCCGCCTGCGGGTGCTGATACCGGCGGTGGACAATGCCGTCTCCGGCGACGCCTTCCGCCCGGGCGACGTGGTCAGGACGCGCAAGGGGCTGACGGTGGAGATCGACAACACCGACGCCGAGGGGCGGCTGGTGCTCTGTGATGCGCTCGCCGATGCGTCGGACGAACGCCCCGACCTGTTGATCGACTACGCCACCCTCACCGGCGCGGCCCGCTCTGCCGTTGGTACCGGCATCGCCGCTTTCTTCGGTAACGACGAGGCGCTCGCCGACGAATTGCTGGCCGCCGCCCGGCAAAAGCACGACCCGGTCTGGCGACTGCCGTTGCACAAACCCTATGAAACGATGCTCAAGAGTCGCTTCGCCGATCTGGTCAACTGCGCTTCCAGTCCCTATGCCGGTGCCATCGTCGCCGCGCTGTTCCTGCAGCGCTTCGTCGACGACGGCATCGCCTGGCTGCATTTCGACATGATGGCGTGGAACACCAGCGGCACGCCGGGCCATCCCGAGGGTGGCGAGGCGATGGGGGTGCGGGCGATGTTCGAGGTGCTGCGCCGGCGCTACGGTGGTGGGGGGTAAAGCGGGGCCGGCTGGCGGGCAGAAAAAAGGCCGTCGTTCGACGGCCTTTTTTCTGTTCGGGCGGGGTCTCCAGCTTACGGCTGGGAACCGACCTCTTCGTGAGCAGCCTCGACCACGGCCATGGCCAGGTCGCGATACTCCTGGCGATAGCCATCCAGCGGATGGCCAGACTCGGGGGAGAAGTAGTCCTTCGGATCGACGCCGTGCTCGTGCTCATACGCGATGAACTTCTTTTGCATCTCCAGCATCTTCTGGATCATCTCTTTCTTGCTGCTCATGATGGTTACCTCAATAGTGCAGTTGATGGTCGTACCGGCTGGGCTTGCAGGCGCCGCCGCGCTCCGGCCAGTTGAATTCGATCCGCTATTTGTACCCGATGAACGCCCAAATTACACCCCCCTATTGGTGATAGAGAGCATTGCCGGCAGGCCCTCCCGATGGGAGGTCGGGGTCAGCGGTTCTTCTGCGCCTTGTTCACCGCTTCGATGCCCTTGTGCGGGATGAAGATTCCGCAGCCCAGTTTACGGCCGGGACCGAGCCCTTCCTTCTGCAGCCGCAGTGAGGCGTCCAGCTCCAGCTCGGCCAGCATCAGCATCCGGCTGGGCAGGGGGCCGTCGGTGGTCTGGATCACATGTTTGCGGCCGGCCATCATCTTCTTCGGTTTGATGCCCTTCTCCAGCAACAGCTCGTAGACGTTTTCCATGTAGCGGCCTTCGTCGTCGACCTCGTCGGCGGCCATGTAGCGGGAGAAGATGGTGGTGAGTTTGGCGAGCTTCCTGACGTTGCCGGCGCCAATGGTCATCGGGTGGCCGGCGATGTCCAGCGTGGTGCCTTCCAGCGCCAGCGCGTCGGCGATGCGGTGTGCGGGAACGCGCAGCTGGAAGCGGGTGCGGCGCGACAGTTGCAACAGCCCGTCCTCCTCGGACCGCACCCAGCCGTTGGCGGCCTCGGCGATGTGGATGGTGTGGATGGCGACACGCTCTTCGTCGGCGATCCATGGCAGCGCCTCGTGCAGCGCGTCGCAGAGCGCCTGGGCGTGGTCGATCGGGATCGTCTTGCAGTCGAGACGGTAGACGACATCGACCACATCGTCGTCGCTTTCGACCGGTTCGTTCTCCTCGTCGTCCTGCCAGTAGAGGTTCGTCATCGCCGGCCCCGCTAACGTGCCGATGAAAAGGCGGTTTCGAGCACCACCTCCCAATCCTCCGGGGTGTCGGAGAAGGGAGGTTTGACATCCAGGCCGAAGTGGATCTCACCCTCGCGGGCACGGTCCTCGACGGCCTTTTTCAGATCCTCGAACGATTCGAGGTCGTGCCGTTGCAGCAGCAGTTCGCTGATCCAGAGCATGTTCAGGGTCTCCCGATGGAATCGAAGTATCTGGCCCGGTAGTAGAGCCGTTTGCGGCCGGGGGCGTCGGTGAAGCCCTTGCGGCAATGGAGCGCGTTGTTGCTGATGACCCCCTCGCCGGGCGCCAGGCGGAGCCAGACGACGTCATTCTCCCCCGATTCCAGCAGATTTTGAAGAAACGCCACCGCCTTGGAGGTTGTGGGATCATCGCGCCAGCGGATGTTGCGCCTGCGCGCCGTATAACGCATGTGCAGCCGCCCCCAGTCGCGGCGGAAACTGAAGACCGGGCCGCTGATCCAGCCGTGAATCTCCTTGCCGTCTTCGGTGTTGGGGGGAATCGACATCGCCCCGGGATGGCTGAGCGCCTCGACGAAGGCCGGGTCTTCGTCGTAGAGCCGCAGCCACGCCAGTGCCGGATCCATCAGGCCGTTCTCGCCGCCGTGGGCGGCATCCTGGACGCAGTGGAGGATGAAGGCGCCGATCTGCTGGTCCGCCGGATTGTAGTAGCCGTCGGTATGCCAGTTCAGCGGGCGGTTGGTGTAGGGGACGTAGCTGCGCCGGCGCGGCTGTTCCGGGGTGTCGCGCAGGGTCGAAATGCCGTCGGCATCGCTGCAGAGATTGCTGTCCAGCCGCGTCAGCCCGAAATGTCGGCCGAACTCGATCAGCCACTGGCGCGAGGCCCGGAAGCCGGGGGGCAGTCGGTAGAGGGCGAAGCCCCGTCGGGTGACCTGTGCCGTGATCGCGGCCAGATCGATGGCCGTCGGATTCGACGGATCGGCCAGCTCATGGACAGGAGGCGCCGAACGTGCCTCGGCGAGCTTGCGTCGGCGCCATGCCGCGTAGTCGGTGGTCGGGGGAAAGGGCAGGGGGAGCATCGGTTTCATCTTGGCACGAATTTTCCGGGATTGTAAAAATTCCTTAAATTCCAAGGCGCTGTGAAACCGCCGAAAAACCTTGCCGCTGCTGCTTCCGCCGGAAGTTTGACTTGCGTCTCACAGGGGTATAAAAAGTCATCAATCTGCGAAAAATTCTAATCAAATCAGAATATTAGCAGTTTCTTATCTAGCGGGGAGCAACCCCCGAGAAATCCCTGAAGGAGGAACTTCTATGATGCACGGCAAACTACGTTTAACCTCGATTGCAGCGGCTGTGGTCACCGCATGCGTTGCCTCTTCGGCCTGGGCGACCAATGGCATGCTGATGGAAGGTTACGGCCCGGAGTCCACCGCCATGGGTGGCGCGGCCATGGCCTTCGACAATGGCGCTGCCGCCATGGTGGGCAATCCGGCGACGCTGAGCCTGATGAAGGATGGCGCCTCGCGGATCGACGTGAGCCTCGGTTTCCTGCAGCCGGACGTCTCGGCAACGGTTCCGACCTCCCCCACCGCCAAGACCAGCGTGGGTTCCGATGGTGACCTCTACCTGATGCCCGCCGCCGGTTGGGCAACCCGCAACGGCCAGGTCAGCTATGGCATTGGCGTGTTCTCCCAGGGGGGCATGGGGACAGAGTACGAAGAGTACGACAAGAACTCTAAGATGAAGGGCGCCCGCTCCGAAGTGGGCGTCGGCGCCTTCCTGCTGCCGGCCTCCTATCAGGTCAACAACCAGCTCTCCATTGGCGGCACGTTGCAGTATGTCTGGGGCGGGATGGATCTGATCATGGGCATGCCCATGTTGGTGCCCGACCAGAATGGCAACCCCAGTGCCGGTCCGGGTTCCTTCTTCGATTTCATGCCGGGGGCGGGCAATGCGCTGGGCAGCGCCAGTGGCTCGCTCGTGCAGGGGCTCGGTGGCGTTTTCCAGAGCCAGCAGAACCCCACCGGGCCGGTGGATCCGAACGGCAAGTTTGCGGTGTTCGACTTCTCCAACGACGATGACTTCTCCGGCAAGACCAAGGGTGCCGGTTTCAGCGCCCGGCTGGGCTTCCTCTTCCAGGTTTCTCCAGAGCTCTCGATCGGGGGCGCCTATCAGGCCGAGACCGCGATGGACGACTGGGACGGTAAAGGGACGATGGCGATCATCGATGGTGCCACCGGCCAGCCCGCCACGATGCCGACGCAAGGCGGTGGCTCCGTCCCGCTCAATCTGCCGGGCACCTACACCGTCAAGGATTTTCAGTTTCCGGCCACCTTTACGCTTGGCATGGCCTACAAGGTCGACAAGTGGCTGCTGGCGGCCGATATCACGCAGATCGACTGGTCCGGTGTGATGAAGGACTTCAATCTGAACTTCACCGTCGACAAGACGGTGCCCGGGTTCGGTGGCGCATCGGTCGATGTCACGATGAAGCAGGAGTGGGATGACCAGACCGTGATCAAGCTGGGCGCGGCGTACGAAGTGAACGACCAGCTCACCGTTCGTGGCGGGCTCAACCTGGCCAACAATCCGGTGCCGGACAAGTATCTGAACGCGCTGTTCCCGGCGATCATCAAGAACCACGTCACGATGGGTGCCACCTACAAGTTCAGCGATGCCCACTCCATCGCAGGTTCGCTGGTGTTCGCGCCCGAGGTGGATCAGACCAACAGCCAGACCCAGGTGGAATCGACCCATTCGCAGACCAACATCCAGGTCATGTACTCGTACCGCTATTGATCGACGTGGCCAGACCAACGCCATCCCGCCTGTCGGGGTGGCGAGTTCACCATTGGAGGATGAGAGGATATCTATCATGTACAAGAAAATTGCTTTGATGGCGCTGATCGTCGGCGCGCCGACCATGGCCTCCGCCATGTCCTTCATGGACGAGGCGTGGGCCAAGAAAGCCTGTGAGGGCTGGAATGCCAGCGAGACCCTGACCAAGGAGCTGGCGGGTGACTGGATGGGCAACAATGGTGGCCGGGGATACAAGCTGGTACAGATGTACCGTACCGAGTGTGGCCCGGATTCCAAGATCCAGCTCACCATCGAGCCGAAGGATGGCAAGGCGGTCTGCACCTATGGGGGCAAGCCGGATGGCAAGGCGTTCGATCCGAAGATGGACTATGTGATGCACGCCACCGACAAACACTGGACCTGCATCGGCGCGGCCAAGTTCGGTTGCGGTGCGATGGGGGCGATGGCCACCGGCAAGCTGAAGTTCACCGGCCCGAAGATGGAAGCGATGAGCGTGATGGGGCCGTTTGGCGCGTTCCTCAAGCTCACTGGCGATATCGGTGGTGAAAAGGGCGAGTGCAAATAGCGGGCCTCCGCGGCAATACCCTGACGCCGCTCCCATCCGACAGACACAATAGCGTATATTGGGCCGGCTCCCACCGGCCCATTTTTGTGAGTTTCGATCGATGATTCGCAGAACGCTATGCCTCTTGCTGCTGTGCCTGCCGTTGTCACCGGTGCAAGCCGGCCTGTTCCAGATCCGTGACCAGAATCCATTGGTGCTTCCTTACGGTTTGCCGATGAAGGCCTATTCGGAGTTGCCCGACGACGGACAGTGGCGGGGCTTCGTCTCCTATTCGCGCAGCCGTACCACCCGCAGCGAAGGGGCGCCGGACGATTACGAGTATCTGGTCATCAAGGGAGAGACGGCGCGCACCGACCTGATGTTCTTTCGCGGGCTGGCCCACAACTGGGCGCTGGGTTTGCACATTCCGCTGATCCGGCACGACGACCAGGGGTTGGGTGGCATTCTTGGTGGCAGTGAAAGCGAATTTCCCGGCGCCGACGGCGAAGCGGTCGGCAGCGACATCGCCTTTCTCTATCGGCGCGACGGCAAGGATCTGCTCAGCTTTTCCGAGGGCGTCTCCGGTCTCGGGGACATTGCGATGCTGCTGGGCTACCAGTGGCAGCGGGACGGCCCCGACCGCCTCGCGCTCTATCTGCAGTTCAAGCTGCCCACCGGGGATTCCGACAAGCTGCTCGGCAGCGGTTCGGTGGACTATGCCAATTGGTTCTCCGCCTCCACCCGGCTGAGCGAACGCTGGCTGGTCAATGGCGATTTTGGCTTCTCGGCGCTGGGAAGCGGTGACATCCTGCCCGACCAGCAACGCCATTTCGTACTGTTCGGGGGGTTGGGTGTCGAGTATCTGGCGAAACCGTCGCTGCGTTTCAAATTGCAGATGGATCACCACGGCAGCATGTTCCGCAAGACCCATATCCGCTTCTTCGACAAGGTGTTGATGCTGTCGGGTGGTCTGTCGGTGCGGCTGCGGCAAAACCTCTATGCCGATTTTGCCGTCGTCGACGACTTCTTCCGCGGGCGCTCGCCCGATGTCACCGTCCATTTTGCGCTGCGCTACCACCCCGGTGGTGATTTCCACTAGCCCGAATATTTCATGAGGAGGCGGGATTATTGGGGGAATCTCTCCGATCCCCTCCGGCTCCCGATCGTCCGCCCGCGCCGGGCATTGCGATGGAGGAACAAGCGATGACATTGACGGTTGGCTATATCGGCCTCGGTATCATGGGGCGCCCGATGGCGCTCCATCTGCTCGAGGCAGGATATGTCGTTCGGGTCTGGGCGCGGCGCGCCGAGACCTTGCAGCCGCTGGTGGCGGCCGGTGCCCGGGCGGCCGCGTCGTTGGCCGATCTGGCGCGGGCGGTCGATGTGGTTTTCCTCAATGTCTCGGATACCCCTGATGTGGAAGCGCTGACGATCGGAGAGGGTGGGCTCATCGAGCATCTTCGGCCCGGCAGCATCGTCGTCGATCACAGTACGATCGATCCGCAGGCGGCGCGGCACATCGCTGCCCGCTTGGCCGGGGCTGGCATCGACCTGGTGGATGCGCCGGTCTCCGGTGGCGAGGCGGGGGCAAAGGCGGGAACCCTGTCGATCATGGTCGGTGGCGAGGCGGCGGCGCTGGCCCGCGTCGATCCTCTGTTGCGGGTGGTGGGTGAGCGCGTCGTCCATGTCGGCGGGCCTGGCGCGGGCCAGCTTTGCAAGGCCTGCAACCAGATCGTCGTGGCCCAGACCATCGCCGCCGTGGCCGAGGCCTTCGTGCTCTGCGAGGCCAGCGGCGTCGATGCCGCCCGGGTGCGGGAGGCGCTGCTCGGTGGTTTCGCCTCGTCCCGCGTCCTGGACGTCCATGGCCGGCGGATGCTCGAAGACGACTACGCGCCGGGTTTCAAGGCCCTTCTGCACCAGAAAGACCTGGGGATCGCCCTCAATGCCGCGGCGCAGGCCGGGGTGGCGTTGCCGGGTGCGGCTCAGGCGGCCCAGTGGGTCAATGCGCTGGTCGGCAGCGGGGGCGGTGAACTCGACTCTTCCGCCGTGCTGCGGGTTCTGCGTCGGCTCAACGGTCTGGACGATGGTCCCGGCCCGGAGGGATAGCCGGTTGCCGCCGGGCCGATGGATACGGCGCCGACAAAATGACTATAATGCCGGACCGGGCTTTGCCCCATCGTTTCGAAGGTTGTACACCGCATGGTATCTGAAGTAGACAAGCCGCCTGTCGGGAAAGAGGAATCCAGCGACCTCGATGTCATCGAGCGCGACGCTGACGTGGAGGCGACCGACGATGGCGAGGCGCGGAGCGAGGACGGCGGCGTCGAGAGTGGTGAGGCGGAGACCGCAGAGGACGCCAGCGGGGCGGACCACCATGCCGAGGACTACAACGAGATCGTCGGTGCCACCACCCGGACCGTCCACGAGGACATCACCCGCTTTCTCGACACCTTCGAGCGCAGCGCGCGCCGCTGGGAGATGGTGGTCTATCCGGCGATGTTCGCTTTCATCATTCTCGCCGGTTACGGCTTCTTCCTGATCTACAGCCTGACCGACAACATGAACACCATCGCCCAGAGTTTCGATCCGAAGATGGCGCAGCACATGGAGATCCTCTCCCGCAACATGCAGGAGATGACCGACAACATCGCGATGATGACCGATCAGGTGCACAACATGTCCACCGAGATGAAGATGATCTCGGGGCAGATGAGCTACCTGTCGTCGATGCGGCCGATCGCCGAGCAGATGGCGCAGATGGACTACTCGATCCAGCGTATGTCCAACAACTTCGAGATCATGCGCTACGACATGTCGTCGATGAACCGGAACATTCACGACATCTCCCGCCCGATGAACCTCATCGACAAGTTCGTTCCCTGGTAGCCCGGCGCCAGCCCGTCCCGTTCCTTCGTTTCATGCCACCCGATGGGGCGGCCCGTCCGCGCCTCGCGGCGCCGGTTGCCGTTCCGCGCTAGAATCGGCGCATCTTGCATCCCTGTCGTAAAGGATCAACGGAACATGACCCACCAACCACTGAAGAATCCGCCAAAACCAGCCACCGGCAGACTGCCGTGCCTTGGAATGGATGTGGAGTCGCTCAGCGATTCCTATCGCCACTACTACCACTACACCCTCGGTCGCGACAATGGCGATGGATCGGTCCACTACGGTTTTGCCGCCCTCGCCATGACCGTGCGCGATCGCCTGATGGAGCGCTGGAAGGCCACTGCCCGGGCCGCCAACGAGATGGATGCAACCCGTACCTACTATCTCTCGATGGAGTTCCTGATGGGGCGGGCGCTGAACAACGCCATGCTCAATCTGGAGATTCACGAGGAGGTGCGCGCGGCGCTGACCGAACTCGGCGTCGAGCTGGAGGAGATCGAGGAGGGCGAGCACGACGCCGGCCTCGGCAATGGCGGTCTCGGCCGACTGGCGGCCTGTTTCCTCGACAGTTGCGCCACGTTGCAGCTGCCGGTGACCGGCTATGGCCTGCGCTACGAATACGGAATGTTCCGCCAGGTCATCAAGGACGGCTACCAGGTGGAGGAGCCGGACCACTGGCTGCGCAATGGCAACCCCTGGGAGCTGGAGCGGCCGGAGTTCACCTGCACCGTCAAGTTCGGTGGCCGCACCGAGTTCTACGTGCGCGACGGTGGCGGGGTCGGCGCCCACTGGGTCGATACCCACGACGTGCTCGCCGTTCCCTACGACATTCCCGTTCCCGGCTACAACAACGGCACCGTCAACACGCTGCGGTTGTGGAAGGCCGAGGCCACCGACGAGTTCGACCTGGAGGAGTTCAACGCCGGCTTCTACCCCGAGTCGGTGGCGCAGAAGAACCAGGCCGAGAACATCACCATGGTGCTCTACCCCAACGACAGCAGCGAAAACGGCAAGGAGCTGCGCCTGCGCCAGCAGTATTTTCTCGCCTCGGCGTCGATGCAGGACGTGATCCGTCACTGGGTCAAGCACCACGGCACCGACGCCTGGGACAGCTTTGCCGCGAAGAACCGCTTTCAGCTCAACGACACCCACCCCAGCATCGCCGTGGCCGAGCTGATGCGGTTGCTGATGGACGAGCAGGGGCTGGGTTGGGACGAGGCCTGGGCCATCACCACCCACACCATGGCCTATACCAACCACACCCTGCTGCCGGAGGCGCTGGAACGGTGGTCGGTCAATCTGTTCAAGCAGTTGCTGCCGCGGTTGCTGGAGATCATCTACGAGATCAATGCCCGTTTCATGGCGCTGGTCTCGTCACGCTGGCCCGGCGACACCGATCGCATGCGCCGCATGTCGATCATCGAGGAGGGACACGACCCGATGGTGCGCATGGCCTATCTCGCCATCGTCGGCAGCTTCTCCGTCAACGGGGTCGCGGCCCTGCATTCGAAGCTGCTGGTGGAAGGGCTGTTCCACGACTTCTACGAATTGTGGCCGGAGAAGTTCAACAACAAGACCAACGGTGTCACCCAGCGGCGCTGGCTCGCCGCCTGCAATCCCGGCCTGCGCCAGCTCATCGACGACACCATCGGCGAGGACTGGATCATCCATCTGGAGCAGCTGCACAAGCTGGTGCCCTATGCCGATGATCCCGCCTTCCGCCAGCGCTGGCACGAGGTGAAGCAGCAGAACAAGCGGCGCCTGGCCGATCTGGTCTGGAAGGAGTGTGGTGTCGAGTTCGACGTCGAGGCGATGTTCGACGTGCAGGTCAAGCGCATCCACGAATACAAACGCCAGCTGCTCAACATCCTCCACGTCATCCACCTCTACAACCGCATCAAGCGTGGTGACACCGCCGACTGGACACCGCGCTGCGTGCTGATCGGCGGCAAGGCCGCGCCCGGATACCAGCAGGCCAAGCTCATCATCAAGCTCATCAACGATGTCGCCCGCGTCGTCAATGCCGACCCCGACACCCAGGGACGCCTGCGCGTGGTCTTCTTCCCCGACTATCGCGTGACCGCGATGGAGACCATCTGCCCCGGCACCGATCTGTCGGAGCAGATCTCCACCGCCGGCAAGGAGGCCTCGGGCACCGGGAACATGAAGTTCATGATGAACGGCGCGGTCACCATTGGCACCCTCGACGGCGCCAATATCGAGATTCGCGAAGAGGCGGGGGAGGACAACTTCTTCCTCTTCGGCCTCACTGCCGAGGGGGTGGAGCAGACCCGTCAGGATTACCGCCCCAACGAGATCATCGAGGCCGATGCCGACTTCCGGGAGGTGATGCACCTGCTGGAGAGCGGTTACTTCAACCAGTTCAACCCGGGCCTGTTCGATCCGATCATCCACTCCATCCGCAGTGCGCACGATCCCTGGCTCGTGGCCGCCGACTTCCGCAGCTTCGTCGATGCCCAGCAGCGGGCCGCCAAGGCCTATCAGGACCGTGAGCGCTGGGTGCGGATGAGCATCCTCAACAGCGCCAACAGCGGCAAGTTCTCCACCGATCGCACCATGCGTGAGTACAACGAGGACATCTGGCGGATGGAGACCGTCCCGGTCAAGCCGCCGGTGTAGCCCGGCCGGGATCGTTCCCCCGTTCACCATCGCGCTGGCGCATGGGGAAACGGGGCGCCGATCGATGGTGGCGTCGTGGGGTCGGCCCGTATTCCCCAGTCGCCGTCACTCGGTGGCCCGACCGGCACGCCGCCGCAGCCAGGCGCCACCGATCAGCAGCAAGCCCCAACCCCAGCCGCCACCGTAGGCGGTGACGCGGCGCTGGTCGCTGTCGCCCATGACGGAGATCACCGGCCGCTTGTCGTCGTCACCTCCCGGCATGACCGCCAGCAACAGGCGATGGGCCGTCTCGTTGCCGCCCTCGTCTTCCACCCAGTAGCTAAAAGCATCCGTTCCCGAGTGGCCGGGCAGTGACTGGTAAGTGGCGGTGTTGCCGTCGAGGGTGACGCTGCCGTGGATGGGCTGGCTCACCGCGCGGATCGTCCCTGGGATGCCCGCCTGCGCCAGCAGGTCGATGGGGGTGGGGACACCGGCGACGACGGTCAGCCGTTTCGGTGCCGGTGCTGCCGGTTCCGGGGGTGTCGGCATTGCCGGCAGGACGGTGATCTCGAAGTGCTCCCCGCCGCAATGGTAGCTCTTGCCGCCGGTGGCGTAGTCCACCACGTCGTACCATACCGTGGCGCTGCCGCTGACATCGGGTTTGAGGCGATAGTCGAGGCTCCATGACGGGTAGCTGACGTGGGGGAGGATGTCGAACAGCGCCGGATTGTCGATACGGGTGATCCACAGCGTGTCGTCCGGCTGTTGGCGGTCGGCATCGCGGGTGCTGGCGGCCCACTGGGGAATGTGGACGTTGCCACTGCCCGCGATGTGGATCTGGTCGATGGCGTTGGCGCAGTGGCGCGGCCCGAGGTCGATGTCGCGGACCGTCTCGTTGCCGGCCCGGTCGCGGATGACGAGCCGGCCGCGCCCTGGTGCCGCCGGGTCGATGGGGTCGATACGGAAGGTGGCGGCCAGAGCGCCGGGAGAAAACGGTGCCACCTCCAGCGCGAGGTTTTCCGCGCCGGGTGCCAGCGTCACCGACGCCAGCCCGCTGTCGCTGTTCAGCAGGCCGTCACCGTCGCTGTCCTCACCGGCGTCGAGCCGGCCGCTGCCGTTGCGATCCTCGCTGCGGTAGTCGATGGCGCCGTTGGCGTTGAGATCCTCGCGGGGCATGAGCCGGCCGTCCAGATCCACGTCCTCGCTGTCGCCGGCGAAGCCAGCGTAGCCGTCGGCGTCGCGCCGCAGGATCAGGGTGGGGGGCCAGGTATCGATGATGCCGTTGGTGCCGGCTTCCGGGCCGAGCCGGCCGAGAAAGATGCGGCCCTCGCCAGTGGCGGGGTCACCATCGAGGTCGGTGGCGGCACTGCCGAGCACGAACAGGGTGCCAGCCGCCGTGGTGGTGATGGCGTTGGCCTGGGTGAAGCCGCGGCCGCCGAACTGCGTGACCTCCAGCAATGCCCCCGTGGCCGACCAGGCGGCGACGAAACTGTCGTAGTTGCCGGCGGTCTCGGTGCCGGCCAGGTTGCCGTGGGTGTAGCCGGCGACGATCGCATTGCCCTGGCGATCGATGGTCATCGACTGGGGGATGTCGGCGGCGGTGCTGCCCAGTTGGCGCGTCCAGCGCGGCTCGCCGGTCGGGCCGAGCCGGCTGACGAAGACATCGGCATCGCCCCGGTTGGGTGGCGTGCCCAGGTCGCCGTAGCTGTAACCGAGCAGCAGCAGGTCACCATCGTTGCTGGCGGCCAGCGCCACCGCGTAATCCGGCCGGGCGGTGCCGAACTGCTTCGTCCAGAGGGATTGGCCGTCGGTAGAGAACGCCTGCACGACGATGTCGGCCTCGCCAATGCCGGGGTGGCCGTCGAACCGGCCCCGGGTGTGACCCGCCAGATAGACGGTGTCGCCGACGACGGCCAGCGCCGTGGCCTCGTCCGCCTGCGCCGTTCCCAACTGTTGTAGCCAGCGGGGTTCGCCGTCGGCCGTCAGGCTGGCGACGAAGATGTCGTTGCCGCCCTGTGCCGGCGCCTCCCCCAGCTGTCCCGCGGTGCGGCCGGCGATGTAGAGATTGCCGCTGGCATCGATGGCGATGGCTTCACCGGCCTCGTACCGGTCGGAGCCGAACTGCCGCAGCCACTGGAGCGATCCGTCGCCGTCGAGCTTGGCGACCACCACGTCGAACGAACCGGCCGGCTCGGCCGCGAAGGCGCCGGCCGTCGTGCCGACCAGGTAGAGGTTGCCGTCGGCGTCGCTGGCGACGGCCCGCAGATAGTCGTTGTCCTCGCTACCGAGTACCCGTGTCCACAGTCGTTCGCCTTCGGAGGAGAAGGTGGTGATGAAGATGTCGCTGGCGCCGTGGCTGTCCTGGCGGTCGATGGCGTCGATGAAATCGCCGCCGATGTGGAGGCGTCCTGCGGCGCCGGCCACCAGCGCCTCGGCCGAGGCGTTGACGCCATGCTGCCAGAAGGCGGTTGGCGAAAGGTCGATGGCGGCACCGGTGGTCAGTGGCAGACAGAGAATGGAGGCCAGCAGATGGCGGCTGAAGCGGGGGCGGGGCTTGTCTTTCATGGTCGTCTTCCTGAGCGGCTGTGAGTCCTGCCCGCGACATTGCGGCGGGCCGTCGCGGCCCGGGAGTGCAGGTTTCAATCCGTGGCCGAGGCGGGGAGGCCGTTGCTGACGGAATGGGCGCGCGTGGTGGCGGGAATGTCAGCCGTTGGTGACGGCATGGGCATGCCGGTGTCGGTCGCCGTCGGGTATTGGCCTTTTTTATAGTGACTATCGCGGCTGAAATCCGGCCCGTGGATGCCCGTCGTGTCCGGGAGTTGCTACCATGACCGGGGCCGCTGGTCGCCGCCAGGGGCCGGCGCCTGTCACGGGGCGCGAGGCGCAAGAGCCGGGGAGAGGGTGGAACCGTCCGCGAGAAGCCAACGCAACGTCTACCAAGCACAGAATGATGAACGACTCCAGCCGCATTTCGGGTTCAGAGGCATCTACGACGGAGGTCTTGGCGCTGGCCTCCGGGCCGATGATGGCCGGTTACCAGGCCCGGCTGGCGTCGGGGGAGCTGGTGCCGGACCGCTGGCAGCAGGAGGTGGTCGTCCTGCTCGATCTGCTGGGGCGGCGGTTGGTGACGCAGCGTGAGCAGTGGCTCGGCGGCAAGTCGGGACCGATGAAGTGGCTCACGCTGATCGGCTTGGCCAGGTCGCGCCGGCCGGCGCCGGTCACCGGCCTCTATCTCTGGGGCGGGGTGGGGCGTGGCAAGACCTATCTGCTCGATCTCTTTTTCGACACGTTGCCGTTTCAGGAGAAGTTGCGGCTCCATTTTCACCGTTTCATGCAGATCGTCCACGATGAGCTGAAGACGCTGGCAGATCTGGAGGATCCGCTGGCGCCGGTGGCCGAGCGCATGGCGGCGCGGGCGTTGGTGATCTGTCTGGACGAGTTGCAGGTCAACGACATTGCCGATGCGATGCTGCTCGGCCGGTTGTTCCGCCATCTGTTCGATCGAGGCGTGACGCTGGTGGTCACCTCCAACCAGCGGCCCCGCGATCTCTACCGTGACGGCCTGCAGCGGGCGCGCTTCCTGCCCGCCATCGAACTGCTGGAGCGCCACACCCGCGTGGTCGCGTTCGGTGGTGAGATCGACTACCGCCTGCGGTTGATGGAGCAGCTCGACGTCTGGCTACCGGCCGGCGACGCTGCCAGCGAGGCGAAACTGGCCGACCATTTCGGCAAGCTGCGAGGCGTCGATCTGCACGCCGATCGCAGCGACGTCATCATCAACCATCGCCGCATTCCGGTGAAGGCCTGGGCCGACGGCGTGGTCTGGTTCGATTTCGACGTGCTCTGTGACGCGGCGCGGGGTACCGCCGACTACATCGAGATTGCCACCTATTTCCATACGGTGATGATCTCCGCGATTCCGGTGATGGACGCCGGTCGTGACGATGTGGCGCGCCGTTTCGTCAACCTGATCGACGAGCTCTACGACCGCAACGTCAACTTGATCGCCTCGGCCGCCACTGCGCCCGACGCGCTCTACACCGGCACGCGGCTGGCCGGGGCGTTTCGACGCACCGCCAGCCGGCTGGTGGAGATGCAGTCGCGCGACTACTTCGCCCGCCGTCATCGGGAGGTGCCCGATGCCTGACCCGGGCTGCGGCCGCCAGCGCCCGCTTTCGCCCCATTTGCAGATCTACCGTCTGCCGTTGACGGCGAAGATGTCGATCCTGTTTCGCGTCGCTGGCGTTGTGCTCTATCTGGCGATGTTCGCAGTGGTGGGGTTGTTGGCGGTGCTGGCCGGGGATGGTGCGGCGTGGTCGCCGGTGCGGGATTTTCTCGCCAGCCTCGAGGGGCGGGGGCTGCTGTTGTTGCTGGTGCTGACGTCCTACTACCACCTCTGCAACGGGGTGCGGCATCTGCTCTGGGACACCGGCCGGGGGCTGGAGAAGACGTCGCTCGGTCGCTCCGGGGCGGTGGTCGTCGCCGCCACGGTGCTGCTCACGTCGTTGACCTGGTGGTTGGCGCGATGAGGGAGGGCAGTCGTCATTTCCTGGCACAGCGTCTGACGGCACTGTTGTTGTTGCCGCTGGTGGTCTGGGGTGGTTTCGCGCTGGCCGCATTGCCGGGGGCCGACCACGCCACCGTCACCGGCTGGATTCGCGAACCGGTCAATGCGGTGATGCTGGCGCTGCTGCTGATGGTGGGGACGATTCATGGTGAACTGGGGGTGCGGGTCGTGATCGAGGACTATCTGGCGCCGGGACCGTTGCAGCGGTGGCTGCTCGGTTCGCTGCGGCCGCTGAGCGTCTTTCTGATGACGCTGGGACTGGCCCTGCTGCAACGCATCGTCTTCGGGGGCGGAACGTGAGCAGCGCCTATCCGATCGTCGAGCATTTCCACGATGTCGTCATCGTCGGCGCCGGCGGGGCCGGGCTGCGGGCAACGCTGGGGATGGCCGCCACCGGGCTCTCCACCGCCTGCATCACCAAAGTGTTCCCCACCCGCAGCCACACCGTCGCCGCCCAGGGCGGGATGTCGGCGGCGCTCGGCAACATGGGCGAGGACGACTGGCGCTGGCATATGTACGACACCGTCAAGGGGTCCGACTGGCTCGGCGACCAGGACGCCATCGAATACATGTGCCGTGCCGCCATCGATGCCGTCATCGAGCTGGAGCACTTCGGCGTGCCGTTCTCCCGTACCGAGGACGGGCGCATCTACCAGCGCCCCTTCGGCGGCATGACCACCCGGTTCGGGGAGGGGATCGCCGAGCGCACCTGTGCCGCCGCCGATCGCACCGGCCATGCCATCCTGCACACGCTCTACCAGCAGTCGTTGAAGCACGGTGCGCAGTTCTTCATCGAGTATTTCGCCATCGACCTGCTGATGGAGGATGGCGTCTGTCGTGGCGTGCTGGCGTGGAATCTCGCCGACGGCACGTTGCATCGCTTTCGGGGGCATCGGGTGGTGCTGGCCACCGGCGGGGCGGGACGGTGCTACTTCTCCGCCACCTCCGCCCATACCTGCACCGGCGATGGCAATGCGATGGTGCTGCGCGCCGGGTTGCCGCTGCAGGACATGGAGTTCGTCCAGTTCCATCCCACCGGCGTCTATGGCGCCGGCGTGCTCATCACCGAAGGGGTGCGTGGCGAGGGGGGGTACCTGACCAATGCCGACGGTGAGCGCTTCATGGAGCGGTACGCGCCCAATGCCAAGGATCTGGCCTCGCGCGACGTGGTGTCGCGTTCGATGACGCTGGAGATCAATGCCGGTCGCGGTGTTGGCCCCGAGCGGGACCACATCCACCTCAACCTGATGCACCTGGGGCCGGAGGTGATCGCCGAGCGGCTGCCGGGCATCGCCGAGAGCGCGCGCATCTTTGCCGGCGTCGATGTCACCCGCGAGCCGATCCCGGTGCTGCCGACGGTGCACTACAACATGGGGGGGATACCCACCAACCACCATGGCGAAGTGGTCGCGCCGGCCACCGGCGATCCCGAGGCAGTGGTGCCGGGGCTGATGGCCATCGGCGAGGCCGCCTGCGTCTCGGTCCACGGCGCCAACCGGCTCGGTTCCAATTCATTGCTGGACATCATCGTCTTTGGCCGTGCCGCGGCGTTGCGCGCCGGTGAGCAGCTCCAGCCGGGTGAGCCCCACCCGCCGCTGTCCGCGTCGGCCACCGAGCGCGTGCTCGACCGCTTCGACCGCCTCCGCCACGCCAGCGGCAGCCGGCCCACCGCCGCCATCCGCGACCGGATGCAGCGCGTGATGCAACGCCATGCCGCCGTCTTTCGCAGCGGTGACAGCCTGCGTGAGGGGGCGGAGAAGATGCAGCGTATTTTCGCCAGCTTCGACGATGTCCGTGTCACCGATCGTGGCTTGTGCTGGAATACCGATCTGGTCGAGACGCTGGAGCTGGAAAACCTGCTGCTGCAGTCGCAGGCGATCGTTCACGGGGCACTCAACCGCACCGAGAGCCGGGGCGGGCACGCCCGCGACGACTACCCGGCGCGTGACGACGAGCATTGGCTCAAGCACACGCTGGCCTGGGTCGATCACGCCGGACGGGTGCGTTTCGACTACCGCCCGGTCCACCTCTACACCATGAGCAACGAAGTGGCGGTCATCCCGCCAAAGAAACGGGTCTACTGATGGGTACGGAGCAATCACGAGCGACGACCAGCCGGGGCGACATGAGGGTTCGTAGCGGCGGCGGAGGTCCAGCCGGTGGCTGAATTTCGTCTGCCCCGCGACTCGGTCGTCGTGCCCGGGAGGACATGGCCCGCGCCGACCGACGCCCGTGATCCGCGCCGCGTCGTCGTCTACCGCTACGATCCCGAGGCTGGTGGCAACCCGCGCACCGACACCTACCACGTCGATCTCGACGACTGTGGCCCGATGGTGCTCGACCTGCTGCTGAAGATCAAAAACGAGATCGACCCCACACTGGCCCTGCGCCGCTCCTGCCGTGAAGGCATCTGTGGCTCCTGTGCGATGAACATCGACGGCCGCAACACCCTCGCCTGCATCAAGCCGATCGACGAAATCGACGGCGACATCCGCATCTACCCGCTGCCACACCAGCCGGTCGTTAAGGACCTCGTCTCCGACCTCGGCAACTTCTACGCCCAGCACGCGGCGGTCGAGCCGTGGCTCAAGGCGAAGACCCCACCGCCCGACCGGGAACGGCGCCAGTCGGTGGCCGAGCGCAAGAAACTCGATGGCCTCTACGAATGCATTCTCTGCGCCTGCTGCTCCACCAGCTGCCCCAGCTACTGGTGGAACAGCGACCGCTACCTCGGCCCCGCCGCCCTGCTGAACGCCTGGCGCTGGATCGTCGATTCCCGTGACGACACCAGCGAAGAACGGCTCGCGGCACTCGACGATCCTTTCAGGCTCTACCGCTGTCACACCATCATGAACTGCACCGATGCCTGTCCGAAAGGTCTCAACCCAGCCAGGGCGATAGCCCTGATCAAGAAAAAACTCATCCGGCGCTGACGATGGCGACCGCCATCGAGACCACGGCCCCGGTCATGATCCGGCATCGGCCGTCTGCTCCATGCCGAGGCATGGCATGGGCTGCGCCCATCCCCCTCATCCCCTCGGGGGAGAAGGAGCACGCCCTCCCCCTGCCAAGGGGGGAGTGGCGGTGGGATTTGCGCTGGTGGCCGGAGGCGTGGCTGGGCATCCCGCGCCTCGGTTTTGATTTGGACGCTGTGTCCGGGTGACTAGGCAATCTCCTGGATCGGTATCACCTTCTTCGCTGCTTCCTGGTAGCTGTCGATCTGGTCGAAGTTGAGATAGCGGTAGATGTCGCCGGCCATGGTGTCGATCTGGCGGGCGTAGGCCATGTATTCATCGACGCTGGGAAGTTTGCCGAGAATGGAGGCGACGGCGGCCAGTTCGGCCGAGGCGAGGAAGACGTCGGCGTTGTCCCCAAGGCGGTTGGGGAAGTTGCGGGTGGAGGTGGAGACGACAGTGCTGTTGGGCGCGACGCGGGCCTGGTTGCCCATGCAGAGGGAGCAGCCGGGCACTTCGGTGCGGGCGCCGGCGCGGCCGAAGATGCTGTAGTAGCCCTCCTCGATCAGTTGTTGTTCGTCCATCTTGGTTGGCGGGACGATCCAGAGCCGGGTCGGCACCGGACCGCTGGTCTGTTCCAGCATTTTGCCGGCGGCGCGGAAGTGGCCGATGTTGGTCATACAGGAGCCGATGAAGACTTCGTCGATCCGGCGACCGGCCACTTCGGAGAGGGGCCGCACGTCGTCCGGGTCGTTGGGGCAGGCGAGCAGCGGTTCGGTGATTTCGCTCATGTCGATGTCGATGACGGCGGCGTATTCGGCATCGGCGTCGGCCTCCATCAGCTCGGGGTTGGCGAGCCAGGCCTCCATTTTGTCGATGCGTCGCTCGATGGTGCGGGCGTCGCCGTAGCCGTTGGCCAGCATCCATCGGAGCATGACGACGTTGGAACGCAGATATTCGATGATCGGTGCCTTGTCGAGCTTGATGGTGCAGCCGGCGGCGGAGCGTTCGGCCGAGGCGTCGGAGAGTTCGAAGGCCTGCTCCACCTTGAGATCGGGCAGTCCCTCGATTTCGAGGATGCGGCCGGAGAAGATGTTTTTCTTGCCCTCCTTGGCCACGGTCAGCAGCCCCTGCCGGATCGCTGCGTAGGGGATGGCATTGACCAGGTCGCGCAGGGTGATGCCGGGCTGCATCTCTCCCTTGAAGCGCACCAGCACCGATTCCGGCATGTCGAGCGGCATCACGCCGGTGGCGGCGGCGAAGGCGACCAGGCCGGAGCCGGCCGGGAACGAGATGCCGATGGGGAAGCGGGTGTGGGAGTCGCCGCCGGTGCCGACGGTGTCGGGCAGCAGCATGCGGTTGAGCCAGGAGTGGATGACGCCGTCGCCGGGCCGCAGCGAGATGCCGCCGCGGTTCATGATGAAGTCGGGCAGTGTATGCTGCGTCTCCACGTCCACCGGCTTGGGGTAGGCGGCAGTGTGGCAGAACGACTGCATCACCAGGTCGGCGGAGAAGCCGAGGCAGGCCAGATCCTTCAACTCGTCGCGGGTCATCGGTCCGGTGGTGTCCTGGGAGCCGACCGTGGTCATCACCGGCTCGCAATAGGTTCCGGGACGCACGCCTTCCATGCCGCAGGCCTTGCCGACGATCTTCTGGGCCAGCGTGTATCCCTTGCCGCTGTCGGCCGGCATTTCGGGGGTGCGGAACAGCGTCGAGGGCTCCAGCCCCAACGCCTCGCGGGCGCGGGCCGTCAGCGCCCGGCCGATGATGAGCGGAATCCGCCCGCCGGCGCGTACCTCGTCGAGGATCACGTCGGTCTTCAACTCGAACGTGGAGACCACCTCGTCGCTGTCGTGCCGCCTGACCACTCCTTCGTAGGGATAGACGTCGATGACGTCGCCCATCTCCAGTTTCGAGACGTCCATCTCCAGCGGCAGCGCGCCGGCGTCCTCCATGGTGTTGAAGAAGATCGGCGCGATCTTGCCGCCGAAGCAGTAGCCGCCGGCCCGCTTGTTGGGGATGTGGGGAATGTCGTGGCCCATGTGCCAGAGCACCGAGTTGGTGGCCGATTTGCGTGACGAGCCGGTGCCCACCACGTCGCCGACATAGGCGAGCGGGAAGCCTTTCTCCTTCAGTTTTTCGATCGTGCCGATGGGGCCGATCTCTCCCGGCTTGTCGGGTGTGATGCCCTCGCGCGGCATCTTCAGCATCGCCAGTGCGTGCAGCGGAATATCGGGCCGTGACCAGGCATCGGGGGCGGGGGAGAGGTCGTCGGTATTGGTCTCGCCCGGCACCTTGAAGACAGTGACGGTGATCTTCTCGGGCAGCGCTGGTTTCGAGGTGAACCACTCGGCGTCGGCCCAGCTCTGCATCACCTGTTGGGCGAAGCGGTTGCCAGCGTCGGCCTTTTCCTTGACGTCGTGGAAGGCGTCGAAGATCAACAGTGTATGGGAGAGGGCCGTGGCCGCCTGTTCACCGAGCGTGTCGTCGTCCAGGCACTGGATCAACGGCTCGATGTTGTAGCCGCCAAGCATGGTGCCGAGCAGTTCCACCGCCCGGCGCTCGTCGATCAGGGGCGAAGTCGCCTCGCCGCGGGTGATGGCGGCGAGAAAACCGGCCTTCACATAGGCGGCCTCGTCGACCCCGGCCGGCACCCGCTCGGAGATCAGCGTCAGCAGAAAATCCTCCTCCCCGGCGGGCGGTTGCTTCAGCAGCTCCACCAGCTCGGCGGTCTGTCCGGCATCGAGCGGCAGCGGAGGGATCCCCTTGGCGGCGCGTTCTTCGACATGGGCGCGGTAGTTTTCGAGAAAATTCATGGCTTACCTTGCTTCGATATTCAAAAAGGGATGACGTGGCGGGTGAACGGGCGTCAGCGGGAGGCTTCCCGGGCCTCGATCGGCACATAGTCGCGCGTCGGCTCGCCCACATAGAGCTGCCGTGGCCGGCCGATGCGGGATTTTTCGTCGCTGATCATCTCGTTCCACTGCGAGATCCAGCCGATGGTGCGGGCCATCGCGAAGAGCACGGTGAACATGTTGAGCGGAATGCCCATGGCCACGAAGATGACGCCGGAGTAGAAATCGACGTTGGGGTAGAGGTTGCGTTCCTGGAAATAGGGGTCTTCGAGGGCGATGCGCTCCAGCTCCATCGCCGTGTCGAGCAGCTTTTGCTGCTCGGCGTGCTTTTCGCTGTCGAGTATCTCGTGGCAGATCTTGCGGATGATTCGCGCGCGCGGGTCGTAGGTCTTGTAGACGCGGTGGCCAAAGCCCATCAGGCGGAAGCGGTCGCGCTTGTCCTTGGCCCGCTCGATGTAGTGCTCCAGTGGTTTGCCGGAGTCGATGATCTCCTGGAGCATGCGGATCACCGCCTCGTTGGCGCCGCCGTGGGCCGGCCCCCAGAGCGTCGCGATCCCGGCGGCCACGGCGGCGAAGGGGTTGGCCTCGGAACTGCCGGAGAGTCGCACCGTCGAGGTGGAGGCGTTCTGCTCGTGGTCGGCGTGGAGGATCAGGATTACGTCGAGCGCCTTGGCAAACTTCGGGTCCGGCGTATAGGGCGCGGTGGGGTTGGCGAACATCATGTGGAGAAAGTTCTCCGTATAGCTCAGCCTCGCCTTGGGGTACATGAACGGCAGCCCCTGGGCATAACGATAGCTCCAGGCGGCGATGGTCGGCATCTTGGCGATCAGCTGGTGGGCGACGATCTCGCGGTCGTGCGGATCGTGGATGTTCATGTGCTCGTGGTAGAAGGCCGACAGCGCGCCGACCACCCCCATCATGATGGCCATTGGGTGGGCGTCGCGGCGAAAGCCGCTGTAGAAGCGCTTGAGCGCCTCGTGGACCATCGTGTGCTGGTTGATGGTGTGGATGAAGTCGCCCAGTTCGGTCGCCGTCGGCAGGTGGCCGTAGTAGAGCAGGTAGCAGGTCTCCAGATAGCTGCTGTGCTCGGCCAGCTGCTCGATCGGATAGCCGCGGTATTGCAACACGCCCTGCTCGCCGTCCATGTAGGTGATGGTGCTGGCGCAGCTGGCGGTGGAGACATAGCCGGGGTCGTAGGTGAAGTAGCCCAGCTCGCGGTAGAGCGGGCGCACATCGATGGTCGGCGGCCCGGCCGTCGGCTCCAGCACGTCCAGCTCCAGCCGCTTGCCGGTGCTGTTGTCGATCAGGGTTACGGTCTTCTTCGTCATGGTGTTCTCTGGCAATTGGTTCGGTGCATGGCGGTCAGGCGGGAAACGGCCAGCCCGCCGCCTCGGCCACGCCCTGGCCCAGCAGCGCCGGCGAGCGCACGGTGTGGACACCGGCCCGCTCCAGCGCGGCATATTTCTCCTGCGCCGTGCCCTTGCCGCCGGCGATGATCGCCCCGGCATGACCCATGCGCTTGCCCTTCGGTGCGGTGACGCCGGCGATATAGGCGCAGACCGGCTTGCTCACGTTCGACGCGATGAACTCCGCCGCCTCCTCCTCGGCGGTGCCGCCGATCTCGCCGACCATCAGAATCGCCTCGGTCTGCGGATCGTCCTCGAACAGCGCCAGCGCATCGACGAAGCTCATTCCCGGAATCGGGTCGCCGCCGATGCCGATGCAGGTGCTCTGGCCGAAGCCGGGGTCGGAGGTCTGCTTGACGCATTCGTAGGTGAGCGTGCCCGAGCGTGACACCACCCCCACCTTGCCGGGCCGGTGGATCGGCCCCGGCATGATGCCGATCTTGCATTGACCCGGCGTGATGATCCCCGGACAGTTGGGGCCGATCAGGCGTGCGCCGAGATCGTCCACCACCATCTTTGCCGCCAGCATGTCGAGCGCCGGAATTCCCTCGGTGATGCAGACGATCAGCCCGATGCCGGCCTCGGCCGCCTCGATGATCGAATCCTTGCAAAATGGCGCCGGCACATAGATCACGCTGGCATCGGCGCCGGTCTCGGCCACCGCTTGCTTCACCGTATCGAACACCGGCAGGCCGAGATGGGTCTGTCCCCCCTTGCCGGGGGTGACGCCACCCACCATCCGGGTGCCGTAGTCGATGGCTTGTTGTGAATGGAAAGTCCCCTGCTTGCCGGTGAAACCCTGGCAGATGACCTTGGTATCGCGGTCGATCAGAATACTCATGCGGCGGCCTCCACGGCGGCGACGATCTTGTCGGCGGCATCGGTCAGATCGGTGGCGGTGATCAGATCCACCTCGCTGTCGGCCAGCAGCGCCGCCCCCTCGGCGGCGTGGTTGCCCTCCAGCCGCACCACCACCGGCACCTCGATCCGCACCTCCCGCACCGCCTCGATGATGCCCTCGGCAATCAGGTCACAGCGCACGATGCCGCCGAAGATATTGACCAGAATCCCCTTCACCTTCTCGTCCGAGAGAATGATCTTCAGTGCCTCGGCGACCCGCTCGGCCGTCGCGCTCCCGCCCACGTCGAGAAAATTGGCCGGCTCGCCGCCGTGCAGCTTGATGATGTCCATCGTCGCCATCGCCAGCCCGGCGCCGTTGACCATGCAACCGATGTTGCCATCCAGTGCCACATAGTTGAGGTCCGACTGCGCAGCACGGATCTCGCGCGGATCCTCCTGCGACTCGTCCCGCATCGCCACCAGATCGGGATGGCGGTAGAGCGCGCTGCCATCGATATTGATCTTCCCGTCGAGGCAGAGCAGCTCGCCGTCGCCGGTCACCACCAGTGGATTGATCTCCAGCAGCGACAGGTCCTTCTCCTCGAACAGCCGGGCCAGGCCCGACAGCAAACGGCCGAAGGGCTTGAGCTGCTCCCCCGTCAGGCCCAGCGCAAACCCCAGCTCCCGTGCCTGATACGGCATCAGCCCGACGACTGGATGGATACGCGTCTTGTGGATCTTCTCCGGCGATTGGGCGGCCACCTTCTCGATCTCCATCCCGCCTTCGGTGGAGGCCATGATCGTGATCCGCCGCGCCGAGCGATCCAATACCGCGCCCAGATAGAGCTCCCGTGCGATCGTGCAGGTCTCCTCCACCAGCACGCTGTTCACCGGCTGGCCCGAGGCATCGGTCTGGAACGTCACCAGCCGCCTGCCCAGCATCGAGGCGGCCGCCTCCGCCGCCGCCGACGGCGAATCCACCAGCTGTACCCCGCCGGCCTTGCCCCGTCCGCCGGCGTGGACCTGTGCCTTCACCACCACCCGCGGCGTCGTCAGCGACCGCGCCGCCGCCTCCGCCTCGGCTGGCGTCGTCGCCACGATGCCGTTGGGCACCGGCATGCCGTAGTCGCGGAACAGCGCCTTGGCTTGATATTCGTGTAGGTTCATCCTGCGCTCACCCGGGATTGAGAAGCGCAGATGATAGCATTTTGTGACGCGCTTCAGACCGTTCCCGCTGATCGGGGGTGGACATCGGTAGGCACGGGCTGTGTCCGTCTCCCTCATCCCGGCCTTCTCCCCTCGGGGGAGAAGGGGTACACCCTCCCGCTGGCAGGGTGAGGGGGGCGGCGGTGGGCATGGCGCCATTGCCGCTTCCCGCCTCGGTCGCGTTTTTCTCTGCTGTGGCCGGCCCCGATGGAATGTTTCGGACACGGTGATCTGTTTTGTCGATTGAATCCGACCGCGGGAGGGAGGCTGTAGTAGTATCGCCCCAGATTTCCGGCCATCGATCGCGCATGCTCCGAGCCCTGTTTCTCCGTTGTCTGTTGTTGTTGCTTACCCCGGTGGTGTATGCCGCATCGCCGGAGCCGGTGACGCTGCAGCTCAAATGGCGCCACCAGTTTCAGTTCGCCGGCTACTACGTGGCGGTTCATCGCGGCTTCTATCGCGACGAGGGGTTGGCGGTGACGCTGCGGGAGGGCGGGCCGGGCATCTCTCCCGTCGATGAGGTGTTGGCCGGTCACGCCGATTTCGGTGTCGCCGGGGCGGAGTTGATCTATCAATGGTTGCAGGATCGTCCGGTGGTGGCGTTGGCCAGTATTTTTCAGCATTCGCCGACGGTGCTGGTGGCGCTTCGGTCGTCGGATCTGAATTCGCCCCACGACCTGGCCGGCAAACGGGTTGCGATGCGGGTGGGTGGGCTGCCGGACGCGGAGATTGCCGCCATGCTCAGCAATGAGGGGGTGGCGCTCGACACGGTGGAGATGGTCGAGAACAGCGGGGATGTCGAGGCGCTGATCGATGGTGGGCTCGATGCGATGTTCGGTTATCTCACCAACGAGCCCTACCAGCTCGGGCGGCGGGGTGTTCGCTTCAACCTGCTGCGGCCGATCAACTACGGCGTCGATTTCTATGGCGATACGCTGTTCACCTCCCAGAGGCAGCGCCACGACCACCCCGAGCGGGTGGCGGCGTTTCTGCGTGCCAGCCTGCGGGGATGGGCCTGGGCGCTGGCGCATCCCGAGGAGACCATCGAACTGATGCTGAAACACTATCGGACCGGGCGCAGTCGTGACCACCTGCTGTTCGAGGCGGCGAGGACGCGGGAGCTGATGCTGCCGGAGATCGTTGAGATCGGTCACATGAACCGGGGGCGTTGGCGGGCGATGGCCGACACCTTCGTGCGTCTGGGCATGGCGCCGGAGGGCAAGCGCCTCGATGGTTTTCTCTACGAACCGGAGCAGCGGACCGCGCCGGTGTGGCTCTGGTGGGCGCTGGGCTTCGCCGTGGGCCTGATTCTGCTGGTGCTGCTGGTCAGCGCGATTCTCGCGGTGTTCAACCATCGTTTGCGTGCCGAGGTGGCCGCCCGCACCGTCACGCTGTCGCGCGAGGTCGAAAAACGGGAGCAGGCGGAAAAGGCGCTGGCGCAACAGAACGAGCGGCTGGAGCGCCGGGTCGAGGATCGCACCCGCAGTCTGGCCGAGGAGGTGAGCGACCACCGCCGCACCATCGCCAAATTGTCGGAGACCAGTGCCCGTCTGCGCGAGGCGAGAAAGGCGGCCGAGGCCGCCAATGAAGCGAAACGTATTTTTCTGGCGACGATCTCCCACGAGATCCGCACGCCGCTCAACGCCATCGTCGGCACCAACCAGTTGCTGCAGCAGTCGCCGCTCGACGAACGACAACGGTGTTGGCTGCACACCCAGCACCGCTCGGCGCTGATGTTGCAGGGCATCATCAGCAACGTGCTCGATTTTTCGCGGATCGAAGCGGGCCAGCTGGAGCTGGAGGCGATCCATTTCGATCTGCGCCAGGTACTCAACAATACACGGGAACTGATCCAGCCCGACGCCGAGATGAAAGGGCTGACGCTGTTGTTCGAGATCGACGACGATGTGCCGGAATGTCTCGTCGGGGATCCGCTGCGCCTGGGCCAGGTGTTGCTCAATCTCGCCGGCAATGCCGTCAAGTTCACCGAACAGGGCAAGGTCACCGTCTCCGTCCGGCTCGAGCGGGACGGCAAGGGCAGTGCGGTGGTGCGATTCGTCGTCGAGGATTCCGGTATCGGCATCGGCGCTGCCGACCGGGAGGCGATCTTCCGGCCGTTCGCCCAGGTCGATGCCTCGTTTGCGCGGCGCTTCGGTGGCGCCGGCCTGGGGCTGGCCATCACCCGCCAACTGCTGCAGATGATGGGGAGCGAACTCCAGTGTGACAGCACGCCGGGAGAGGGAAGCCGTTTCGGGTTCAGCGTCGAACTCGGCCGATGCCGGTCGGCCGGGCGGGATGCGAGGCCCGCGAAAGGGGCGCCGGCCGCGGCGCCGATCGAGCCGTTGCCGCGGCTGGCGGACCGTCATGTCCTGCTGGTCGAGGACGATCCGGTCAACCGGATGGTGGCGGAAAAGCTGCTCGAAGCGCTCGGGGTCGGTCGGGTCACCGTCGCGGCCAACGGTGGCGAGGCGTTGGAGAAGGCCGGCTGGCATCGCTATGACCTGATCCTGATGGATCTGCAAATGCCGGATCTCGACGGCTTTCGCACCACCGAAAAAATCCGTGCCCGATATCGCCTCGAGACGCCGATCGTCGCGATGACCGCCAGCACCGTCAGCGGCATTCGCGAGCGTTGCCTGGATGCCGGGATGAACGACTATCTCTCCAAGCCGGTCGATGTGAACGTGCTGCGGAAAATGCTTCTGCGCTGGGTGGTGCGTGACGAGAGCCGTTCGGCGTCGGAACGGGAGGTGGCCGAAAAACTCCGGTTGTTGAGCGAAAGCCTCGGCCATGAACCGGTGCGGGAGCTGCTGAAAAACGCAGCGGGGAATCTGGGCGAGCAAAGGGAGACGCTGATCCGGCTGATCCGTTCGGGGGAGCTGGAGCCGGCCCGGCGGCTTGCCCACAAGATGAAAGGCAACACCGTCATCTACGGCAGCCGCCGGATGGAAGCGCTGCTGCGTTCGATCGAAAAACACGAGGGCGGGGGTGCCGACGAACTCGATGGGCTCGTCGAGAGGCTGCTGGGGGAGATCGATATCGCGATGCGGGCGATGGAGCGCCTGCTCGTCGACGAAGCTTGACGAGGGGGGTTGCGGTCGGCTCGCCTCACTCTTTCCTGGCGTGGATTCTGGGCGCCGGGTCCCGCAATACTCGTTCGGGGGGTGAGAAGGGCGCCAGCCGTTCGACGAAGTCGAGAGTGGTCAGTGCCGGCGAACCGCGGAAGAAGCGGGCGATTGGGCGCGCCTGCCAGATGCGGTCGCTGTAGAGGTGGATGTCGAACGGCTGGTCGCCCAGGCCGTCGCCGTCGAAGTCGTAGCCGCTGTAGCGGTCCCAGTGGTTGTGCAGCCAGTCGTTGTCGCGCACCGTCATCGCCGCGCTGCCGAGTACATCGGTGAAGTTGCCGATGAAGTCGTTGTCGTGAATGACGTGGCCCCCTTTCTCGCCGTAGAAATACATGGCGATGTCGTTGAACAGCAGGGCATTGCGGCGCGCATAGAGAATGTTCTCCGGATGGATCGGTGCATTGGCCCGCAGCCCGACCGCGCAGTGGACGATGCGGTTGTCCTCGATCGCCACCTGCGAACTCTCCTTGACGGCGAGACCCGAGCCGGTGAGCTTGCGCATCCGGTCGATCCGGTTGCCGCGGATCAGCAGATCGTCCGAATAGAGCACGGTGATGCCGGTGATGTTGTGCATCAGCGTGTTGCCAATCACCGTGTTGTCCGGCGAGAAGACCAGCTCCATGCCGATGCGGCTGTGGCGGATGTCGTTGCCGGTGAGGCGGTTACCGGTGGAGTTGGTGATCACCAGGTCGCGCACCCGGTGGAAGGTGTTGTTCTCGATGACGTTGTCATGGCTGTACCAGAGTCGCAGCCCCTCACCGCGCATCGAGATGTCATAGTCTTTCGAGCTGACCTGGTTGCCCCTGATCAGGTTGCCATCAGACCTGCGCAGATGAATGCCGAACAGGCAGTTCTCGATGGACAGGTTCTCGACGATGCTTTTGCTGCCAGCCACCAGGAGACCGGCATCCAGCCGGTTGTGGGAATCACCGGAATGGATAATGCGCAGATTGCGGAGTTCGACGCCGTCGGCATCGATGCTCACCACTGTTCCGTCACCACCGCCGTCGATGGTTACCTTGCCCTGGCCGTCGATCGTCATCGGGCGGTCGATGACGACCGGGCCAGAGTAGACGCCGGGTTTGGGAACAAGGGTGCCGCCTGTTGGTGTCAGCGCGACATAGAGCTGCAAGGGCGGGTTTGACAAGGCCGGTATTGCCGCCAGCATGAGCAGCAGGCATGAAAGATATTGCAAGTGACATGTCTTCGGGCGCACGACCCTCTCACGCCGCCTTGCGCCCGCGATGGATGCAGGCAATGCCAAAGGAGAGGTTGCTCCAGGAAACATCGTCGAGCCCTGCCTGCCGGATGAGTTCAGCCATTTCCTCCTGAGCCGGGAATTCGCGGATCGATTCGATCAGATAGGTATAGGCATCGGGGTGGCCCGCGACCATGGCGCCGAGCCGGGGAATGACCAAACGTGAATAGGCGTCGTAAAAAGGGCGTAGCCAGGCATGGGGGGTGCTGAACTCCAGGCAGTAGAACCGGCCGCCGGGTTTGAGCACGCGGGCGATTTCCTGGAGTGACCGCGCAATATCGGTGGTGTTGCGGATGCCAAACGATATGGTGAGCACATCGACACTCTCGTCCGGCAGTGGCATTTTTTCCGCGGTGGCGGCAATGTATGTGCAGCGATCCCCGAGACGTTGTTGGGCCACCCGCATCATTTCCACCGAGGGATCGACGATACAGACTTCGCGTCCGGCCGTGCCGAGCGCCCTGGCAATATCCCCCGTGCCACCAGCCAGATCGACGAACAGCTGCCCGAGTGCCTGATTGACTTCACGGTTGAAACGCCACTTCCACAGGCGATGAACACCCATGCTCATCAGGTCGTTCATCAGATCGTAGCGGCCGGCCACGCGGCGAAATACGCTGCGCACCAGCTGTTCCCGTTCGTCCAGGGAAACTCGACGCTTGCCGAATGTCTCTGACAGTGGATGCTTCATATCGCGGTTGCCGTTCTTTTTCGATTGAGCCAAAGCAGGTAGGCGAACATCGGCAGCAGCATCAGAATGCCGTACATGACAGGGGCGATGGTCATGGTCTGGTTGTGGAGAATGGTGCCGGTCACCAGAATGGCCGTGCCGCCGTTTTGAATCGAAGTTTCGATGGCGATGGTTCTGGCGTTGCGCTCCGACTGCTTCATTGCGCGCGCGAACAGATAGCCGGCCGCCAGTGCCAGCGTTGCAAGCAACAGGGCAGGAAAGCCGGTCTGGCTGATGAACCAGGGCATTTTTTCGAGGTTTTGGTAAATAATGCCGCCAATGACCAGCAGCAGCATGATGAACGGGATTCTTGCCATCCAGAATTCATGACGGACGCAGAAGGATTCGCGATAGCGCCGCAGCAGCATGCCCAGGGCGACCGGCAGCACGGTAACGACCAAAAGCTTCATGATCGTCTGGCCCAGCGGCAGATGGATCTCGGCGTTCAGCCCGGCAGCCGATGCGAGTATCCAGCCGCCGATCAGCGGGATGGTGAATGGCGTGATCAGGCTGACAACCGCGGTCAGTGAGATGGACAGGGGCAGGTTGCCACCAGCGAACCAGGAAAAGAGGTTCGATGTCGTGCCACCGGGGCTGAGCGCCAGAATCATGAAGCCGACGAAAATTTCCGCGGGCAGCCCCAGTGGTGACAACAATAGCCAGGCCAGCAGGGGCAGAAGCACCATCTGCGCGGCGATGCCTGTCAGCACAGGTTTCGGGTTCTGCAAGACAGCTTTGAAATCCGCCGGCGTCAGGTTCGTGCCCATGCTGAACATGATGCAGAACAGCGTAACCGGCAATGCAATGGCAAGAATGATGTCGTGATTCATCGTGGCACCCAGATGGTAGCGATATAAGCCAGGCTGAAAACGAGGTAGAAACGGCCGGTCAGAGGGGGCAGGCGGTAGCGCTGAGGCTGTGGCAGACGTAACAGCTTGAACGGCTGCCACAGTGCCAGTGCTGTGACCAGCAGCAGCGTGACGCCGTGCAGAATATGTGCCTGGTAGAGCAGCACGCTGACAAGATAGATCAATGCAACCAGCCAGTAATACAGCTTGACACCGACGTCGTAACCCAGACGGACGCTCAGGGTTCTGATTCCCGCGGCCAGGTCTTCCTCATAGTCACGCAGCTCATTACTGAGCAGCAGCAGCGAAGACAGCAGACTGAACGGTAGCGAAAGCCAGAAGACATTCCAGTGATACCGCCCGGTCACGACGTAGTACGAGCCACCGATCAGCAGAACGCCCATCAGGAAAAAGACCAGCAGAATACCCAGGCCGCGTTCCTTGTAGTTGATCTGGCCGCCGGTATAACCCCAGGCGCCGAGAATGCCGATCATCCCGAGGAGCAGCAATGGCCAGCCTCGAAGGCTGACCATATAAAGCCCGAGCAGCACCGAGACCATCATGACCAGGTATCCGATGTTCGTGTTGCGTCGAATTGCTGCTCTTTGTGTCGTGGTAAATCGTCTGCTGCCGATGTCGCGGTGATCATTGATCAGGTTGACGGCAATCTGTAGCAGCACGCCGGTAAACAGCACCAGCCCGGCCAGTGAATATTCCCTGCTGCCTTCGACCAGCGCCAGACTGATGCCGAGGCCGCAGGTGGCGATTGCAACAATCAGCGAGAAGGGGCGCAGCGCGCGAACAAAGGTCGTCTTGTCTTTCATTGTCTGGACATGAACCAGGTGACGTCTACAGCGGCGATCCACTGTGTCGTTTCCTCGCCGTGGAATATGGCCGGCACCTCACCGCCGAAAGGCTTGCCGTCGCCATCGTACCAGTCATGGCGAATTTCGGGCCGGATGCGCAGTGACGGGTTCAGCCACCAAGACAGGTTCGCGGTTGCGCCATAATAGTTGCCCGCCGGCAGCAGCGCGTGGGCACCCGCTTCATCTTCCAGCCATTCCAGCCGCAGGCCGAGTTGCAGATCTTTTCGCAACGGATGGAAGAGATTGATATTCACTCCATGCCAGTGGCTGTCCTCGGTGATCAGAAACCCCGGCGGATTATTGCTGTCGGCAACGACATCACCGCCCTCCTGAAAACCCGCCACCAAGTTCAGGGCCAATCGGTTGTGTTTGTCAAAACGCCGGGTGATGGTCAGTGAGTGGAAGCGGCGCAACAGTTTTTTGCCCTGGCTGCTGATGGCGTTAAAGGGTCGGGTCTGCTCGCTGTGGCCATTATCGGTCTGTTCGTTACCGATAATGTTTTCCAGATCAATCCAGGTGTTGAAATCGCTGCTGCGCCAGTGCAGATCGATGATCAGGGTCTTGTCACTGTTGTTGTCCTGCAGATTGTTCCATCCCCGCACGACGCCAAGCGAGGCCGAAGCCATGCCGGTATCCCTGTCCAGTGGCAGGCGCGCCGAGGCAAGTATGCCGCTATGCTTGGTCGGGCCGTAAGCAAAGGCGTAGGCATGTGTATAAAAACCTGTGGGCGGATCTACGGGGGCGCCGATTTCGTTGCCGACCGGGCTGAACCAGCTGCCGGCAATCCAGGAAATTCCCTCACCGACCGGCAAGTATCCGTTGACAAACCATTGTGGCATCAGCAGAAGGTTTTCGTGGCCGTCGTTGATACTCAGCTCGTCGTCGAAGCCAAAGGTGATGCCCGCGTCCTTGCCATAGCGTAAATCGATTTCGAAGCCCCACTGGGCCGTCTGCGGCGCGGGTCCGGGGAATGGACCAATTCGAGGCTTCAGGTTTGTCTTCAATGGCTTTTCGAACAGCAGCTCGGCACGGTTGAGATTGGCGCCTTCGTCGAAATTCAGGAAGCCGCTGGGGAAAACATTTTTCGAGCCGTTGTCATTGCCAATAATGCCGGCCTGGATGCGTGCGCTGACATCAACCGCATTGTCAGCCGGAAAAGCGGGAACGGTGGCAATCAGTGCCGTGAGTGCGATAAGCAAACGGCTTGTCGTTCGTGGTTCTGATGCGTTGCTCATGGCAGGTCGCTGCGGCGGAACCTGAGGTAGCCCAGCAGGGCGAACAGCGTGCCCAGCAGCACTGGATAGATCAGCGCCCAGGCGATGTAGCCGGCATTGCCGAAGTGATCGAGAATCACATAGGCCGACGGACCAAGCAGCACCAGTTGTGGGTCGAACAGCATCATCGATGCGGTGCGGAAGACCTGAAGCGGATTGACCAGCGCGATGGCGATGGTGGTCTCCGGTGGCAGCCCTTCCTTGATCAGCACGCCGAGCAGAATCAGGTCGAGAAACAGCAGCAGCGCGAGCCAGACGACGAAGGCCGCGCCCTGGGCGACGTCGGCCGACCGCGCCAGCGTCGAGAGCAACATGCCGATGCCGAGAAAACACCATGCCAGGGAGACCAGAAAGCCGGTATAGACGATCACCTGAAACCACGGCACGTCGATGTCGTTGAACCATGCCCAGGCCACCGCGCCGGTCATCGCAAGAAACACCGGGAGAAAGACGACGACGAAACGGCCGAGGAGTTTTCCCCAGTACCAGGCCGAGAGGTTGACCGGCAGCGACAGCATATATTCGAAGACGCCCGCCTCCCGGTCGCCGGCCACCGACCGCACCGTGGTGATCAGGACGAACAGCGGCAGGATCGCCATCGTGATCTGCAGGTAGGTCACCAGCAGCCGCGACAGCCCGGTGAACCCCATGATGCGGGATTCGGTCAGCCCGGTCAGAAAGAGCGCGACGATGACGCCGCCGAACACCAGCGTATAGACGACGAACCAGCGGGCCCGCAGCGACTCGGCGATATCGGCCCAGGCGGTCAGCAGCAGATGTCTCATTCCGGGGTGCTCCGGGTCGTTGGCGGGTGGTCGTGGGCGGGCGCGCCGCCGCGGGTGATCTGTTCGTCGACGCGGAATATGTGTTCCCGGGCGGCGGTGAAGTCGAGCGCGCCGGGCGCGGGTTCGTCCTGGGCGCCGAGGCCGTAGTCCATCGGTGTCTTCTGGCCGGGCAGATACCAGGCCGTGGTCGCGTCGATCCAGTGACCGTCGCGGAAGTCGGTCACCCAGACCTCGGTGCGGGGGTCGTTCTTCCACGGCTGCTGTTCCAGCCAGACCACGGCGCAGCCGATGTCGTCGAATTTGTAGACCCGCTGTTTGCCGTCCACCGGGCCGCCGCGAATCTGCGCGGAAAACCGGGGGTCACTGACCGCCATCGCGCAGCGCGCGCAGGTCTCACGGTCCCAGCGGATCTTCACCGGCCCGCTGTCGGGCTCGCCAGAGCAGCCGCCGAGCAGCGGCAGCCAGATCAGCATAAGCAGCAGCGTGGAGAGCACCCTCATGCCTTCTCCTCCAGGTGAATGCCCTTGAGCAGCCCGGCATAGCGCGACAGCATGCCGAGAAAGCGCAGCCGGTCCGGGCCGGGCACCGTGCCGTGCCAGTGGGTGGCGCCGTCGTCTGGAGCGAAGCGCCACTCGCGCAGCGTCCGTGCCACCGCGTCGTCGGCCCGGGTCAGGGTGATGGTGGCATCGAGCAGGCTGGAGATGCTGACGTCGTCGGCGACGCGGTCGTCCAGTACCACCTTGCCGAGATCGAGTTCGACGACGCGATTGACCAGTGCCGCCACCTCGTCGAGGCGGTGGCTGGAGATCAGCATTGCGGTGTCGTGCTGGCGCTCGGCCAGTAGCGTGAACAGCGTATGGCGGGCTTCCGGATCGAGATTGGCGGCCGGTTCGTCCAGCACCAGCACGTCGCAGTCTCGACCCAGCGCGATGGCAATCAGCAGTTTCTGCTTCTGTCCTCCGCTCAGCCGGTTGAACGGCTGGTGGCGGATCCGCTGGCTGTCGAGGCCGAGTTCGGCGGCGACCGCGTGCATCCGCTTCGGATCGCTGTCACAAACGGCGGCGGCGAAACGCACCAGCTGGCCCACCGGCATTCGTAGCGGCGGTGGTTGCTGCGGCACGAAACCGACCCGGCGCAGCACCTCGCGGCGATGTCGGCGTGGCGTCAGGCCCAGCACCGTCACCTCCCCCTCGTGCAGATACTCTCCGAGCAGGCAGCGGATCAGCGTCGTCTTGCCGGCGCCGTTGGAGCCTACCAGCGCCACCCGGTCGCCGGCGGCGATGGTGAGATCGACGCCATCGAGCACCGTGTTGCGGCGGAAGCGTTTCGTGGTCTGGGAAAAGGTGATCATCATCGGCATCATGGATCGCTAGAGGATTTTTTTCAGCCCCTTGATTTCGAATTTGAGCGATCCGGTGGGGCAGATGTCGACACAGAGGCCGCAGCGGGTGCAGTCGGCGCCGATGTCCATGTTCACTTCCGGTGAGCGGCCACGGATGGTCATGTCGAGCACATGGGGCACCAGGCAGACCTTGCGGCAGTCCCCCTCGTGGTGGCAATCGACGACGTTGTAGCGGATGCGCAGCGGCGACAGCGTGCCGACGATGCCGTAGGTGACGCCGATGGGGCAGACGTAGCGGCACCAGGCGCGGCGTGAGACGAAAATCTCGAACAGCAGCAGCAGGCCGACCCAGACCAGCGCCACCCCGGGGCCGTAGATGAGTGCGCGGCTGAGAATGCCGGTGGGAGAGAGGGTTTCGAAGACGGTGTAGCCGGTCACCAGCGCCAGTAGCGCGAAGGCGACGTAGAAGACGGTGCGGACCCCGCGATGGAAGCTGTGGTTTTTGATCCACTTTTTCTGCACCAGCCACAGATGGATCTTTTCGGTCAGCTCGGAAACCAGATGATAGGGGCATACCCAGGAGCAGAAGGTCCGGCCGCCCAGCAACAACCACAGGACCAGCACCGTGGTGGTGCCGATGATCAGGTTCAGCACCATGTGCTTGTAGGCGAGCATCACCTGCAGTGCCGAATTGAGATCGGCCATGTGGAAGCCGACGAAGCGCGATGCGGTCAGCGCCCCTTCGAGCATCTGCACGTCGAAATAGTAGGAGACGACGAACAGCAGATTCACCGCCAGCAGCGTCAGCCAGCGGCGGTTGCGCCAGGTGTGGCGTTTGCGGCTGACGGCGTGGGCCGCCTGGATCTTCTCGAACTCCTCCCGTGTCATCTTGTGGAGCTTTTTCTCCTCGTAGATGCGGGCCACGGCCGGACTCAGCTCTGCCTTGGACGGGCGGCGCGGGCTTCTGCCGAGGATCTGGGCAAGCGATTCGACGATATAGCTCATGCCTCCCCCTTCGTCGTATCGACGGTCCTGTGATAGTCGATGGTGATGGCCGCGGGCTGGGTCGGGCAGACCATCTCGCAGACACCGCAGCCGACGCAGCCGTCGAGGATCACCGGTTTCCTCGCCTTGCCATCGCTGTCGTCGAGCGGTCGCAGCTCGATGGCGTGTTTCGGCGGACACTGGTTGCGGTCGCCCGATGGCGGCTTGCCGGCCTCGCACTGGGCGATGCGGATCTCGATCGGGCAGAGACGTACGCACAGATCACAGAGCTCCAGATCGAAGGGGTGATCGGCCAACCGAATCGGGTTCCAGCGATCGACCTCTTCGAAACGCAGTTTTCCGGGAAATGCCTTTCCGCGCGCCACCCCTTTGAAACCCTGCCCCTGGACGGCGAGGCAAATGCTCTCGTCCACCAGCTCCGCCAAGCCCATGCGGGATTCCGCCGGATAGTTGATTTCGTGCGTCAAGGCGCCGGTGGGGCAGGCGAGGACGCATTGCAGCCCATCACAGGAAAAATCGCAGGCCTGGGCACGCGCGGTGATGAAAGGCGTGCCGATGCCGGCGCCGTCGAAGATGTCGGCCAGCTCGATCGCCTCGACCGGGCAGACCTGCACGCACTGTCCGCACTTGATGCAGGCGGCGAGAAACTGCTGCTCCTCCAGCGCCCCTGGCGGGCGCAGCCGTTTGGTCCTGCCGTTGACGGCCGGCACCAGGCCGAGCAGTGATATCGAGATCACGCCGGCGGCAAAGGCGGTGGTGCGGAGAAATTCGCGCCGGTCCTTCTGCCGGCGGGCCAGGGATTTCTTCGGCTTGTGGTTTGGTTCAGCCATCGATCGCAGCCTCCTGGGGCTTGGCCGCCGCTGGCGCAATCAGCGGCTCGTCGTCGCGGGCCAGCAGCAGCGGGTCGGAAAAGGGGGCCAGACGTTCGAGAAAGTCGAGGGTCTCCAGCATGGGCGAACCTTTGAAGAACTGCGCGTAGGGGACGTCACTCCAGATGCTGTCGGCATAGGCGAAGAGCTGGTACGGCCGGTCGCCGATGCCGTCGTCGTCGAGATCGAACCCTTCGTAGTCGCTCCAGTAGTTGCCTTTCCAGACATTGCGGTTGGCGCTGCCGCCTCCGCCGACCTGGATCTGCGTCAGATTGTCGGAGAAATTGTTGCCGGTGAAGACATTGCCCTTCCAGTCGTTGAGAAAGCGCACGCCGATGCCGTTGTAGGCCAGCAGGTTGCCGCGGAACCGGTTGGTGGTGTCGGGCTGATAGGGGGAGACGTCGATATAGAAGCCTGTGGCGCAGTAGAGCACCTCGTTGTTCTCGATGACCAGATCGGAGGTCTCCTTGAAGCCGATGCCGACGCCGGTGGGGCCGGCGGCATGGGCGATGTGGTTGTGACGCACCACGACGCCGTCGCTGTACATCAGAAAAATGCCGACGGCGTTGTTGTAGTAGCGGTTGTATTCCACCTCGTTGTACTGGGAATACATGAAGTGCAGCGAGTAGCGGCTGTTGCGTATCGTGTTGTGGGAGAGCACGTTGTCACGGGAATACCAGACCACCATGTCGCGGGAGTCGTCGATGGTGTTGTGGGTGATCTTGTTGTTGAAGCTGTACCACAACCGCACCGAATCACCCCGCTGGCCGAGCGCAAACGGTTTCGACGAGATGCGGTTGCGCCGGACGATGTTGTTTTCCGACTGTTGCAGGTCGATGCCGAACAGGCAGTCGTCGATGATGTTGTCCTTGATGACGTTGAAATTGCCGCGCACCTGCACGCCGGCGTCGATGTCGTTGTGGGATTCGCCGGAGTGGGTGAGATGGAGGTTGCGGATCACCGCGCCGTCGGTCTTCAGATAGATCACCGATCCCTTGCCCAGCCCGTCGATCGTCACCTTGCCCCGGCCGTCCAGCGTCAGCGGTTTGTCGATGGTGATGGACCCGTGATAGACCCCGGGTGCTGGCACGATGGTGTCGTTGGGCTTGGCGGCGTCGATCAGCGCCTGCAATGGGTTCCCCCGCGCGTGTGCGGCGCTCCATGACAGCAGCGCCAGCAGCAGGCCGAAGCACCGGAGGAGGGTCATTGTGACGAATCTTCCTCGCGCAGCTGCTTGCGCCGCAGCAGCGCGACGACGGCCAGATCCAGCGACAGCAACACCATCAGACCAAAGCCGATGTGTGGATAGGAGTGGGTGGTGAACTGCGCCACCTTGCCGTCGCCGAACACCGTGGGCATGAAGGGTTTGACGGTAAAGGCACCCATCTCGTTCAGATTGTGGCCATACCACCACAGCCAGCCGGCATACTCGATGATGAAGAACAGCGGCAGCGCCAGCGGCACCAGGATCAGCAGCCAGTAGAGCAGCCCGCCATTCTTGCGCGCGCCCCAGATCAGCAGCAGCATGGCGCCGATGATGCCCCAGAAGACCGCATGGGCGACCAGTGTCATTTTCTTCACCATCGGATTGATCTGCGCCGGATCGTTGAAATAGCGTCCCAGGCTCTTGCGATAGTGCCATTCGAGCATCTGCGCGCCACTGCCGTTCCATGCCTGGCGATCGGCCGGAGGCAGACGTTCCTGATCGCGGAGGAAAGAATTCTTCAGATGGATGATCGCCGCCTCCTTCTCCGACAATCCGCGGGTGTCGGCCTCTTTCTTCTTCGATTTTTCCAGCGAGGCCTTCAGGCGCGCGATCAGTGCATCGGCGGAGGAGAGGTCGGGGGCCTCGGTCTCTTTTTCGGTGTCCTGGTCGAGTGCCGTCACCAGCGCCTGGAGATAGCCGGCATTCTGGTATTCGAGCCCGTTCTTGCCATACCAGGTCAGATACATCCAAACCGCGATGGCACCGAAGCCAAGCGCCAGAATCGCCATCCGGATCCGAGGTTTGCTGCACATGAAGCCGAGGACCATCACGGCCAGAAAGGCCATCAGAAACTGGGAAAAGGCCTTCTCGATGACGCCGCCGGCGGCAATGGGATACATGCCCACATAGTGGTTGATCGTGTCCATCTCATGGACGCAGTCCAGCGCCTCGTCCTCGGTGATCTCGCTTTTTTCCACCTTCTCGCAGCCGTTGAAGACACCGTTCATGTGAAAGTGGATTCTCACCCCGTCGGGAAATGCCTCCTTCGGATAGTTGGGTGCCGTCAGTGACACCCACCAGGTCGGGGCCATGAAGATCGCCGCCAGCAGGCCGATGGCGACCAGGGAGAGCAGCATGATCAACAACTGTTTGGGCGAGGTCATCGTATTGTCTCCGGATCGGGTGACGACGGTTGCGCGCACGCTGGCGCGCGGCATAAAGAGGAAACGGCGGTGTTCGGCTTCGGGGGAACGGCCCCGAAGCCACCGGTGATCAATCGTAGTCGGGGTTCTTGTAGTCCATCGACGGCGCCTTGTCCTTCGCCGGCACCGGCAGGCGCGAGGTGTAGTTGATCACCGCCTGCATCTCCTTGTCGGAAAATCCGTTGATCTGTTCGACCATTTCCTTGTTGGCGTTCTTGCGCTTGCCGTTCTTGATCCATTCGAATTGCCGCAGCATGTATTTGTAGTGCTGGCCGGCAAGACGGGGATAGAGCTTTTCAACGTTGCCTTCGCCCTTGTCCCCGTGGCACTTGGCGCAGTTGTCCTTGTAGAGCTTCTCGCCGAGTTTGTATTCCTCGGTTCCGGGTGCCCACTCGCCCTGACCGTTTTCGGGAATCATCTTCAGCGTCGCGATATAGCCGGCCACGTCGGCCAGCCCCTGCGGCCCGCCGCCGATCGCCCGATCCAGCGTGAACGGATACATCGTCGGATTGTCGCGGTTGCCGGCGCGAATGTCGGCCATCTGTTTGATGGTGACGCCAGGGATCTGCCCGGCGATCTGGGGATAGTTGCCGTCGGCCGTTCCCCAGCCCTCCAGCAGGTGGCAGCCGGCACAGACTTCGTAGATGTCCATGCCGTTTTCGATGTCGGGTTTGAGCGTCAGTGCTTTTTCGAGATCCCCGGCGCCACCGCCTTCGGCCAGCGCGGAAGCGCCGATCATCATGCCGGGCACAAGGGCTGACAGGGCCAGTCGTTTGATCAGTTTCATTGGTTACTCTCCAGAAAAATGTTGCAGAGACAGTCGGGTGGTTGGTGGATGTTGCAGAGCAAGCTACGATTTTCTCCACAAAGGCTATCACCCCATGGTTGGTGCAGGCTTTGACACCGGTCAATGGTGATCGATTCGTCGCGGAGAAAAGTCAAATATTGTCATCACGCGCCGGCCATGGCGGCAGGGGGAGCGGTGTGTGAAGGCAAAAAAAATGGCGCGACGGAAAACCGCCGCGCCACAATGGGACCAGAGAGAGTTACTTGATTTTCTTTGCGCCGTTCTCTTCCAGATAGGTCTTGGCGCGCAACCCGAGGTCGGCGGTTTTCACCTGATATTGCCACCACTGGTTGGCCCAGAGCATCGCATTGTTCCAGTCGCCCTTCGCGGCGGCGGCTTCGGCTTTCTGGCGCGCGCCCTTGGCGAAACCGAGCTGGTCGGTGGCGTCTTCGACCAGTCCCACGACCGTCGGGAAGTCCTTGTAATTGTGGCTGGTGATGAATTCGACCACCTGATCGATGACGGCCTGGGTTTCCAGATTGGTTTTCACCTGTTTTTCATAGTCGGCCTTGGTGTAGTTGGTGCCTTCGACCATCTTGCCGGCCTTGGCCTGATAATTTTTCGGCTTGACCAGCAGATACCCCTGCATCTCCAGATGCAGTGCCGAGCAGAACTCGGTGCAGTAGTAGGGGTAGACCCCCGGCTGGTCGGCGACGAAGGTGGCGGAGGCCGTCTTGCCCGGCTCGATGGAGAGCTGGACGTTCTGGCCGTACATCGCGAAACCGTGGGTTTCGTCCTCGGCGCGCTCCAGGTTGGTGAAGTGCATCGAGACGGTATCGCCCTCGGTGACCTCGATGATCTCCGGCACGATGTGCGAGCGGATCGTCGTGCCGTAGACGTGGACGGTGCATTTGCCGTTGGCGTCGCAGTTTCGCTCCACTTTCTCCCGCCCGGCGCGGGTCTTGTACGGCGATTTCTTGTCGTCACGGCTGTTCCAGCCGGAGCGGTAGCGCACCGCCGGTTTCAGCTTGTCGGCCTTGATCGCCGAGGCGTAGTGCGGTTCGCCCATGCCGATCGGCATGTCGTAGAGCAGCTCCATCTTGTCGCCGGAGATGTCGATGAGCTGATGGTTCTGCGGATGCAGCGGCCCGATCGGGTTGAAGCGGTCGATCGACAGCTTGTTCAGGGCGACGAGATATTTTCCGTCGGGGCTGACGGTGTCGCCTTCCATCGCCATCAGGTGGCCGACGTTGTAGTGGATCGGCAGCTGGTCGAGCACCTTGCCTTCACAATAGTCCCACTTGGTGATCATCGAATCGACGTAGATCGAGGTGTAGGCGATGCAGGGTTTGGCGTCGAACTGCGTGTGCAGCGGGCCGAGGCCGACGTTGACCGATTTGTCCAGCGCATCCTTGAGCGAGATGATCGGCACGCCGTAGGGATCCTTGCCCTCGAACTTCTGGTTCTTGATCGCTGCCATGATCTTGTCGAAGCTGTAGACCCAGGTATGGCTGTCGAGCTTGCCGGAGACGATGATCCGCTTGCCGTCGGGCGTGACATCGACGCCATGCGGGCTCTTCGGTTCGGGGATCAGGTAGAGCAGCCCCTCCTTGACGGCCTGATCCATCGTGATCAGGTAGGCGCCATTGACCTTTTTGACCTTGCCCGCCTTGACCAGCTCCTCGGCCTTCTTCCAGTTGGTGACGTGGAGAAAGTCGGTATCCTTCGACGAGCAGCCGGCCTCGAACGGCGGCCGGCCCTTTTCGATGCCGCCGACATAGCGTTCAGAGCAGAACGAGTTGGTGAAGCCCCAGCCGTAGCTCGGTCCTTTGCCGGCGTCGGAGAGGTCCTGGCTGTAGGGGCCGAACTCGATGGTGAAGGAGTTTTCCGGGACGATCCGGCCCTTCTCCTTGTCGAAGGCCCAGTAGGTGAGGCCGCCGCGGTATTTCTCGTTGAACTCCTCCAGCGGTACGTAGTCGTTGCTGATCGGCGCGGCGTATTGGGATGCCTCCATGATGTACTCGGTGTTCGGCGTGACGAAAGCACCGCCGTGGGAGGACTTGAAGAATGGATTGACGACGATCTGCTTGGTTTCGAAGTCGTGCAGATCGACGACGGCGATGCGCGGGTTGGCCTTGTCGTTGATGAAGACGTAGCGACCGTCGTAGTCGCCATTCTCCTCCGAGAAGGCCGGATGGTGGGTGTCGCCGTAGACGATGTCCTTGCCGCGAACCCGGCCCTGGGCGAGCACGGCCTTCGACTCGTCGTCGAAGCCGTAGCCCTGCCACGGCTCCGGCGTGAAGACGGCGAGTACCTTCAGGATACGCATCGATGGAATGGCATAGACGATCAACTGGCCGCTCTGGCCACCGGAGCTGACGACGATGTATTCGTCCCGCTTGCCGGTGGGGACGTAGGTCTTTGCGGCGGCCAGCACGTCTTTCTGTGTCAGTCCCCGCTCTTTCATCACCTGTTCCAGCGTCGACTGGGCCCAGGCGGCTGACGCGGCCAGCGCCAGCCCCAGGCCCGTCAGTGCGGTCAGGACTTTTCTGGTGTGGAATTGCATTGCTCTTCTCTCGGTTGCTGAGGTTTGGGTGGAATCGACTGGAAACCACATGCCTGGTGCGGTTATGTGCGACATTTTGCCCCACCCGGAATGGCCGGGGATTGACATGGGTTAAGAAAGCAGCCGAAAAGGCACATTTTTGTTGTGGGGTAAACGGGAAATAGTCCTGTCGATCATTCCGTGCCTGGTGATCACACCGGTGTGATAATCGGTAAAGGAATGTGGCAGGGTGGTGCCGTGGCATACGAAGAGTCGATCGTCTTTCAACTGTTTCTGGTGTTTGCCGGCGCCGCGGTGGTGGCCACGGTGGCGTTGTGGGCGCGCCAGGCGCTGCTGGTGGCCTATATCCTGCTGGGGGTGGGGTTGGGGCCGTCCGGACTGGCGCTGCTGACCGACACCGGCGTGGTGGGCGGCATTGCCGAGGTCGGGATCATGTTCCTGCTGTTCCTGCTCGGGCTCAACCTCCATCCACAGCAACTGGTGGCGCTGTTTCGCAGCACGCTGGGGGTCACCGTCGCCACCTCGCTGCTGTTCGCGCTGGTTGGTGCCGTGGTGGCGCTGCTGTTCGGCTTTCGGGGGTGGGAGCTGGCGGTGATTGCGGCCTCGTCGATGTTCTCCAGCACCATCCTCGGCCTGAAGCTGCTGCCGTCGTCGGTGCTGCACCACCAGCGCATCGGGGGGGTGATCATCAGCATTCTGCTGTTGCAGGACATCGTCGCCATTCTCTGCCTGCTGGCCATCCGCGCCCTCGGGCTCGGGGATGCCTCGATAGGGGAGATCCTGCTGTTTCTGGTCGGACTGCCTCTGCTCGTCGGTATCGCCTTCGCAATGCAGCGCTGGGTGCTGATCCCGCTGCTGGCGCGTTTCGACACGATTCGGGAATATGTCTTTCTGCTCGCGGTCGGCTGGTGCCTCGGGTTGGCCGAGCTGGCCCAGTGGCTGGGGCTGTCGGCCGAGATCGGTGCGTTCGTCGCCGGCGTCGCCATCGCCGCCAACCCGGTGTCGATGTTCATCGCCGAGAGCCTGCGGCCACTGCGGGACTTTTTTCTGGTGCTCTTTTTCTTCGCCCTCGGCGCCGAACTCGACCTGGCGATGATGCCGACGGTGTGGCTGGCCGCGGCGGTCCTCGCCGGTGTCATGCTGCTGCTCAAGCCGCTGGTGTTCCGGCTGGCGCTGGAGTGGTCCGGCGAGCCGGCCGGCGAGGCGAGGGAGGTGGGCTATCGGCTGGGGCAGATCAGCGAGTTCTCGCTGCTGATCTCGGTGCTGGCGCTCTCCAGCGGCCTGATCGGGGAGCGCGCCGCCTATCTGGTGCAGACGGCGACGATTCTGACGTTTCTGGTGTCGCCCTATCTGATCGTACTGCAATATCCGACGCCGATCGGCGTGCGGGACGCCCTACGGCGGGACTGAGTCCCCGTCGGGAAGCAGGTCCCGCAGGATCTGCTGCGCGCGCGGCAGGTCGTCGTCGTGCAGGATCCACACCTCGGGCCAGACGGCCATCGGCGGCAGCTCGCCGATGGCGCCGCCGAGGTAGTCGTTCTTCAGGATCGCCCCGATGCCCGCCGCCTCCAGCGAGGCGTGCAGATAACCCGCCAGCAGCGGATCGTGGTGGGTGAGGAGCTTCTTCACAACACCCCTTCGTGTTGCAGCAGCCGTTGTTTGATCACGATCCGGCCGCCGTCGCGGTCGCCGGCGAAACCGCCGAGCCCGTGTTTGGCGACGACACGATGGCAGGGGACGATCAGCGGCAGCGGATTGGCGCGGCAGGCATTGCCGATGGCGCGGGCGCCGCTGCCCAGCCGCGCGGCCAGTTCACCGTAGCGGACGGTCTCGCCGCATTGGAGCGTTTGCAGTGCGGCCCAGACGCGTCGCTGGAATGGCGTGCCGTGCAGCCGGATCGGCAGTTGGAAGCGGAAGGCAGGCTCGTCGGCGTAGCGCCGCAACGCGGTGACGGCCTGCCGGGCCAGCGGGTGGACGGCGGCCCGTTCCGCGGTCTCGGGCGGCAGGAACTCGATGCCTTCGATGGCGTCGCCGCCCACGCCCAGGCGCAGCCCCACGGTCGCGAACGGCAGTTGCACGATGGCGTCGTGGTGGCCGGGGGCGTTCATGCCGGGTGTGGCCGGCGGCCGGGGAGGAAGGGGCGCAGTGCCGCCAGGGTCAGGATGAGCAGCGAGCCCCAGGCGATCCACGGCGGCACGATGTCGTCGCCCGCCGCCAGCTGGGCCTGAATGTCGATGCCCCACTGTTGCACCAGGTGGTCGGTGCCGAGGCCCGCCGCCAGCGCCACGCCCATGACGCCGGCGAGATAGCCGGCCATCGCCCGCCGCCCCAGTGTCTTGCCGATGATGCCGAGGGTGGCGATATTGGTGGCCGGCCCGGCCATCAGGAACACCAGTGCCGCACCGGGCGAGATGCCGGCCAGCATCAGCCCGGCGGCGATGGGTGTCGAGGCGGTGGCGCAGACATACATCGGAATGCCGATGAGCATCATCACCAGCATCGCCGGCAGACCGCCGCCCCACTGGGCGAGGAAGCTCGGCGGGACGAAGGTTTTGACCAGCGCGGCGAAGATCAGCCCCACCAGCAGCCAGAGTAGAATGTCGTCGAGCAGCGAGGTGAAGCCATAGCGCAGCCCTTCGAGGCTGCGGGCGAGCAAACCGGCCGGTGGCGCTGGGGTCTCGCTGTCACAGCAGCCGCCACCCTGGTCGTCGCTGCTGCAACAACTGCCGACGGTGACCGGAATGCCGGCCAGCCCCCGGCTGGCGGGGCGGGGCTTGGCGGGTGGATCCTCCGGCCCGGCCAGCAGCCCGGCGACCACGGCCGAGACGATGGCGGCAACCGGCCGGACGATGGCCATGAACGGCCCCAGCAGCGCATAGGAGATGGAGACCGAATCGACCCCCGTCTCCGGCGTCGAGACCAGAAACGACACCGTCGCCTTCTTCGAGGCCCCCGCCTTGCGGATGGCCAGCGCGGCCGGAATCACGCCGCAGGAGCACAGCGGCAGCGGCGCGCCCAGCAAGGCCGCCTTGAAGATCGGGAGAATGCCCTTGCCGCCGAGATGGCGTTCCATCAGATCGGTGGGGATCCAGACCTTGAGAATCCCGCCGACGACGATGCCCAGCAGCAGCCAGGGCGCGGCTTCCAATGAGAGTTCCAGCAGGTTGGTCAGCAGTTCGATCATGGGCCACTATTCTGGCACAACAGCGGGGTTGGAGAGGTTTAGACCGACAATGGGACGGGTTTCGGCCCGGCCGATCGTCTCATTCGGAAAAATTGCGGGTTGCTTGGCAACATTCCGTAGTCCGCACGGGTATGATTCGACCGTTGTGCCCCGGTGAGCAAGCATCGTGCCGAAGCCTTCGTGGCAACGCCGAAAAACAGAGTCACTATGCCGATTCTTCTGGAAAACAAGCGGACGACCGGGCGGCATCGCCTCACCCCGGTGGCGTCATGGGATGGCCGGGGAACTCTCATGAACGATTCGGGCTAGGGAAATGCCTTCTTCGCAACGGAGTTCTACACTGCGGAAACTGCTCGGACGGCGCAGCAAGTCGGCGCTGGTCGAGCTGATCACGTCGATGGCCGATGACGATCCGCTGCTGGGCGACTGGCTGCTGCGCCGCCTCCAGGCCGAGGACGCCGAGACGCCGCCAGCGGCGGTTGGAGGCGGTCCGGCCGGATCCGGTGCCCGTATCACCGGGGCCGACTATGGTTCGATCCACCGGGGCTTCAGCAGCCTGCTCCACTGCGGTGCGCTGGTCCGTTTGCTGGAACTGGCGCCCGCGATGCTCTCCTTCGCCACCGCCGATGCGGCGCGCCAGAGCGACCCTTGCGAGGTGGCTGGCGAAACCGCCGCCTGCATCGAGGTGGCGTTCCAGGCCCTGCGGCGGATCGACTGGCGTCCCATCGACAAGCTCATCTGGTATTGGGATTTCCTGCTGCTGGATCACCTCTCGCTGCTCGAGACCCTGCCGGCGCCGATCGACGATGCCCTGCTGCCGCCACGGGACTGGCGCGAGGCGGCCGAGTATTTCCAGATTCGTCTCGGCGAGGTGATCCAGAGCGGCGGGCAGCCGGTCTATGCCGGTGCCGCCACCCAGCGCGGCGAGCTGATCGGCGACATCGTCGCCGCGCTCGCACGGATGGGCGAGATCGATGCCGCCACCGATGTATTGATGATGGAGTTGCCCCATACGCTCGGTTATCCGGCACTGGTGCATCACCTGGCCGATCACGGCTATGAGGCGGAGGCAGAGAGCTGGGCACGGCAGGGCTTCGCCGTCACCATCGAGCACCATCCCGAGATCGCCTGGCAACTGGCGCACTTTCTGCTGACACTGGCGCGGCAGCGCGGCGACCGGCTGCTGGTGGCTGCGTTTCGTGCCGATGAGTTTCTGGCCCGCCCCAGCCTCGACGCCTACCGGCGTCTGCGGGGAGCCGTGGCCGACCCCGAGCGCTGGGAGTTGGTGCAGTTGCAGTTGCTCGGTTGGCTGGAGTTCGGGGAGATCCAGCGCAAGCCACCGGCCTGGCCATTGCCGCCGACGGGGCTGGCACTGACGCTGGACGATCACCCCATTCACCAAAAGGAGCGGCACCTGCGGCTGCTGGTGGAGATTCTGCTCGACGAGGGGGAGATCGACTATGCCGCCCGCTGTTTCGAGCGGATGCACTGGCATCGCGGCCTGGCCCAGCGGATTGCCGACGCGGCCGCCGATGCCCACCCCGAGATCGCCCGCGGGCTTCTGGAGCGGATCGCCGAGTCGTGGATCGACGAGGTGCGGGTCAAGTCCTACCGCCAGGCCGGTGAGGTGCTGAAACGCCTGCGGACGCTCTGTCTGCGCAACGGCTGGCAGGCGGCGTTCACCGACTTTCTCGCCACACTGCGCCGGCGCCACGGCGCCAAGCAGCGGCTGCTGGAGATCCTCGACGAGGTGGAGGCATCGCCGCCGGTGCCGTTGCGCCTGGTGAAGCGTTCCGGCCGATAGCCCGGACATTTCACCAGAATGCGGGATATTGGGCGAATCCCAGTGAGGCCGTCTGTTCGATTCGCCTGTAGCCCGAGCCGCTGCCATGGCGATGGGTGAATCGGGCAAAAGGGCTGCTGAGATTCTTCCAATAACCCCGGTCAAGACAGGTTCGACAGTCTGACGAAGGCCGCCACGTCCAGTTGTTCCGGCCGCTGGCCCGGATCGACCCCGGCGGCCTCGAAGGCCGACTCGGTCACCACGTCCCTGAGACTCTTGCGTAGCGTTTTGCGCCGCTGGGTGAAGGCCAGGCGGACGAGATGCTCCAGCCGCTTCAGGTCATGGGCGGCCACCGCCGGTGGGTGGGGGGTGAGGCGGACGAAGGCCGACTCCACCTTCGGCCGGGGCCTGAAGGCGGCCGGCCCGACGCCGAACAACCGCTCGACCCGGCAGTGGTACTGCACCATGACGCTGAGGCGACCGTAGTCCTTGCCGCCCGGTGCGGCGCCCATCCGTTCCACCACCTCCTTCTGCAGCAGAAAGTGCATGTCGATGAGGTGGTCGCGGTGATCGAGCAGGTGGAAGATCAGCGGTGTGGAGATGTTGTAGGGGAGGTTGCCGACCACCCGCAACGGCCCGTTGTCCGCCGCCAGCGCGGCAAAGTCGAAGCGCAGCGCATCGGCGCCGTGGATGATCAGCTCGCCGACCCCGGCCGCCTTTTGGCGCAGCGGCTCGATCAGATCCCGGTCCAGTTCGATCACCTCGAGACGACCGGCCGCCCGCAACAGCGGCAGCGTCAGCGCCCCCTTGCCGGGACCGATCTCGACGAGGTTGTCGTCCGGCCGTGGTGCGATGGCGCGCACCATGTTACGCAGGATGTTGGCGTCGTGGAGGAAGTTCTGACCGAAGCGCTTGCGGGCGCGGTGGTGGTGGTTGGGCATGATCAGCGTTCGTGGTCCAGTGGCGGCGCGATGTGGTCGATCAGCTGCTCCAGTTCCGCCACCCGCTGTTCCAGCTCGTCGGGTGGCTGCGGGACCGGCCCGGCGGTCGGCGCCGGGGCCGGGGCCGCCTCCTCGTATTGCGCATGGGTGAACCGGGCGTCGCCATCGGTGGTCGGTGGCCAGTGCCGCGCCAGGGCCACGGGGTGGGCGCTCTCCAGCGAGTCGATCGTCTCGGTGATCTGCGAGGTGCTGCGGAACGGGTAGAGGCGGTAGCTCTCCTTCAGCAGTTCCATCGCCGTCAACGGGCGGTTGAGCAGCAACACCGCGAGGACGGCGTGTTCCGCCGGCGTCAACTGGAAGCGGTTGGCTGCCGTTTCGCCGTAACGGAACGTGCCCATGGTCTCCTCGACGCGGACCAGCCCCATCTTGATCAGTTCGGCCAGCGCGCGGTGGACCTCCGGTTTGTCGATCGGAGGCAGGGTGGTGAGTGTGCCCACCTGGTTGCAGGCGGCGGTGAGGTAGTCGGCGGTGCAGGGCATCTCCGCCGGATCGGTGAAGCGAATCCGGATCAGCGTTCCCAGCACGCGCCAGGTGGTTGCGGAGGTGTTGCTCATGGTGTCCGGGCGTTCGAATGTCGCCTGCCGAGTGTAGCACGCTCGTGGCCGGCCAGGTCGGTGCTGGTCTGGACATCGGCGAGGCCGGCGCGTTCCAGCAGTTGGCGCACGGCGGCCCCCTGGTCGTGACCGTGTTCCAGCAGCAGCCAGCCGCCCGGACGAAGCCGGGCGGCGGCGCCGGCGGCGATGCGGCGGATGTCGTCGAGACCGTCGTCGCCGGCCACCAGCGCGTCGGCAGGCTCGTATGGCAGGCCGTCGCGGCCCAGGTGCGGATCGCCGGCGCGTATGTAGGGTGGATTGCTGACGATGAGGTCGAAGCGGGGGGTGGCGGCGATGGCGGCATACCAGTCGGTGGCGACGAAGCCGATGTTGCCGAGGCGGTGGCGGCTGGCGTTGCCGTGGGCCACCTCGAGGGCGGCCGTGCTGCGGTCGGTGGCCAGCAGCCGCCAGCCCGGGCGTTCGCTGGCCAGGGCGATGGCGATGGCGCCGCTGCCGGTGCCGAGATCGAGCACGTCGGCGGCGCCAGCCGGGCCGAGCGTCAGCGCCAACTCCACCAGCCGTTCGGTCTCGGGGCGAGGGATCAGCACCTCGGGCGTCACCGTCAGCGGCAACGACCAGAACTCCCGCTCCCCCAGCAGATAGGCCACCGGCTCGCCGGCGATACGGCGCTGCAGCAACGTCTCGAAGGTGGTCGCCGTGGCGGCATCCGTTTCGTGCGCCGGCCAGGCGTAGAGGAAGCTGCGTGGCTTGCCGAGCAGGTGGGCGAGCAGGATTTCGGCGTCGAGCCGCGGGTTGTCGGAGGGGATGCGGGCCGCGGCGTCGCGCAGCAGCTGGTCGATCCGGGGCATGGGCCGTTCAGTCGTCCGTCACGCCTGAATGCCCAGCGCCGCCAGTTGCTCGGCCTGGTGTTCGTTGAGCAGCGGGTCGATCACCTGGTCGAGATCGCCGGCGAGGATCTCCTCCAGCTTGTAGAGCGTCAGGTTGATGCGGTGGTCGGTCAGCCGCCCCTGAGGGAAGTTGTAGGTGCGGATACGCTCGGAGCGGTCGCCGCTGCCGACCAGGTTCTTGCGCAGCGCCGACTCTTCCGATGCCTGCTGCTGGCGCTGCTGGTCCTCGATCCTGGCTTGCAACAGCGCCAGCGCGCGGGCCTTGTTTTTGTGTTGCGAGCGTTCGTCCTGACATTCGACGACGATGCCGGTGGGCAGGTGGGTCAGGCGCACGGCGGAATCGGTCTTGTTGACGTGCTGGCCGCCGGCGCCGGAGGCGCGGTAGGTGTCGATGCGCAGATCGGCCGGATTGATCTCCACCGTCTCGAGCTCGTCCGCCTCGGGCATGACGGCGACGGTGGCGGCGGAGGTGTGGATGCGGCCCTGGGATTCGGTCTCCGGCACCCGCTGGACGCGGTGGGCGCCCGATTCGAACTTGAGCCGCGAATAGGCGCCGTGGCCAACGATGCGGCTGATGATCTCCTTGTATCCGCCGTGTTCGCCGGGGCTCTCGCTGAGCACCTCGATCTGCCAGCCGCGTTGCTCGGCGTAGCGGCAGTACATCCGGAACAGATCGCCGGCGAACAGCGCCGCCTCGTCGCCGCCGGTGCCGGCGCGGATCTCCAGGAAGACGTTGCTGTCGTCCTTCGGATCCTTCGGCAGCAGGTGTTTTTGCAGCGCCTTCTCCAGCGCTTCGATGCGCGGCAACAGCGTCTTGCGCTCCTCGCTGGCCATCTCCTTGATCTCGGGATCGCTGTCGCGGAGCATCTCCTCGGTGCTGGCCAGCTCCTGCTCGGCGTCGAGATAGGCCTCGAACGACTGGATCACCGGCTCCAGTTGGCCGTACTCCTGCGACAGCGCGCGGAAGCGCGCCTGGTCGTTGATGGTTTCGGCGTCGCCGAGCAGGGCGGTCACTTCCTCGAAGCGCTCGCGCAGGTTTTCCAGTTTCTGGCGGACGGAATCTTTCATCGATATATAAGGTCAGGGTGCCTGCGGGATCGGTGGTGTCTGTGTCGGGGCGAGGCGTCGCTGTGCGCGCAACCGCAGTGTACATGGCGTACACGGGGAGTCGAGCGCGGAGACGATCAAGCCTTGGTGATAAACGTGCATCGCCGGTGGTGCCCGTCAATCGTCCTGCTGGAGCTTGAAGATCTCGATCGCGGCGTCGAGCAGCTCGCCGCGGCCCTCGCGCGCCGCCTGGTTGAGCGATGCGGTGGGTGCGTGCAGCAGCTTGTTGGTCAGCGTATGGGTGAGAAAGTCGATCACCTCCTCCGCGTCGCGTCCCTGTTGCAGCAGCCGCTTGGCCTGGGCGGCGACGGCCTGGCCGGTGGCCTGGGCCTCGCCGCGGAAGCGACGAATGGTGTGGACGGCGTCCTGGCTCTTGAGCCAGCCCATGAAGGCGTCCACCTGGGCATCGACCAGTTCCTCCGCCTTTTCCGCTGCCTGCCGGCGGGACTTCATGTTTTCCTCGATGACGTCGTGGAGATCGTCGACGGTGTAGAGGTAGATGTCGGCCAGCTCGCCCACCTCCGGTTCGATGTCGCGCGGCACGGCGATATCGACCATGAAGATCGGGCGGCGCTTGCGCCTCTTCAGCGCCCGCTCCACCGTCCCCTTGCCGAGAATCGGCAGCGGGCTGGCGGTGGAGGAGATCACCACGTCGGCGTCGGCCAGTCGCTCGGTGAGGTCGGGCAGGGCAATGGCCTCGCCGCCGAACTCGTTGGCGAGCGTGGCCGCCCGCTCCACCGTGCGGTTGGCGACGATCAGCCTGCCGATGCCCTGGGCATCCAGATGCCGTGCCGCCAGCTCGATGGTCTCCCCAGCGCCGATCAGCAGGGCCGTATGTTTGTTCAGATCGCCGTAGATCTTCTTTGCCAGGCCGACGGCGGCGAAAGCCACCGACACCGCGCTGGAACCGATCGCGGTCTCGGTGCGGATCTGCTTGGCGGTGGTGAAGCTGTGTTGGTAGAGCCGGTCCAGATGGCGGCCCAGCCCGCGATACTGCTTGGCCGCCTGCCAGGCGTTCTTGAGCTGACCAAGGATCTGCGGCTCCCCGAGCACCAGCGAATCCAGCCCGCAGGCGACACGCAGCATGTGGCGCACCGCCTCGGCGTCGCGATGGGCGAACAGATAGTCGGAGAGATGATCGGGATGGAAGTCGTGGCGCCGCGCGATCCAGTCCACCAGCGTCTGTTCGGCCTCGTCGCTGTTGTGCCAGCACGTCACCTCGGTGCGGTTGCAGGTGGAAAGCACCGACGCCTCCTCGATGCCCGGCAGCGCCTTCAGCTCCGCCAGCGTCTCCGGCAGGTGTTCGCTGGCAAAGACGATCCGCTCGCGTATCTCGACTGGCGCCGTCTTGTGGTTGATGCCGATGGTGAGCAGGGACATAGATGGGCAGGGGGGAACCAGGGAGGCTGGATTTTCGATGATGGCGCAGCAGTTTACAAGATGAAAACGGCCTGGCCGTTAGTCTAAAGCCGTAAAGTTCCCTGTTGGTTTCGGGAGGGCGGTGACAGGGGGCGGTTACGACGAGTCAACGGGAGTTGGATTGGGTGGAAGTGATCGGGCAGGTGGTGGAGGTAAAGGCTTCGGCAGCGTGAAGCAGCCCGGCGGCCGGAAAACGAACTTGTTCGGGGCGCGGCCATCCAGCGTTTCGAGTTCAGCCATGAACTGGCCTGGAAGATGCTCAAATCCAGGCTGGAGCAGGAAGGGATCGAAGCGGCAACCCCGAGAGCAGTGGTCCGGGCGTCTGTTGCCGCGCAACTTCTCGACGACGGCAACCGCTGGTCGGGGATGCTGCAATAACGCGACCTCACCAGTCATAGCTACGATGACCGGTTGGCGCGCGAGGTGTACACATTCGTCTGCACCACCGCGCTGCCCTTGCTTGAGGCGCTGCGTGAGGAGAGCACGGCATGGTGCTGACCGCCCAGACCGAAATGCTGGGGTTTTCCACCGGCATTATCGACGCGCTCGTTTTGGTATTTTCGCGCTACCTGCAAATTGAAAGTGTGGTGGTTTTCATCTCCCGCCCGGTACGAGCACCGGCCCGGGTCGGGTCGGATATCGGCCTCGCCGTGTTCGCGCCGGAGATGGACGAGGCCACATTTGCCCGCCTGTGGAATGAACTCGATGAATTGCCCATCGCCTTCAATCAATGGATGTCGTCCACTTCGACCGGCTGGAAAACGATGTGTTTCGGCGAGGTATTCTCCGCCACAACGACTGCCTGTACCGGAGAGTGGGCGGCGAATGATGCCATGGGGACTCGAGCGAGGCGTTGTGAAAGCCGGTTGTTTTCAGCGATCTCGTTGTCATCCTTCCGTAGAGCATGACCCAATCGGCCGAATGATGAGATCCCTCCCGGAAGGGTCGCGGTCACGGTGAGCGGCGGGTCCGTGAAAGCGGGGGGAGTTCTGCTAAGATACGGGCACGCTATTTCCCGAGGCCAATGGAACATGACCAGAACATCCCTTCTCGCGGTGGCCGTTGCGGCAGCGCTGTCGGTGGCTGGTTGCGCCACGACACCGCCCACCGGACCGCAGCTGCCGGTTGGCGCGCCCCCCATCAGCCCGGAGATCGAGAAGCGGGCGGAGCTGGTCTATCAGGTGTTGGCCGGTGAGATCACCGGCAAGCTGGGGAATCTGGAAGAGGCCACCAAGCACTATCTCGAAGCGGCCAAGCTCAGTGACGACCCGGAGATCGCCGCGCGCACGGCCAAGATCGCGCTCTACGCGCGGGATTACGATCTGGCCTTCGATGCGGTCAAGCGTTGGGTGGCGTTGGAACCGGACAATCCCGAGGCGCTGCGCATGGCGGCGGTGCTCCATGTGCAGATGGAGCAGCCGGAGAAGGCGGCGGAGTATTTGGCGCGCGTCATCGATCAGGCGGGTGAGAAGGCCTACGAAAGCTCCTTTGCCCACATCAATCTGATGCTGGGAGGCGAGGGCATGACCCAGGCGGCTCTCGAGACGATGGATCTGCTGCGCAAGCGCTATGCCAATGTGGTCCATGCGCAGCAGACCTATGCCGAAATGGCCTATCGCGCGCACGACTACGCGGGGGCGAAGGCGGCGGCGGAGGCGGCGCTGAAGCTCGACCCCGACAGCCGCAAGGCGCAGATCGTCCGTTTTCGCAGCATGTTGGCGCTGGGTGATGTGGAGGCCGCGCTGGCCGGGATGAAGCGGCTGGTCGATGCCGATCCGGCCGATGTCGAGTTGCGCCACAACTATGCGCGGATGCTGGTGCAGGCACGCCGTTACGAGCAGGCGCTGGCGCAGTACGAGCGCATGCTGGCCGAGCGCCCGGACGACATGGATCTGATCTACAGTGCCGCGCTGCTGGAGATCGAGCTGGGGCGCAAGGCGGCGGCGCGGGCGCGTCTCGATCGTCTCACCGAGTCCCCGACGCATCGCAATGAGGCGTTCTACTACCTGGGGGTGCTGGCCGAGGAGGAGGGCAACGTCCCCGAAGCGGTGCAGTGGTACTCCCGCATTCACGATGGTGAGTATTTCTTCGAGGCCAAGTCCCGTATCGCCATGCTGATGGCGCAGAATGGCCAGATCGACGAGGCGCGGAACTATCTCCACAGCCTGCAGGAGAAGGCGGCCAGCGAGCCGATGAAGCTGCGGCTCTATCTGCTCGAAGGGGAGCTGATCCGGGACCATCAGGGGCCTCGCAAGGCCTACGACTTCTACAGCGACCTGCTCGACCGATATCCCGACAACACCGACTTGCTCTACGCGCGGGCGATGGTGGCGGAGAACATCGGCCATATCGACTGGCTGGAGCGCGACCTGAAAAAGATTCTGGAGAAGGAGCCGGACAACGCCACCGCGCTCAATGCGCTGGGCTACACGCTGGCCGACCGCACCGATCGCTACCGGGAAGCCTACGACTACATCGAGAAGGCGCTGAAGCTGCGTCCCGACGATGCCGCCATCATCGACAGCATGGGGTGGGTCAAATACCGGCTGGGTGATCTGGAGGCGGCCATCGATTATCTGCGGAAGGCCTACAGCATCACCCCCGATGCCGAGATCGCGGCCCATCTGGTGGAGGTCTATCTCAAACGGGGCGAAAAGGAGAAGGCGCGCGAGGTGCTGGGCGAGGCGCTCAAGGCTGCCCCCGACGATGAACGCCTGCTGCAGGTGAAGGGGATGCTCGATTGACGAGGGCGCGGACTCTATCTGCTCTGTTGCCGTGGCTGGTGGCCGTGTTGTTGGCCGGTTGTGCCACCGCGCCTGCGACCAAGCCGGGCGTCCCGGCGGGGGTATGGCCCAGCGAGCTGGCGGTCGAGCGGGCCGAGAAGCTCGCGCCCATCACCACCTGGAAGCTCGATGGCCGCCTCGGGGTGCAGTTGGAGAACGACGGTTTCAGCGCGGCGCTGGTGTGGCTGCAGAACGGAGAGCGGTTCGACATCCGTCTGTTCGATCCGGTCGGCCGCCGCGTCGCCTGGCTGCGCGGAGACGACAAGGCGGTCGATCTGCAGACCGCGCAGGGGCAGTCCTTCCGCGGCGACAATCCCGAACGGCTGCTGCAGAAATATCTTGGTTGGTCGATCCCGGTGCGCAGCCTCACCTGGTGGGTCAAGGGGCTGCCCGATCCGACCACCGTCGCCTGGCGGCAGGAGTTCGACGACAATGGGCGTCTGGTGGCGCTGGAGCAGGGCGGCTGGTCGATGCGCATCGCCAGCTATCAGAGCGATGACAAGCTCGCGCTGCCAAAACTGACGAAGATGGCGCAGGGCAACGTCCGGCTCAAGCTGCTGATCAAATCCTGGGAATGAGCGCACTGCCCGACGGGTTGCGCCGCTGGCCGGCGCCAGCCAAGCTGAACCTCTTTCTTCATATCACCGGCCGTCGTGACGACGGCTATCATGAATTGCAGACGCTTTTCCAGCTGCTCGATCATGGGGACGAGCTGGCTTTCGATGTCACCGACGATCCGGTGGTCGAGCGCATCACCGACGTGCCCGGGGTGCCGGCCGCGTCGGATCTGATCGTCGGCGCGGCGCGGCTGCTGCGCGACGAGGCCGGCGTCTCACGCGGCGTCAGAATCCATATCGACAAGCGCTTGCCGATGGGCGGCGGGCTGGGTGGCGGCAGCTCCGATGCGGCCACCACGCTGGTGGCGCTCAATGCGCTCTGGGGTTGTGGCCTCTCCCGTGACGACCTCGCCCGGCTGGGGCAGCGGCTGGGCGCGGACGTGCCGGTCTTCGTCCATGGTCATACGGCCTGGGCCGAAGGCATCGGTGAACGGCTCGAACCGGTGTCATTGCCATCGCGCTGGTTCGTGGTGCTGCGCCCCGACGTCCATATCGCCACGCCGGCGCTTTTTGCCTCGCCGGAATTGACACGGGACTGCGCCCCGATCACAATACGCGACTTTCTCGCCTCCGGCGGTGACAACGTGTTCGAGCCACTGGTGCGCAAGCGGTATCCCGAAGTCGACAAAGCCATGAAATGGCTGGACAAATTTGCGCCTTCGCGATTGACCGGCACGGGTAGCTGCATCTTCGCCGCCGTTGCGGACGAAGCCCAAGCTGCTAGAATACTCGCGCAACTGCCAGCCGGTCTGCGTGGGTTTGCGGCACGGGGCGTGACTCGCTCGCCATTGCTGCAATCGCTCTGACGCGGACCAGCGCCGGAGCATGTGTTGAGCGCCGCATCGGATCGAGCGATGTGAGCCTTTGAAAGGCCAGGGACTCCGCGCAGTTCCGCCAGCGTTTCAAAGGCGATCCGGCAACAGGTCAGGAAGACCTGTTTGCCGGTCAATAAAAGATGGGCCGTCGCCAAGCGGTAAGGCACCGGGTTTTGATCCCGGCATGCGCAGGTTCGAATCCTGCCGGCCCAGCCACTTTTTTCCGGTATGCGGGGTAGGCGAACAACCCGCGACCGCGCCGGACCGGCGCACCGCCTGTCCGCTCGCAAACATCGAGCCTGGATCGTCTCAACAGATATCCCAAAGCGGAAGAAGCAAAGTGTCCGATATATCAGGAATGATGGTATTTGCCGGCAATGCAAATACCAGGCTGGCGGAGGCGATCGTCGACAAGCTGGGTCTGCGGCTGGGCAAGGCCAAGGTCGGTCGTTTCAGCGACGGCGAGATCCAGGTGGAGATTCTCGAAAACGTCCGGGGGCATGACGTCTTCATCGTCCAGTCCACCTGCGAGCCGACCAACGACAATCTGATGGAACTGCTGATCATGGTCGACGCGCTGCGTCGCTCCTCGGCAGGCCGGATCACCGCTGTCATCCCCTATTTCGGTTATGCACGCCAGGATCGCCGGGTGCGGTCGGCGCGGGTGCCGATCACGGCCAAGGTGGTGGCCAATCTGCTCACGGTCGTCGGTGTGGACCGGGTGTTGACCATCGACCTGCACGCCGATCAGGTGCAGGGCTTTTTCGATCTGCCGGTGGACAATATCTACGGCTCCAAGGTGCTGCTGGAGGATATCGTCGAGCGCAACCCCAGCAGCGACAAGCTGACGGTCGTCTCCCCCGATGTCGGTGGCGTGGTGCGGGCGCGGGCGTTTGCCACCCGTATCGGCAACAAGCTGGCGATCATCGACAAGCGCCGTCCGCGCCCGGGGGTTTCCAAGGTGATGCACATCATCGGTGATGTCGCCGGGCGCGACTGCGTGGTGGTGGACGATCTCGTCGACACCGCCGGCACGCTTTGCGAGGCGGCCATCGCGTTGAAGGAGAACGGTGCCGATCGGGTGTCGGCCTATATCACCCATCCGGTGCTGTCGGGGCCGGCCATCGAGAACATCGAAAACTCGGTGCTCGACGAACTGGTGGTCACCGATACGATTCCGCTCAAGCCGGAGGCGGAGCGGTCCAAAAAGATCCGGGTGCTGACCACCGCCGATATGCTGGCCGATACCATGCGCCGCATCAATCGCGAGGAGTCGGTGTCGGAGTTGTTCGAGGAGTGACGGCGCCGAGCCGGATCCGACCTTGCGGAGCCTGTCGTGCGACAGGCTCCGTCGATTTTGGGGTTCGCCCCGAGAACCGTCCTTGGTCGCGAGGACGGATGCCCGGCCATGGCAGAGGCGGTGGTCGGTTTTTTTTCAATCTGTAAACACGGAAAACATCATGAGCCATAACTATGTACTGGAAGCCGAGCTTCGGACAGAGCAGGGAAAGGGTGCGAGCCGCCGCCTGCGTCGCGAAGACAAGATGCCCGCCATCGTCTACGGCGCGGGCAAGGAGCCGGTGGCGATCACGCTGACCCACCACGTTATCCGCAACCACCTCGATGATGAGGCGTTCTACTCGCAGATCCTCACCCTCAAGCTGGAAGGCAAAGAGGAGAAGGTGGTGCTGCGGGACGTGCAGCGCCATCCCTCCAAGGCGCTGATCCTGCATCTCGACCTGATGCGCATCGACGAGAACGAGCTGCTGCGCACCCACGTGCCGCTGCACTTCATCAACGAGGACAGCGCGCCGGGCGTCAAGTTGGGCGGTATCGTCAACCACCTTCTCACCGATGTGGAGATCACCTGCCTGCCGAGCGCGCTGCCCGAGTTCATCGAGGTCGATCTGGGTGCCCTGGGCGTGGGCGAGACCATCCACATGTCCGACATCAAGCTGCCGCCGGGCGTCGAGCTGCCGGAACTGGCGCAAGGGCCCGAGCACGATCTTGCTGTCGTCATCATCCAGAAAGGTCGCGGCATGAAGACGGGTGACGAAGGCGAGGAAGGCGAGGAAGCGGGCGAGGAGTAATCCCGCCGTAGCGCCTGATGGCCATTCGACTGATCGCCGGCCTCGGCAACCCGGGGCCAAAATATGACCAGACCCGGCACAATGCCGGGTTTTGGTTTGTGGACGAGCTGGCGCGGCGTCACCAGGGGCGTTTCGGACACGAGACCAAGTTCTCCGGCGACGTGGCCAGGGTGAGCGTCGGTGGCCAGCCGGTCTGGCTGCTCAAGCCCACCACCTTCATGAACCGCAGCGGCATCGCGTTGCGTCAACTGATGCAGTTCTACAAGATCGGCATCGACGAACTGCTGGTGGCCCACGACGAGCTCGACCTCGAGCCCGGCACCTGCCGGCTCAAACGGGGGGGCGGCCATGGCGGCCACAATGGTCTGCGCGACATCTTCAGCCATGTCGGCAAGGATTTCTGGCGGCTGCGCATCGGTATCGGCCATCCCGGACACCGTGACCAAGTCATCGACTACGTCCTCGACCGGCCGCGCAAGGCGGAGGATCAGCAGATCCGCAACGCCATCGATGACGCCGCGCGCCGGGCCGAGCTGATCGTCGCCGGCGAGTTCGACAAGGCGATGAACCAGCTCCACTCTCGATAGGAAGCATCCATGGGATTCAAATGTGGCATCGTCGGCCTGCCCAATGTTGGCAAATCGACGCTTTTCAATGCGCTTACCAAGGCGGGCATCCAGGCCGCCAACTACCCCTTCTGCACCATCGAGCCCAATGTGGGTGTCGTCCCGGTGCCCGACCCGCGGCTCGACGAGCTGGCGAAGATCGTCGAGCCCGAGCGCGTGGTGCCGACGACGATGGAGTTCGTCGATATCGCCGGGCTGGTCGAAGGGGCCTCCAAAGGGGAAGGGCTGGGTAACCAGTTTCTTGGCCACATCCGCGATACCGACGCCATTGCCCAGGTGGTGCGCTGCTTCGAGAACGACGATATCGTCCACGTCGCCGGCAGGATCGATCCGGCCGACGACATCGACACCATCAATACCGAACTGGTGCTCGCCGACCTCGAAGCGGTGGAAAAGGCCGTCAACCGCGTCGGCCGGGTCGCCAAGTCGGGCGACAAGGCCGCCAAGGCCCAGCTAGCCGTTCTGGAGCGGCTGGCGGCGCACCTGGGGGCCGGGCAGTCGGCGCGAACGCTGGATCTGGACGAAGACGAGACCAAGCGCATCGCCGAACTGCGGCTCATCACCCTCAAACCCATCCTCTTCATCGCCAACGTCGCCGAGGATGGTTTCGACGACAACCCCCACCTCGACACCGTCCGTGAAATCGCGGCGCGGGAGGGCGCCGAGGTCGTTCCCGTCTGTGCCCAGATTGAAATGGACCTCTCCGAACTCGAAGACGCGGAGCGGGACGAGTTCCTCAACGACCTCGGCCTCGAAGAGCCCGGCCTCAACCGCGTCATCTACGCCGGCTACCGGCTGCTCAGGTTGCAGACCTTTTTCACCGCCGGCGTCAAGGAAGTCCGGGCCTGGACCGTCCACGTCGGTGCCACCGCCCCCCAGGCCGCCGGCAAGATCCACACCGACTTCGAAAAGGGCTTCATTCGCGCCGAAGTGGTCGGCTACGACGACTTCATCGCCTGTGGTGGCGAACAGGGCGCCAAGGACGCCGGCAAGTGGCGACTCGAAGGCAAGGACTACATCATGCAGGAGGGTGACGTCGTCCACTTCCGCTTCAACGTATGACCAATATTGGCGATTGACCACAAACAGCCTATTCGGTAAGCTTCGCGCTCCCGATATCCCGGAGGAAAGACCAACCCGGTTTTCTCTCCAGCGGAAACCGGGAAAGCGACGCCCGGCTTCCCCACCTTTCCGACGGCATGACGTCATCGAGAATCGCGGCGCCTTCCGTGTCGCACACAAGGTGTTGACCAATCGTGCCTCCAACACGTCGCTGATATGGCTATGTAGCTCAGCTGGTTAGAGCACATCACTCATAATGATGGGGTCCCCTGTTCGAATCAGGGCATAGCCACCATATTCCGGCCATCGGCCAACGAAAAAGCCCGCGCTCCGCGGGCTTTTTCGTTGGGTCCGGGCTTCTCCCTTGCCCGGCATATACGAGGCTCCATGCTGATTCCCAACCTCCCGACGGCCTCTCGCGCCGGTTTGCATCGGCGCCATGCCCAGTATTAGACCCATGCCACATCGTGGTTGGGTCCGGGGTGTCGCGCCCGGGGGAATGTGATGGAATAAGACCGTTGGAGTAGGGAGGGTGCTTGAAAGTGGCGGGTTCAGGGTATAAATTTAACTCTTGGGTTAATCAATGGACCTCTATCTGATCGAGAGCGATCTGTGGACGGTCTATGCATTGGACAGTGTCCTGATGTTTCTTGAGTCTATCGAGAGCCAGTACAGCGGCATGGTGGCTCAACTCATGCCGTTGTTGGAGCGGGTCGCTTCAGATGCACGAGGGCCGCGATCTCTCAACAAGAAGATTTGCCATCGTGTCGATGAGCAAGGGGACATCTGGCAGATCCGCAAGGGGCGAATTCGCGTGCTCTGGTTCTATGACGAGGGCAGGGTCATTATTTGTGCTCATGCTTTTCTCAAGAAGGACAACAAGACACCAAAGCGCGAAAAAGAGCAGGCTCGCAGCGCCAAGGCAGCGTATTTGGATGCCAGGCAGGCGGGCCGTATCCGTGTGATAGATGGCACGGAAGATGGTTAGGAGATCATGATCATGGCGCGTTATGGCAAGCGTTTCGCAACACTGCTGAAGCGGGCAAGACGTCATCCCCAGTATTGGGTGAGCAGGATTACTTTGGATTTTGCCAACCGCTTGAGTGAAATGCTCAAGGCAAAAGGCATGAGCAAGAAGGATCTGGCGGCGAAGATCGATACGTCGCCGGCCTATATCACGAAGGTATTGCGTGGTGACGCCAACTATACGGTGGAAACCATGGTCAAACTGGCCATGGCCGTGGACGCTCGGGTCGAGGTTCGGCTCGTACCCAGAGTAGAGGCGGAGTGGCATACCGAAAAAACCTTGTTTCTCGGTTCGAGCGCCTGCAGGCCCATTCCCAGTGGTGCCTTTTTGAAAGCGTCCAACGACGGACAGTGGCAAACCCCGGGTATTGTTGCCAATGGATAGGCGGTTGGTCCGTGAAGCCGCCGATGCCCTGGTAATTCAGGATGTTGTGCTGGTCTCGGCGACGGTCGACGGATGTGACGGCTTCTCCCCGTTCAAAAGCCTCCCCCAGCAGGAATTGGTGACGCAGTTTCGTTTTGGTGCCACTGGGTTTCGTGAACGGTATGGCCTGGATGAGGGCGGTGGCAGGCATGATCTGCTGGAATTCCACTATGCAACCGGGTTGCGGCTTGTCGAGCCAAACGGTCGGGATGATGGTGACGACGGTGACAGCGCCGTTCTCGTCGAGATTGCCGCAGTGTTTTCGGCGGTATATCTCATGATCGATCCCGATGTCGATGACGCCGCGCTCGATGAGTTTGCGCGTCACAATGTGGGCTATCACGTCTGGCCCTACTGGCGTGAGTATGCCGCTGGCACCCTTTCCCGAATGCGTCTGCCGCCTGTGGTGATTCCCTTCTATCGCGTCCAGGGTGATGCTGACGAAGGGGCGACCGCGAAGGGGCGGTAGATTCCGCCACAGTGGATTCCCGGGTGGTGCAAGCGATGATTCCCTGTGCATTTTCGTCGCCCGGCACGCCTTGTGCGGGACATTGGATCCGACCGCTGGCGACGGGCCGGGATGGAGCCCGGATTACGCCATGTCATCGGCCATGCCGGCCATCGTCGTATCCGGGGTGGCCGTCGAACGGAATTGCGTTCGTGCGATGAAATGCAAAAGCCGCGCCGTGGCCCGGAGAGAAGGGCGGGAGGCCACGGCACGGCGGATCTTGCTATGAACGAAAGTTTCTCCAGCCGCTGATCATCGAGCTGATGATCGACTGTCTGGACATGATGTCCTCCCGCACGGCGACGTAGACGTGGATCATCACGAACAGAATGATCAGCCACATGCCGAGGTGGTGCCAGGTGTGGACGTCCATGCTCTGGCCGAACAGCGGGATCAGCCAACTGCTGAACAGGGTGTGCGCCCAGGAGCCGGGGCCCGTGCCTTCGCCGTAGAGGGCGAAGCCGGTGACGATCATGAAGGTGATTCCCCAGACGAACATCCAGTGCATCGTGAAGATGGCCAGCGGGTTGTGTCCCTCGTATTTTTTCGGCGCCTTTTCCAGGAACAGATACCATTTCACCTCGTGCCACAGCTCTTTCCAGTACGACGCCTTCAGTATGTTGTAGAAAAAGATTTCGCGGGCGTGCCGGTTGCCGACGACGGCCCAGTAGATGCGAAAGACGAAGCCGATGCCGAGAATGTAGCCGGCGGCGAAATGGGCGAACCGGATATAGCCGAACAGGTAGTGATCGCTGGCTTCGCCACCCATTGCCGGCGGTGGTGAGCCGATGAAATAGCCGGTGATGGCGAGCACGGTGATCGCCAGCGCGTTGATCCAGTGCCAGAGGCGCAGTGGCGCCTCGTAGACATAGACCGACGGCTCGCTGTGCGGGGCGAGGCTGGGGTTACTCATCGGCGGCCTCCGACGGATCACGGGAGGAACGGGGCCTGCGCGCCAGCATCATCACGACCGCCACGGCGGCGACGACGATACCGATGTGGAAGGCGTTGGTGGCGAGATGGGCGATCAGCGCCGGGATGGAAAATCCGCCATGGCCGACCGGGTGCGCGCTGGCGGGTCCGGCGGCCAGGGCGGTCAGTGCCACGGCGGGGGCGAGTCGTTTGATTGCAGACATGGTCTTCTCCTCGAAATCAGCGAACTTTGACATTGGCCAGCTCCTCACCGTCCTCGCTCATCACATGGGTGGAGCAGGCCAGGCAGGGGTCGAAGCTGTGCAGTGTGCGCAGGATCTCCACCGGTTCGTCGGCGCGTTCCACCGGAATGTTCATCAGTGATGCCTCGAAGGCGCCGATGTTGCCGGCGGGATCGCGTGGCGAGCCGTTCCAGGTGGTGGGCACGACGCACTGGTAGTTCTCGATCTTGCCGTCCCTGATCTTGATCCAGTGGCCCAGCGCCCCCCGTGGTGCCGCCACGGTGCCGACCCCCTTGGCCTCCTTTGGCCAGGTGGACGGATCCCACTTCTCCATATTGGCCGTGCTGGTGTCGCCGTTCTTGATGTTGCCGATCAGCTCGTTCCAGTCGTCCACCATCATGTCGCCGCAGTATTCCGACTCCAGCGCCCGTGCCAGCGTGCGGCCGATGGTGGAGTTGAGCGCGGTCTTGGCATCCAGGTTGGTGCCGGCCAGCGCATTGAAGGCGGCGAGGCTGCGGTTGACCTGCTCCTGAACGTATTCGACGCCTTGGGCATAGGCCAGCACGTAGCGTGACAGCGGGCCGACCTCGACCGCGTGACCGCGCCAGCGAGGCGACTTGATCCAGGAGTATTTCGCCGTTTCGTCGAGCTGTTCGATGTGGGTGCGGCTGCCCTTGGTGTTGGGGCCCAGCTCGTAGTTCGGTTCGGTGATGCCGTCCCAGGGGTGCAGCCCGCGGGACTCGTCCGGGTAGCTGTACCAGGAGTGGGCGGCGAATTCCTGCACCTGCTCTGGATCGCGCGGATCGATGGGCATGACCTCGTCCCAGTTGCCGTTGAGGATGACGCCGCCGGGCAGCTGATCGGTGGACTTGTCGTAGTTGACTTTCGGGTAGGCGCCGTAGTCCATGACGCTGAGCGCGCCGATGCCGCCGCCCCAGAGCTGGTTCTTGTAGAAACTGGCGATGGCGATGACGTCGGGCACATAGACGTTCTTGTTGAACGTCACCATCTCGTCGATCCGTGCCTTGACGAAGTTGAGGCGCTCCATGTTGAGCGGCGCCCCTGCCGACATATCGCCGTCCATGTTGATGGCGCAGGGCACACCGCCCACCAGGTAGTTGGGGTGCGGGTTCTTGCCGCCGAAGATGGTGTGGACCTTGACGAACTCCTTTTGCAGGTCGAGCGCCTCCAGATAGTGGGCCACCGCCATCAGATCGGCCTCCGGCGGCAGCTTGTAGGCCGGATTGTCCCAGTAGCCGTTCTTGAACGGGCCGAGCTGCCCCGACTCGACGAACTTCTTGATCCGTGTCTGGATGTCGCGGAAATAGCCGGGGCTCGACAGCGGATGATGGGGCGAGACCATCTGCTGCAGCTGCGATGTCGCCTTGGGATCGGCCTTCAGCGCATTGACCGGGTTGACCCAGTCCAGCGCGTGCAGATGGTAGAAGTGCACCACATGGTCGTGGACCTGTAGCGTCTTGGCCATCATCTCGCGAATCAGATGGGCGTTGGGCGGGATCCTGATGCCCAGCGCATCCTCCACCGCCCGCACCGAAGTGAGCGCATGGCAGCCGGTGCAGACGCCGCAGATGCGTTCGACGAAGGCCCAGGCGTCGCGCGGGTCGCGCCCCTTCAGAATCACCTCCAGCCCGCGCCACATCGTTCCCGACGAGACCGCGTTGCGAATGACGTTGTTTTCATCGAGGTTCACCTCGCAGCGCATGTGCCCCTCGATGCGGGTGACCGGATCGACGACGACCCGTTTGCCGGAGTCGTCCAGCGTAAAACCGTTGGGAGTCTGGATGACGGCCATGAATCAATCTCCTTTGCGTTGCGCGCGTTTGACGGCGGAAATGGCGGCATGGGCGGCGATGGCCGTGCCCACGACGGCGGCAGCGGTGGCGCCGACCTTGTCGGCGTTGGCCTCGATGCCGAACTGATGGATGTCGGTGAGACGGGCGTACCACGACCCCTTGTCCCAGAAGCCGTCCTCGGAGCAGCCGATGCAGCCGTGGCCGGCCTGGATCGGGAACGACGTGCCCTCGTTCCAGCGGATCGTCGAGCAGGCGTTGTAGGTGGTCGGCCCCTTGCAGCCCACCTTGTAGAGGCAGTACCCCTTGCGCGCCCCCTCGTCATCGAAGGATTCGACGAACTGACCGGCGTCGAAATGGGGGCGGCGGTAGCACTTGTCGTGGATTCGCTGGCTGTAGAACATCTTGGGCCGGCCCTGACGGTCCAGCTCCGGGAAACGCTCGAAGGTGAGGATGTAGGTCACCACCGCCGTCATCACTTCGGCGATCGGCGGGCAGCCCGGCACCTTGATGATCGGCTTGTCGTGGATGATCTTGTGCACCGGCGTCGCCTGCGTCGGGTTCGGGCGGGCCGCCTGCACGCAGCCGTAGGAGGCGCAGGACCCCCAGGAGATGATCGCCTTGCAGTGGTTGGCCACGTGCCGGAGCTGCTCCACGAATGGCTTGCCGGCGATGATGCAGGACATGCCGTCCTGATTCAGCGGCGGATTGCCCTCGACCGCGAGAATGAAATTGCCGTCGTACTTCTCGATCGTCTCGTCGATGATCGCCTCCGCCTGCGTGCCGGCGGCGGCCATGATCGTGTCGTCGTAGTCCAGTGACACCATCGACAGGATCACGTCCTTGGCCAGCGGATGGGCCGAGCGAATGAACGACTCCGAACAACAGGTGCACTCCAGCCCGTGCAGCCAGAGGATCGGGATCCGTGGCTTGGTCTCCATCGCATGGGCGATCTTGCCCGCGAACTCCGGGCCCAGGCCCAGCGCTGCAGCGGTCAGGCTGCAATACTTGAGGAAGCTGCGTCGGGAGATCCCCTGGCGCCGCATCACCTCGTAGAACGTTTCCACCATAGCAGTGACTCCGGTAGCGAATGTGAAAGGTCTTGGCCGCATCGTCGGCGGTCGCCCACCGAGTGGTCGGGGACAACAGCCTGTGACCGGCTTCACGATCGACAAAGCAGGCTTCGTGCCAGAAGACGCAAGCGCTTGACTTGATTGAGAATCGTCGCGCCAGGCGGGCGTCGGCGGCCGGATTTTCGGATGGTGGGCTACCGCTGGGCCGGCATCGGCTGGAAATCAACTTTCCAGCAATCCGGCGGTGCCGCTTCGGCTTGGGGGAGTGATTGACGTGGCCATCGCCGTTCGGTGCTTTCCCCAACGGCTGTCCGACGCCGCAATGGAAATGCCGGAGTTTTTCCCAAGGATGGAAACCAATATTTCACTTGTGGTGAAAAGTGGCATAGCATGTTCCAGCATGAATCAGCGGGAGGAGCGCAACCACGCCATGACCACGCCACCGCAGGTATTGATCCTCGGCATAGGCAACGTCCTCTGGGCCGATGAAGGCTTTGGCGTTCGCTGTGTCGAGGAGATCCACCGCCAGTATCGCTTTCCCGATCACGTCACGCTGATGGATGGTGGCACCCAGGGTATCTATCTGGTGCAGCACGTTCAGGCCGCCGACGTATTGATCGTCTTCGATGCCATCGACTACGGCCTCGAGGGCGGCCAGATGCGGCTGATCCATGACGACGACGTGCCCAGCTTCATGGGCGCGAAGAAGATGAGCCTGCACCAGACCGGTTTTCAGGAGGTGCTCGCCACCGCCGAACTGCTCGGCGATGCGCCGGAGAAACTGCTGCTGATCGGCGTGCAGCCGGTGGAGCTGGAAGATTTCGGCGGCAGCCTGCGTCCGGCGGTCAAGGCGAAGATCCAGCCGGCCATCGACGCGGCCATCGACTATCTCGCGGCGCTCGGCATCGCCGCCCAGCGGCGGGAGACCCCGCTGCCGCCGGAGGAGACGTTGTCGCCGGCCCAGTTGTCGCTGGCCGCCTATGAGGCGGGGCGTCCGCCTCCGGAGGCGGCCTGCCGCGTCGGCGACGAGCGCGTGCTGGCGTCGGAGAAGATCCGCTTCGACCCCAAGCCGTCGCCGATCGACGATCCACTCAGCGTCGATGTCGATCACCGGGGGAAATACTGATGTGTATCGGCGTGCCGATGCAGGTGGTGGAGATGCGGGGCGCCCACGCCCTCTGCGAAGCCGACGGTCGCCGTGAGCTGGTGGACATGCTGCTGGTCGGTCCGCAGCCACCCGGCACCTGGATACTCAATTTTCTCGGCGGCGCGCGGGAAGTGCTGACACCGCAGAGCGCCGAACGGATCCGCGCCGCCATCGCCGCGGTCGAAGGGGTGCTGGCGGGGGAGGCGGATGTCGATCATCTGTTCGCCGACCTGGTCGACCGCGAACCCCGACTGCCCGATCATCTGCGCCCGCTGGTGGGCGCCAAGCCGGAAACCGAAACATGAATGCAACCGCCACGGCCGCCACCCCGGCCCCGTTGATCGACCGCCTGGTCACGGAACTGGCCTATCCGCTCGTCGATACCGACAATCTCGACGAGATTGCGTCCAGCACCGAATGCCTCGTGCTCTTCTTCACCGAGGATCCAAAGCGTTTTCCCGAGACCAACGACGTGGCCGTGGTGCTACCAGAGCTGGTGAAGGCCTTTCCACGGCTCACCCCGGCCGTGGTCGCCCGTGGCGACGAAAAAATATTGCAGAACCGCTACGGCTTCACCTCGTGGCCGGCCCTGGTCTTTCTGCGCCGTGGCGGCTATCTCGGGGTGATCACCGGGATACAGGACTGGCAGGTCTATCTGCAACGGATCACGCGACTGCTCGACAGCGAGCCGACCCGGCCGCCGACGCTGGGGATACCGGTCGTCAGTCGACAGTAGCTTCACGCCCGCGGGCACGACAATTCGCCAATCGGAGGTTCGACCATGACCGACAAGATCACCGCCCGCCTGCTCGACATTCCCGTCGTCGGGCCCGGCTCCCAACCGCTCGACGAGGAGGAGGCCGCGCTCGACTTCTTCGGCTCGCCGGGCGAAATGCCGACGTTCGAGGCACCGGTGTTGCCCGAGCCCGAAGCGGTGGAAGGGCTGGATGCGGCGCTGGAGATGATGGCCGGCGTGCTCCAGGCGCTGGAGGCCTGCCAGTCTGGCGAGGCGGGCGCCTCGTTCGATCTCGCGGCGCTCGATGCGGCCAACCTCGATCTGGTCAACCAGATGCTCAACGAAGGGGAGGTGAGCATCGTCTGCGAGGGTGACGAGCCGGTGCAGATCCAGGAATCGGTACTCACCGGCGTCTGGCGCCTGCGCTCCACCACCGCCGATGGCGTCGTCAGCGATCGCATCGAGGTGGCCGACATTCCGTCGGTGGTGCGTGCCCGGGCCTTCGCCGGCCACACGCCGCTGGACACCGATTTCTCCCGACTGCCCGAAGGTGTCGTCAATGCGCCGGCCATCCTCGTCGAGCTGGCGGAGAAAATGGCGGCCCGGCTGCCGGGGCAACCGCCCCATGTCGTCAACCTCACGCTGTTGCCGTTGTCGCCGGAGGATCTGCTGTTTCTCGGCGAGCGCCTCGGTGTCGGGCCGGTAACGATTCTGTCGCGTGGCTATGGCAACTGCCGCATTGGCAGCACGGCCAAAAACAACATCTGGTGGGTCAAGTATTTCAATTCCGACGATGCGTTGATCCTCAACACCATCGAAGTGGTCGAAGTGCCCGAGGTGGCGCGCGCCGCGCCGGAAGACTTGCGCGACTCCGCCCACCGGCTGCGGGAGATGCTGGAGCTCTACCGCCGTGAAGGGTGAGGCCGGTTTCACGCCATTCGAAGGCTCCTACGGTGGCGACGCGACCCGCCTGGCCGACGATGACCGGCTCGAATGCAAGATCTGCTGGCATGTCTATGACCCGGCGCTCGGGGACGACTACTGGCAGATCCCCCCGGGAACCCCGTTTGCCGCATTGCCGGAGCATTGGCGTTGTCCCGAATGTGATGGCGGAAAAGAGCAGTTCATGGTGATTCGGGAGGGGTGAGATCATGACCACCGATACCGCCGAAACAGCCATCACCCAACGGCTGGAACAGCAGTTCCAGGCCATTCTGACCCAGCGGATGGCGGGCGTGCCGGTGGTCAATGAAAAGCTGGCGGTACGCGCCATCGGTTTCCATCGCTGGCAGGAAGGGTGGTGGCTCGGCGTGCTCGTCACCCCCTGGTTCATGAACCTGATGCTGCTGCCGGAGCAGGCGCCGGCGCGGGCGGGTCGCGTCGGCCGGTCACGCTGTTTCACCTTTCCCTCCGGGGTCTATGAATTCATCGCCGGCCACGAGCCGCTGATCGGTCCGTATTGGAGCTGCTCACTCTTCTCCCCGATGACGCAGTTCCAGGACCAGGCGGCGGCGGAAGCGACGGCGGCCGCGGCGCTGGCCGCGGTCATGGATGAAAAACACCTCGCCGAACCATCAGCGGCCAAAGCCGCAACCACGCCGCCAAAACCGCTGGAGGCGCGGCTCGCCGAACCGATCTCGCGGCGCGCCTTTCTGCGCGGTCGCCCGTTCGGCGGCACCACCGGGGGGCGATCGTGAACCCGGCGGGTGAATTGCGGATCGATCTGGCCCGCGGCCCCGACGGACCGCGATGCCGGATCGTCTCGACCCGCCCGCTGGCCGCGGCGCGGCTGTTCACTGGCAAGCCGGTCGAGCAGGTGTTGCAGACGGTGCCGCTGCTGTTCAACGTCTGCGCCCGCGCCCAGGCCGCGTCGCTGGTGCGCGCCATCGAAAGCCTCTCCGAGCGGTATGAAGACGAGGCCGTGGCATCCCGGCGTCAAGCCGTGGTGCTGCTCGAAAGCCTGCGCGAACAGACGCTGCGGATATTGCTGGACTGGCCGGAGATCTGCGCCGATACCGGCGGATCGATGCAAAAGAACGTCACGGCGCTGGTACGGGCCACGGTCGGGCTGGGACAGACGTTCGACCCCCAACGGCTGTTCCTGGTGGGTGGTGGTGGGGCGGCCGTCGATGAAGGGCAACGGAAGCAATGGCGGGCGTTGCGGCAACGGGTCGAAACGGTGCTGTTCGGCATGCCCGCGACGCAGTGGCTGGCGCGGCACGGAGAGTCGAGGCACGGCCTCGCCATCTGGGCGGCGGCCCGGAAGAGCGTGGCCGCACGGTTTCTGCTGTGGCTGTCGTTGCAACCGTGGCGGGACGCGGGTGCTTCCCCGATCGTGCCGCCAGCGGCGCTCGACGATGCGGTACTCGCCCGTCGCCTCCGTCATGGTGATGAAACGTTCACCCATCGGCCCGACTGGCGCGGCACTGCCATCGACATGAGCTGGTTTGGCACCGTCGTCCGCCAGCCGTTGGTGCAACAACTGTCGAAGAGGCATGGCAACGGCATCTACACCCGCTGTGCCGCGCGTCTGGTCGCCATCGCACAAACGGTGATCCGGCTCGACGCCTTTTTTCAGCGCCAGGGTCCGCTGCGACCGCTGTCCTGCCACGTGCCCGGGATGGCACACACTGAAGCGGCCCGAGGGCGGTTGACCCACCAGGTCGTGCTCGACGGAGAGCGGGTCGAACGACTTCGGATCCTCGCCCCCACCGAGTGGAACTTCCACCCCCGTGGCGTCGCCGCCACCGGGCTGGAAAACCTCCACGACGGGGACGAAACGCTGTTGCGTCTCCAGGCCCGGCTGCTGATCCATGCGATCGACCCCTGCGTCGGCTACCGGCTCAATATCGGCGGCACCCACGCCCCGGTCGGACGGGTGGTGGCCGGGCAATGAGGGTGGGTGTATCGAATGGCACCACCGACGTGGTGACCGGATCGAAGCGGGGCGCCCATGCATGAAATGTCCCTCTGCGAAGGCATTTTGCAGATACTCGAGGCCGAAGCGGAAAAACAGCGGTTTTCGCGCGTGAAAAGAGTCATCCTCGACATCGGCGTCCTCTCCGGCGTCGAGATACCGGCGCTCGAATTCGCCTTCGACGTGGTCATGCGCGGCTCGCTGGCGGAGAACGCGGTGCTGGAGATCAACAGGCTGCGGGGCAGTGCCTGGTGCTTCGCCTGTGCCGAGACGGTGGCGATCGAAGCCCGCTACGACCCCTGTCCCCAATGCGGTGGATACCAGCTGCAAGTGAACGGCGGCGACGAAATGAGGATCCAGTCGTTGGAGGTCGAGTGAACGCGAGGAGGCGGTAGAGCGTATTCGCCGGTAAATACGCCTTTTCCCCCACGGGGGGGAGAAGGCTGGGAAGAGGGGGAAGGGGCGTTGGCCCGTGAAGCCCATGGCCTGAAAAAATGGTACGGCGTGGTGGTGTAACCTGTTATGCCGCGATGCACGGCCCGATTGTCAACTTTCGAGAGGTACCGATATGTGTACGGTTTGCGGTTGCGGTGGTGACGAAATGAAGGTGGAAGGCGACGGCCCTTCGCATGAACATGCCGGTCACCACCACCATCACCACGATCATTCTCACCATCATCACGACGGTGATGACATCCACTTCGGTCAGGGGCCGGCCCGCGCCCATGCGCCGGGTTTGTCGCAGGCGCGGATGGTGGAGATCGAGCAGGACATTCTCGGCAAGAACGACCAGTATGCCGACGGGAACCGGCGCTTTCTGCGCGAGCGCGGGGTGCTGGCGTTGAATCTGGTCTCCAGCCCCGGTTCGGGCAAGACGACGTTGCTGACCCGCAGTATCGACGATTTGAAGCGTGACTGGGCCATTGGCGTCATCGAGGGGGATCAGCAGACCAGCCACGATGCCGAGCGGATCCGCGCCACCGGGGTGCCGGCGGTGCAGATCAATACCGGCAAGGGGTGTCATCTCGATGCCCACATGGTGGGGCATGCGCTGGAGCGGCTCGATCCGCCGGCCGGTGGTGTGTTGTTCATCGAGAACGTGGGCAATCTCGTCTGTCCGGCCGCTTTCGATCTGGGCGAGGCGCACAAGGTGGCGATTCTCTCGGTCACCGAGGGGGAGGACAAGCCGTTGAAGTATCCCGATATGTTCCATGCCGCCGACCTGATGCTGCTGAACAAGATCGATCTGCTGCCGTATCTCGATTTCGACGTGGCCAGGTGTATCGACTATGCCCGGCGGATCAATCCGAAGATCCAGGTGTTGCAGCTGTCGGCGACGACCGGCGAGGGAATGGCGCAGTGGTACCGTTGGCTGAAGATGGCGCGGGAGATGTTGTTGATCGACCGGCCCGAGCTGCTGGAAGTGTCATGATGGAGACACCGCTGCCCAGCATTCTGGTCGTCGACGACGAGGTCCGTGCCGTGGAGACGCTGGCGCGGATTCTCGAGGACCGTTTCGATGTCCACACCGCCACCGACGTGGAGACGGCGCGGGAGATTCTCGCCCGTGAGTGGATCCAGGTGGTGCTCTGCGACCAGCGGATGCCGGATGTCACCGGCGTCGAATTTTGCGCCGAGATCCGCGAGCGCTGGCCGGAGACGATCCGCATGATCATCTCCGGCTATACCGACTCCGAGGATCTGATCAATGCCATCAACGAGGGTGGCATCTACCAGTTCATCACCAAGCCGTGGCATCCCGACGACGTAATCCTGAAGTTGCAGAATGCCGTCGAGCTGTTCGAGCTGAACCGCAAGAACGAGCGGCTGTCGATCGAGTTGAACCTCCAGCCCAAGACTCTGAAGGAGGCCATCGAGGCGCAGCGTGCCGCGCTCAAGAGCCACTACAGCTGGGAGGGCATCGTCCGCAGCCCCGACAGTTGCATGAACCGGATCTGTGAGGTGGTCAAGCAGGTGGCGCCGTTCGACGTCAGCGTCCTGATCACCGGCGAATCGGGCACTGGCAAGGAGCTCTGCGCGCGGGCGCTGCACTACAACAGCTTGCGCCAGAACGAGCCGTTCGTGGCCGAGAACTGCGGCGCGCTGCCGGACGAGCTGCTGGAGAGCGAGCTGTTCGGCCACAAGCGGGGCGCCTTCACCGGCGCGGTGGAGGATCACGTCGGCCTGTTCGAGAGTGCCAATGGCGGCACGGTCTTCCTCGACGAGATCGGCGACATCTCGCCGGCGTTCCAGCTCAAGCTGCTGCGGGTATTGCAGGAGCGCGAGATCCGTCCCCTCGGCAGCGCCCGCCGCCGCCCCATCGACGTGCGCGTCATCGCCGCCACCAACCGCGATCTGGAGGAGGCGGTGCGCGCTGGCCGTTTCCGGCAGGATCTCTACTACCGGCTGGCCACCTTCACCATCGCGCTGCCGCCGTTGCGCGAACGGCTGGAGGACATCCCCTACCTGGCCCGTTATCTGCTCGACGAGGCGATGGCCGAGCTGGGCAAGTCGGTGGACGGCTTCACCCACGAGGCCATTGACTGCCTGCAGAGCTACCACTGGCCCGGCAACGTGCGCGAGCTGCAGAACGAGATCAAGCGGATGCTGGTGCTGGCCCACGACAGCCGCCTCGGTGCGGACCTGATCTCCCCCCATGTGCTGCGAGCCATACCGGAGGAGCTGCGCAACGACATGAAGCTGGTCACCAGCCCGGTGCGCGGCACGCTCAAGAGCCGTATCGAGCAGCTCGAATCGCGGATCATCAAGGAGACGCTGGTGCGTCACCGCTGGAACAAGACCCGCGCTGCCGAGGAGCTGGGGCTGTCACGGGTCGGCCTGCGCAGCAAGCTGGAGCGTTATGGCCTGGAACGGGGCGAGGACGAGCTGGCCGCGTCGGGGTAGCATGTCGCCATGAACAACCACAACCCGCCGTCCGTGGCCGCCCATGCGCCACAGCCCAGCCAGCGCGTCGACAGTATGACCGACGAGGCGTGGATCGAGGTGATCCAGCGGATGGACGCGATCTACGCCGATCTGGTCACCTACCAGGTGGCGCTGGAGGAGAAGAACGCTGAGCTGGAGCAGGCGCAGCAGTTTATCGAGAGCGTGCTGTCGTCGATGCACGACGTGCTGGTGGTGGCCGATATAGACGGTCGCATCCAGCGCGTCAACGCCTCGCTGGAGCGGCTGGTGGGCAAGCCGGCCGCGACATTGAAGGGGCAGCCGCTGGCCACGCTGTTCCCCGCCTCGGCGGCGCCGCTGGTGCGTGAGTTCCCGCGCAAGATCCGCAGCGGCAACCTCGTCGACTGCGAGATCAGCATGCTCGATGCCGCCGGCAACGAGGCGTTGATGGCGGTCACCTGCAAGGCCCACTACGCCCACGACGGGCGGCTGCTCGGCTCGGTGCTCACCGGCCGGCCGCTGGATGAGATCCGCCGGGCCTACCGCGAGCTGAAAGAGACCCACGAACGCCTCAAGGCGACGCAGCAACAACTGATCCAGTCGGAGAAGATGGCGTCGTTGGGGCGGCTGGTGGCCGGTGTCGCCCATGAGCTGAACAACCCCATCAGTTTCGTCTTCGGCAATATGTATGCGTTGCGCAGCTATGAGCAGCGTTTTCGCGAATATCTCGACGCGGTCCATCGTGACGTGCCGCTGGCCGAGCGCGAGGCGTTGCGGCGCCGCCTCAAGATCGACCGCATTCTCGACGACATCGGCCCGCTGCTGGAGGGGTCGCTGGAGGGGGCCGAGCGGGTGCGCGACATCGTGCAGGAGCTGCGCCGCTTCTCGACGCCGAAGAACGACGTCCCCGAGGCCTTCGATCTGGTCGCGCTGATCCGCAGCGCGGTCCACTGGGTCATGCAGTCGGCGCGGGAGAAGCCGGCGGTGACGCTGGCGCTGCCGGCGCGTTTCGAGATCGTCGGCAAGGAGGGGTATGTCCAGCAGATCCTCATCAACCTGCTGCAGAACGCGCTCGATGCCGTCGAGGAGGTGGCGCGGCCGTGCATCGATGTGGCGCTGCAGGCGGTCAACGGCGAGGTGGAGATCGTCATTCACGACAATGGCCCTGGTATCGACGAGGCGAACCTGCTGCGCGTCTTCGACCCGTTCTTCACCACCAAGGCGGTGGGCAAGGGCACCGGCCTCGGCCTCTACATCAGCTATGGGCTGGCCACCGAACAGTGCGGTGGCCGTCTCGAGGCCGGCAACCACCCCGATGGAGGCGCCGTGTTCACGCTGGCGTTGCCGGTGAGCTGATGGCGCTGTCGGTACTCTGGCTCCAGTCCGGCGGCTGTGGTGGCTGCAGCATGTCGCTGCTCAATGCCGAATCGCCCGACCTCTACACCCGCCTGCGCAGCGTCGGCATCGAGCTGCTCTGGCATCCCTCGCTCAGCGAGGTGTCGGCCGATGCGTTCGTCGCGCTGCTCGAAGCCATCGAGGCGGGCGAGCAGCCACTCGACGTGCTGGCGCTGGAGGGGGCGGTGATGCGCGGACCGGCGGGCAGCGGCCGCTTCCACCTGCTGGCCGGCACCGGCCGGCCGATGATGACCTGGCTGCGGATTCTCGCGGCCAGGGCGCGGCACACGGTCGCGATCGGCTCTTGCGCGGCGTTCGGCGGAATCACCGCCGCCGGTGGCAATCCCGGCGAGGCCTGTGGTTTGCAGTACGACGGCGCCGTTGCCGGCGGCCTGCTCGGCGGGGGCTGGCGTTCCCCGGCGGGGTTGCCGGTGATCAACGTGGCCGGTTGTCCGACCCATCCCGACTGGGTCACCGAGCTGCTGGCGGCGCTGGCGCTGGAGACGCTCGATGCCGCCGACCTCGACGAATTCAACCGCCCCCGGAGCTATACCGACCGGCTGGTGCACCACGGCTGTGCCCGCAACGAGTTCTACGAATACAAGGCCAGCGCCGAGCGGCTGGGTGATCAGGGTTGCATGATGGAGCACAAGGGGTGTCTCGGCACCCAGGCGCGGGCCGACTGCAACATCCGTCCGTGGAACGGCGGTGGCTCCTGCCTCGACGGTGGCTACCCTTGCATCAACTGCACCGCGCCCGGTTTCGAGAACCCGCGCCTGAGTTTCACCGAGACGCCCAAGGTGGCCGGCATCCCGGTGGGGCTGCCGACCGATATGCCGAAGGCGTGGTTCGTCGCGCTGGCGTCGCTGTCGAAGGCGGCCACGCCGCAACGGCTCAAGGACAACGCCACCGCCAGCACCATCGTCACGCCGCCGGGCAAGGGGAAGGAGGCGCATGAGTCGTAGAATCTTCGGCCCGTTCAACCGCGTCGAGGGCGATCTGGAGGTGACGGTGGAGAGCGAGGCCGGCCGGGTGACTGCCGCCTGGGTCAACTCGCCGCTGTACCGTGGTTTCGAACAGATCCTCCACGGCAAGCCGCCGCTCGATGCGCTGGTCTATACGCCGCGGATCTGCGGCATCTGCTCGGTGTCGCAATCGTTGGCGGCGGCGCGGGCGCTGGCCGATGCCGCCGGGATCGAGCCGCCGCCCAACGGCCAGCGGGTGGCCGACCTGATCCTGGCCTGTGAGAACCTCGCCGACCATCTGACCCATTTCTACCTTTTTTTCATGCCCGACTTCGCCCGTGATGTCTACGCCTCACGGCCCTGGCATGGGGAGATCGCCGCCCGTTTCCGCGCCCAGCGGGGCACCGCCACCCCGGCGCTGCTGCGGGCGCGGGCCGGTTTTCTGCACATCACCGGCCTGCTGGCCGGCAAGTGGCCCCACAGCCTCAGCCTGCAACCTGGCGGCGTCACCACCACCCCTGGAAAGGCGCAGCAGGGGGCGTTGCTGGGCATACTGCTGGGGTTTCGCGACTTTCTCGAAACGGTGCTGTTTGCCGATCGGCTCGAAAACATCGCCATGCTGGACGATGCGGCGGCACTGGCGCGGTGGTGTGATGCCCACGCCGACAGTGACTTCGGCCGCTTCCTGCGGCTGGCCGACGATCTGGCGCTGCACCGGCTGGGGCGGATCGAGCCCGATTTTCTCAGCTATGGCGCCTATGGCGGGCTGTTCGCCAGCGGTGCCTGGCGCCCCGGCGAGGGCCGTCTCCCACTGCAAACGGCGTGGATCGGCGAGGATGTCAGCCATAGCTGGATGCTGTCGCAGAACGGGCCGGTCCACCCACTGCATGGCGTCACCCAGCCCGACGCCGGACAGGCCGATGGCTACAGTTGGTGCAAGGCGCCCCGTTACGATGGTCGGGTCATCGAGGTGGGCGCGCTGGCGAGGCAGGCGGTGGACGGTCACCCGCTGATCCGGGCGCTGGTGGCGGCGGATGGCAGCAACGTCCGCAATCGCGTCGTCGCCCGTCTGCTGGAGGTGGCGCGGGTGTTGCCGGCGATGGAGGCGTGGGTGCGGGGGCTGGCGCCGGAAGCGCCTTATCGCATCGATGTGAGGCTACCGGACGAGGCCGAGGGGGAGGGGCTGGTCGAGGCCGCCCGGGGAAGTCTCGGCCACTGGCTGCGGATTCGCAACGGCCGCATCCTCAACTATCAGATCATCGCGCCGACGACCTGGAATTTCTCGCCGCGTGACGGACAAGGTGTTCCCGGCGCGCTGGAACAGGCGCTGGTCGGCACGCCGGTGGTGGAGGGTGCTGGCGAATCGGTGGCGATTCAGCATGTGGTGCGGTCGTTCGACCCCTGCATGGTCTGCACCGTCCATTGAATCGGCGGGTGGAAGGAAATATTCCGAATATCAAGATATCCGGTAAAAACAATTCCGGTTCTGTCGCCGGTGGTGATATGCTAGCGCCATGTCCTGCTCCTGCATTTCCAGTCCCGGGCTTCGTCGCGAGCGTATTCGCATTCGCGGCACCGTGCAGGGCGTGGGTTTTCGACCCCATGTCTGGCGGCTGGCGCGGCAGGCCGGGCTGACCGGGACGGTCCGCAACGACGGCGCCGGTGTCGTCGTCGACGTCTGGGGGCGGGCCGCTCAAATCGAAAACTTCGTTTCCACCTTGCGGGCCGACCCGCCGCCGCTGGCGCGTATCGAGAGCCTGCGCCGAGAGCCTCGCGACGGTGGCCGACCGCCGGCGGCCTTCACCATCGAGGCCAGCCGGCAGAGCGCCGCCGACACCTCGCTGCCGCCCGATGCCGCCCTCTGTGCTGCCTGCGCCGCCGAGATCCTCGACCCGGCCAACCGCCGATACCGCTACGCCTTCACCAACTGCACCCACTGCGGGCCGCGCCTGAGCATCATCGAAGCGATTCCCTACGATCGCGGCAACACGACGATGCGGGCGTTTTCGATGTGCCCGGCCTGTGCCGTCGAATACGGCGATCCCGGTGACCGCCGCTTTCACGCCCAGCCCAACGCCTGCCCGAGCTGCGGCCCCCAGCCTTGGCTCGAGGCCGACGGTGGCCTCGTCGCATCGCGCCACGAGGCCATCGTCGCCGCCGCCGGGCTGCTGCGTGCCGGGGGCATCGTCGCCATCAAGGGCGTCGGCGGTTTCCATCTGGCCGTCGATGCCACCCGGGCCGACGCGGTGTGGCGGTTGCGGCGGCGCAAACGGCGGCCGCACAAGCCGCTGGCACTGATGGCCCGGGATCTGGGGCAGATCCGCCAGTGGTGTCATCTGTCGGCGGCCGAGGCGCGGGCGCTGCGCTCGGCGGCCGCGCCGGTGGTGCTGTTGCGCCGCCGCGACGAAGCGGTGGTGGCCGGCTGCCCGCTCGCCCCGGCCCAGCGGCGGCTCGGCTTCATGCTGCCGTACTCGCCGCTGCATCTGTTGCTGATGGCGCAGCTCGACGCGCCGATCGTGCTCACCTCCGGCAACCGTTCGGGTGAGCCGCAGTGCATCGACAACGACGATGCCCGCCGCCGCCTCGATGGCATTGCCGATGCCTTTCTGTTTCACGACCGCGCCATCGCCAACCGGATCGACGATTCGGTCGTGCGCCATGCCGCTGGCGACATCCGGATTCTGCGTCGTGCCCGGGGTTACGCGCCCGATCCGCTGCCATTCCCGGCCGCGTTCGCCGCCGCGCCGCCGTTGCTGGCGATGGGCGGCGAACTGAAAAACAGCTTCGGCCTGCTGCAACGGGGCAGGGCGGTGCTCTCCCAACACATGGGCGATCTCGAGGATGCCGCCACCCTCGATGACTACCGCCGCAATCTCGATCTCTATGCCCGCCTGTTCCAGCACGCGCCCGAGGTCATCGTCGTCGATCGTCACCCCGACTATCTCTCCGGCAAGCTTGGTCGCGAACTGGCCGAGGCCCGGCGGATTCCGCTGATCGAGGTGCAGCACCATCACGCCCATGTCGCCGCCTGCCTGGCCGAGAACCGCTACCCGGCCGACGCGCCGCCGGTGCTCGGCGTCGTCCTCGATGGCCTTGGCTACGGCGACGACGGCGCGCTCTGGGGCGGTGAATTCCTGCTCGTCGGCTATCGTCACTACCGCCGTCTCGCGCACCTGCGCCCCGCGCCGCTGCCGGGCGGTGTCAAGGCGATGCGTGAACCGTGGCGCAACCTCTGGGCCAGGCTCCAGCAGACCGACCTGCCGGCGGCAGACTACCCGCCAGCACTGCGGAAGAAACCGCTGGCCACCCTGCGGGCCATGCAGGAAAAGGGGCTCAACAGCCCGCCGGCCTCCTCCTGTGGCCGCCTCTTCGACGCCGTTGCCGCCGCCGTCGGCCTCTGCTTCGACGGCATCAGCTACGAAGGGCAGGCCGCCATCGAACTGGAAAACCTCCTGCCGGACGACCCCGAGCAGGCGGAGCCCTACCCCATCGCCATCGACCACAGCGGCGCGCTGCCCGTCATCGACCCCGCGCCCCTCTGGCCGGCCCTGCTGGCCGACCGGGCACGGAGCGTTCCGCCCGGGGAGATTTCGGCCCGCTTCCACGCCGGACTGGCCCTTGCCGTGGCCCGGATGAGCGAGCAGCTCGCCGCCGAGTGGCGAATATCCACCGTCGTCCTCAGCGGTGGCGTGTTCCAGAACGCCACCCTGCTCCGGTTGGTGAAAAGGAGGCTGGAACCGCGGCTACAGGTGCTACTGCACCGCCGAGTGCCGATGAACGATGGCGGCCTGGCGCTGGGGCAACTGGCCGTTGCCGCCGCGCTGTCGAGCTCGCCGGCAGACGAGTAAGAGCAAAGCCTTCCCGCCGGGGGCGGAAGGTTGGAACGACCAACACCCCTTCTCCCCCCGAGGGGGAGAAGGTTGGGGAGAGGGGCGGGCGTTGGCCCGTGGAAGCGACAGCCCCCTGCGGGGTAGAGTGAAAGGTGTTCCTTTCATCACCTTATTTTTTTCAGTTCATTACAGAGGAGTCGAATCATGTGTCTGGGAATTCCGGGGCGAATCACGGAGATCACGGACGGGGCGTCGTTGATGGCCAAGGTGGATGTCTCCGGTGTGCAGCGTGAGGTGAATATCGCCTGCATCGT
>CAZTOZ010000015.1:0-4068 GCA_964614535.1 uncultured Thiotrichales bacterium | reverse complement strand
GGTGGTGGTGCTACCAGTGGTTGTAGGAAAAACCGAAATAGAGGGTATGCGCCGCCTGCCGGTCGGGCGTGTCGAGGCCGACGCTCAGTTGCCAGCGGTTTTTTTTCAGCTGCAGGGTGGCCAGATCGAGGTCAGGCCAGTAACTGAGCTCGGTTTGCAGGTCGTGCCATCGCCAGCGGAGTCCGGGGGCCCAGTGGTGGTTGCCGTTGAGGCGCCGTAGTTGTAGTCGTGCCGACAGCCTGGGGTGCCAGGCATGGTCGATGATCAGGTGCAGGCGCATCGGCAACCGCTGGGTCCAGCGTCGCTCCGTGGTTTCGATGCCGCTGACCAGCGGGTCCAGCATGGTGTTGCCGTTTTCGTCCAGATGGCTGCGATCGGCATTGGCGTCGGCCACCGTTCTCGGGACATTCTGCCAGACGATGCCGCCGAAAAGGTCGGTGGCTTCGCCGTGCAGCGTGGTGCGCTCGTCGAGTCGCCAGTCGACTGCCAGGTCGAGGCTTGCCCCCCAACCGGTCGGTTTGGCCACGTCACGATGAAACAGCGTGTCTTCACTGTAGCGGTAGTCGAGCCTGGCCTGTTGGTCGGTGCCGCCGAGGGTGCCATCGATCAGCTCGGTGGTGGTGAACAGGCTGATGCCGATGCGCCATTGGCGGCCGCTTGCGGGCCGGTGGAAGTAACGCGCCATGCGCAGGCCCGAGAGGGTGAAATGGGTGGCGCCAAGATCGAGGTCGTAACGTCTGTCCTGGGTGCCGATGTCGTTTTGGGTGCGGTGGTAGTAGTCCGCGGTGTCGTTGCTGAAACGGATGCCGTAGTCGTTGCGCAACAGCACCGACAGACTCCAGTCGTCCTGGCGGATGCCGGCCTCCATCCAGAGATAGGCAAACTGCTCTTCGCCGTTTCGGTAGCGCCCTTGCCAGTCGTTCAACGCGCTGTCGATGCTGACCGGGGCGGAGTGGGCAAAGAGGGAGAAACGGCCAAAGGGGGTGACGGTGCCCGGCTCGGCCAGGCTGGTGGCCGAGCAGAGCAGCAGGGTCGGCAGCAGGGACCGCAGGCGCGGCCCCTGGGTGCCTTGGGGTGGTCGTATCAATAGAGCGATTCGAATGTTCCGTCCTCGTAGCGGGCGATCAAGGCGCCCGAAGGCAGCGCCTCGACAATGCCGACGAGACGGTCGTGCACCTTGATCGTACCGCGCTGCTTGCCGGAAGCGCCCGTCATGACGATCTCGACGCCGTCGGCGTTGGTGAACCGGGTCGTTCCACCGGCGGCTGCGGCGTCTTCCTGTCCGCTGACGCGGCCTTCGATCGTCAGCGAGCGATGGTCGTAGAACAGGCCCGCCGTCACATCGACCAGTGTCCGGCCGGTGCGTTTGGCAGTGAGGTTGAGCGTCGCATCCGGCCGCCCGACCAATTTCAGCGCGACGGTGACCGACAGTGTGCCCTTGGCGAAATGACTTTTTTCCGGTTCATTGCTCGTAATATCGATTTGCTCCGGGTTGTCGATCGTCAACCGGATCCGGCTGGAGAACGACTTGCCGCTGCTGCCGTTGACGACGCCATCGAGCGAGATCTCCTCCAGCCCGACGCCTTCCGCATTGCGGTTGGCCAGTTGGGTGAGTTGGATCGCGATGTCGCCGGCAAAGCCAACGCCCCGGCCGGGCGCCTCGATCTCCACCTCGCCATCGAAGCTGGCGGCCTGGATCGCTGGTGGCGTGGCGTCGTTGGCGGTGGGGTCGAAACGGTAGTTGCCGGCAAATGTCGCATCCAGCTTCATGTTGTCGATGCTCATGCGGACATTGGTGCTGGTGATCTCCCCCTGGATGCCGAGCACGAGTCCGTTGGCGGTCACCGGCTGCCCGTTCAGCAGTTGTTTCAAGTCGGCCGACTTCAGGCTGGTCTCCAGCAACAGCGAGAGCCCGGTCAGATTCGGCAGACCCTGCGGGTTGCTGACGGCGTAGCTGGCGCCATTGGCGCTTTCGGTGCCGACGACCGTGACACTGCCGGCCGTTCCGACCGGTACTAGCCAGGAACCGATGCTGGTGCCGGCGGCAAGCCGGTTCTCCAACGCGGTGACGACCGCCTCCACCACCGATGTGTACTGTGCCGTCAGAGCCGTGGCTTCCGGGTCGAGCAGTGTCGTCACCGTGTCCACCTCGTCTCCGAAGGCGCTGGCGGGCGACTCCAGCTTCTCGATCGAATCGACCCAGCTCCGCAGATCACCGATCAGGGCCTTGGCCTTGGCGACGTCGTTGGTGTCGCCGTTCGAATTTCCGGGTTCGGGATCGAAGACGCCGTCGTTGGCGTCGAGTTCCGCCTGGACGATCGCCAGCCGGCTGCTGAGCCGGGCCGACTGGATCCCGGTTTTATTGGCCTGATCGGTCACCTCGGTGATCAATGCATCGAGCCGTACCGGATCGGCAGGATCGAACTTGCCGTCCGCGAACGACTCGGCGAACTTTTCCAGCCCGGCTTGCAGCCCGCCGTTTTCGGGTTCGAGCGCGATCTTGCCGATCCCGGCGAGAAAGGCGGCATAGACGATGCCGTCGTCGTTGCCGTCACCGGTCGTCTTCCGGGTGATATCGGCGGGGGGCGTGGTGAGGATATCGACCCCGACCAGTTCGCTCACCTCGGCGAGGGCGCGCTCGACGTTGCGCTCGTCGATTGCCCCCAGCGCACGGGCCCGCGCCGCCGCCATGGCCGCAACGGGTGTCACCTGCGCCTTGATCTTGTTGCCTTGCTCGGGCGGTGGTACCAGCGCCTCCAGCTCGAAATCGCTGTCGAGTCCGACCGCTTCGCCGAAGTTGCAGCTACTGCCCTGGACGTCGCAGATCATTTTCGTTTCCGGCCCCGCCTTCAGCTTGATCAGCAGAATTCCGCCATCGTAACGGTCGTCCAGCGTTGCTTCATACTGTCCCTGGGCATTGGTCGTGGTCTTGCCGACGAGACGCAGGCTGTTGCCGTTGGCGTCGAGTTCGTAAACCTCGATCAATCCGTGCTGGACGATCCCTTTTGCCGCAGTGCCGCTGGTGACATAGTGGATCTGACCCTCGCTGGAGGTGGAATTGCTGGTGCAACCGCCGATTCCGATGAAGAAGGATGCAACGGCGATTCTGAGTAGTGATCTTCTGAAAAAGGAGGGGTTTCCCATGACAAACACGTCTCGGTTTTATTGATTGGGCCATAGTTTGGCAAAACGATGGGATATCGGTTGGGATACTGCTCACGTTTCAATGCCTTAGCGACGACGTTTGTCGGGAGATCACTGGTCTGTCCTTGGCGTGAGCGCCGGAGCTGTCATGGACCCAACGGATGCGCCAGGCACGATTGCTGAACATTCGCATCATAGCGAGCGCCAGCGAAGCAATCTCCCGGAGTGATACTCCGTCGTCGGGAGATCGCCACGCTTCGCTCGCGATGACGGGAGCGTCGTAGCCGTAGGTTGGGCAAAGCGAAGCGTGCCCAACATCCAGCGGCTTCGTGGCATGGCAGGTGGTACCGGTTTTGCGCCTCGTCGAGGCAGGTATTCTTCCTCACCGCCCCCACCAGGCGCGAGTCGCATTTTTTCCTCGTCGAAAAAACGCGACGCAAAAAAGACGCCCCCCACGCGCTTTCTTCCGCCGCCGGGCCCGCCTTCCGGGGTCGGTCTGAAGCCGCATCCTGCGGCCCAGACCTCGATCGGCCCTCCGTGGCCGATCGACCCCTGCAGTCGCACCCGGCGACGGCGCGCGTGAAGGGGGTTCTTCGTAGCAGGAGGTTGCCGCGTCGCTGTCGCTGCTCGCCACGATACCACTCGTCATTGCGAGCTGTAGCGAAGCAATCTCCCGGAAGGTACTCCGTCGTCAGGAGATCGCCGCGCTTCGCTCGCGATGACGGGGAATCGTAGCCGTAGGTTGGGCAAAGCGAAGCGTGCCCAACATCCTGCAGCTTCGTAGCAATATCGGTGGCATCGGTTTCGCGCCTCATCGATCACGACATTCTTCCCCACCGCCCCCACCAGGCGCGAGTCGCATTTTTTCCTCGTTGAAAAAACGCGACGCGAAAAAGACGCCCCCCCACGCACTGTTCTCCGCCG
>CAZTOZ010000014.1:0-42162 GCA_964614535.1 uncultured Thiotrichales bacterium | reverse complement strand
GCAATCACTTCGGCATCGGGGCCAAAACGCAAGATCTCGCCAATCAGTTCCGTCGGTTCGCTGTAGGGAATGTGAAGCTCATAAGCCCCGTCTTCGAGATAGTGTCCGCTTTGCTGTGGATGCCAACGTGTTTCGGCCACCCAACGGGCAGCACGGGCAGTGAAACGGACGATGGCGAGATTGATCGGCTTGCCGGCGAAAATACCGTAGGCGCTGGCCAGTTCACCGTCGAGCACCGACTCATCGATGTCGACCGCCGCCTCTTTATGGATTCGGGCGGTGGCAATCCGGTCCAAGGAAAACAAGCGTAACGCGTTGCGTTCATGGCACCAGGCGGCCAGATACCAGTTGTCGCGATAGTGACTGAGTCGCTGCGGAGAAACGACCCGCCGCGTCATACAGTCGTTGTCCCGCGCATGGTAGTCGAGAATGAGCCGTCGACGCTGGAGCAGTGCACCCGCAACCTGGGAGAAGAAACGAAACTGTCGCCGTCTCTGGCCAACATTGAGCAGCCGGATCCGGTGAATCTCACCATCACTGCCACCAAGCGCGTGGAGTAATGCCCGCATTCGTTTGCGAAACGGCGCAATCTCCTCCCGTACGACCCCCGGCGCCAGATTGGTGAGCAGGTGATCGATGGCGACCAGCGCATGGATCTCGTCCTGGGAGAACCACAGGCCGGGAATCTCATACTCTCCCGCAGACTGATCCAGCCAATACCCATTGGCGCTGCGGTCGTAGGCTATCGGCATGTTGAGGATGTCCCGGCACCAGGGAATCAGACGCTTGATGGTCGCCTCGGAACATTCGAGTCTTTCCTGCAGGTATTTCCTGGGCAGCGGCCGGCGGTGGGCCACCAACAACTTGTGCAGTCGCAGCGCCTGATCGAGCTTGCTCATGATTCCCCGCCGGAGCGAGACGACACGAACGTGCAGAAACCCACCATTCGAGACGACATTTCCAGACCCCTTTTGGAATGTTGTCGGATATTCTCGGCGAGTATACCGTGTAGCGATGCCTTGTTTGCCGGAAATATTTGCCGGAAATAAATGGCAGGGGGCAACACCCATCGGTTCAGAGACCGCTTGCGATTGCCGTGCCATGGCCGGGCTGTCCAATCGGTCATGGCCGATGACGGCTGCGATCATGGCGAGCCGGATCGAAACCTTCAGGTATCTTTCACATCCTCTCGCCAGCCGGCCTCGCCCACGAGCGGGACGAAGCGTACCCCACCGAGATCGTCGGTCTCGAACTGTGTTTCACTGACTCGCCGGATGCGCAGCAGCGCCTGCGTTGCCTGTGTCCGCCCGACCGGGATCACCAACCGCCCGCCGATGGCGAGTTGCTGTTTCAGCGGGGCCGGCACCTCGGGCGCGGCTGCCGCGACGACGATACCGTCGTAAGGGGCGTGTTCGGGCCAGCCGAGCGTGCCGTCCCCCTGTTTGACATGGACATTGTCGTAGCCGAGGCGCGCCAGCCGTTCACGCGCTTTTTCGGCGAGTTCACGATGGCGCTCGATGGTGTAGACCTCGTCGCAGAGTTCGGCCAGCACGGCCGCGGCATAACCGGAGCCGGTGCCGATCTCCAGTACGCGGTCTTCCGGCTCCAAGGCCAGTGCCGCCAGCATCAACGCAACGATATAGGGCTGGGAGATGGTTTGGTTCGCCTCGATCGGCAGTGGCCGATCCTGATAGGCGTAGGGAATCAGCTCGTCCGGGACGAAAGCTTCGCGCGGCACGGCCGTCAGGGCATCGAGCAGCCGCCGATCGGTCAAGCCGCGGGCCGCAATCTGGAACTGCACCATTTTCCGGCGCAGTGCTTCGAGCGACGCTGATGTGGAATGATCGGTTTTGCTCATCGAAAAAGCCTCCTGCCGTTGGAGGCGGAACGGGCCGGGCCGGTGCGCCATTGCGCCGTGCAAAGGCGACGCCGCCAGCCAAACTCCGGTCAAAGATATTCGGGCAATCTCTTGCGAATCTCCTCCGGCGTCTGCTTGACCACATCCTTTGGAATCTCCTCCTTGATCATCGACTTCACATGGGGGTCGAGTTTTTCCCGCAGTTCACCGAGAAATGCCGGGGCCGCAAGGATATAGAGCTTGTGGAACCGCTCCTCCTCTGCCGCCTTTTTCAGCTCTTCGGCCAGTTGCTGCGCAAACCGGATCGATTCCATCTTCTTGGCATCGACCTCGTTTTCCATTGCGTGCCGCCCCTGACCACCGCTGTCGAAGGCACGCCCCGGCTGATCGCTGTAGAGTTCGCTGTCCTTCATCCGGCTTTCGGGATGCTCCAGCGTCTTGACCAGCTCCAGCGGGCCCTTTTTCTTGTCGGCGCGGAGAATTTTCGCATAGGCACTGTCGGCCGCGAGTATCCAGTAAACTGCCATTTTTTCCGTCCCTCCATCGGGTTGTCGTCTCGATGTGGACAGCCTGCCGCCATCCACGGCTGTGACATGCGTTTACCGAGAGTATGGAGGCGACGACGGCAAACTCAATGCCGAGGGTAGCGTTGTCGTCGATCACTCGGTGGAGACGTCCGGGGCCCGAGGGGCAGCCGGCTTTCTGCGCTTGCCGATGTTCTTACGATCGCGCAAGCGCTTTTTGATCTTCGGTGCCTTGGCGGCAGCTTCGGCAGCGCGTTTTTTCGCCTTCTTGTTCTTCTTTGTCTTCCGACCGACCGGCTTGCCCGATTTTTTCTGTTTCTTCGGCCCCTGGAAGCGGGCCTCCAGGCCGGCGACCGTGTCACGAGCGAAACGCAGGCCAAGATAGCGCTGTATGCTCAGCATCAGGTTCCACTCTCTTGGCCCCACCAGCGAAAGCGTGACACCCCGGGCCCCGGCACGGCCGGTTCGCCCGGCGCGGTGAGCGTAGTCGTCGCCGCTCCTGGGCAGATCGAAATTGATGACCCGTCCGACTCCCGGGATATCGAGTCCACGCGCCGCGACATCGGTGGCGATCAGGCTGTCGATTCGGCCCTCGATGAAGAGACGGATGACCCGCCGGCGATCGGCGTGGGGAATCTCACCATGCAGTAACGCGCAACGAATGCCGGCCGATTGCAGATGCCGCGCCACCATTTCCGCATGCCGCCGGGTGTTGATGAAGACCATCGTCTTGCCGCCATCTGCCGCGCCGAGCAACGCCGCCGTCAATGACATTTTGTGGTCGAAATCGTCACTGAGCAGGATCCGGTGTTCGACCCGCTCGTCGGCTTCGCGCACCGTATCGACGACGATACTGCCCGGGTTGGTCAACAGTGCCCGCCGCATCCCGCCCAACCCCTTGCCGTGGAGCGTGGCCGACAACATGATGCTCTGGCGTTGCCCACCACAATGTTCGGCGATGGCGAGCACATCGTCGCGAAATCCCATGTCGAGGACGCGATCGGCCTCGTCCAGCACCAACGTTTCGAGCATCGACAGATCGGTGCTCTCTTTTTGCAGATGCTCCAGCATCCGCCCCGGCGTGGCGACGACGATCGGCGGATTGCGTTTGAGCCGCTTTTTCTGCTCACCGAAATCCTCGCCGCCGGTGAGCAGCGTCACCCGCAACGGCAGTTCACGGATCAGCCGGCGGCAGACGGCAAAGATCTGCGCGGCCAATTCCCGCGTCGGCGCCAGCACCAGCAGACGCGGTCGACTCAAGCGATAGGGATTCTCGGGCGGCTCCCGCCTCAGCAGCCGCTCGACCGACGGCAGCAGGTAGGCCAGCGTCTTGCCACTACCGGTGTGGGCGGTGATCTGCCAGTCACCGCCTTCGACAAGAGCGGGAACCGCCCTCGCCTGCACGTCGGTGGGCGACTCCAGCGCCATCGCCCGCAGCGCCTCGCGCAGCGGTGCCGACAGTGGCAGCCGGTCCCATCCATGCGGTTCGTTCATCGTTGTCATTTGCTTTTCTGGTTTCATCGTGACCGCTTTTTCGATTTGCCTTTTTTCTTTCGTGCCGCCTTGCGCGCTTCGCGCCGGGCGGCCTTTTCCGCGCGGATACGCTCCAGTGCGACCAGTTCACGCTCCATCATTTCCGGTGTCTCCAGCGTCAATGGCCCGAGCCTGCCACCGCGCAGATCGGCCAGCAGCAGCCGGGACGCCTTGTCGAAATCCACATGACCACCGGCCATCAGGCAACCGCGGCGACGCCCGATCGCATCGAGCAGCGCATTTTCTCCCTCGGGCCGTTCATCGAGCCCATAACGCGCCAGCAGCCGCCCGGGATATTCCCGGAGCAGAAAGTCGGCAATGAACCAGGCCACGTCCTCATGTTCCATCGCCGTCTCTTTCACTGCGCCGGTGGCGGCCAGACGATACCCACTGTTGCGGTTTTCGACATTGGGCCAGAGCATTCCGGGGGTGTCGTAGAGCACGAGCCGCTCGTCCAGTTCGATACGCTGCTGGGCCTTCGTCACCGCTGGCTCATTGCCGGTTCTGGCGACGGGACGGCCGGCCAGGATATTGATCAGAGTCGATTTGCCGACATTGGGAATGCCCATGATCAGCGCATTGACGGGCCGTGGATCGTCGCCGCGCCGACCGGCCAGGCGGCGTGACAACGAGGTGAGCTGGCGCATTCGCTCCGGCGCCTCGGTGGAGACCGCCAATGTCCCGACACCACGTTCCCGCTCCAGGTAGGCCTGCCATTCGGCGGTTTTCCCGGGGTCGGCAAGATCACTTTTCGCCAGCACCTTGATACAGGGTTTGTCCCCTCGCAGCGCGTGGATCATCGGGTTCTCACTGGAAAAGGGAATACGGGCGTCGAGCACCTCGATGATCAGGTCGATCGTCGGCAGGCGCTGGCGAATTTCCCTGGCCGCCTTGTGCATGTGGCCGGGATACCACTGAATCTGCATCTCAACCCTCCGGGTGTCGTTGGACTCTGCCGGGTAATGCCATGTTGCCGCCCCAATCCGCTGCAAGGGAAAGCCGATAGTAGCAGGTTGCGGCTGCCGGCTCAGGCATGCCGATCGAGCCACTTCATGCTATAGTGAAATTGTGACATTTTGTTATCCCCTGAGGGGCGGAGGCACTTTCCCACAGTTCATGCGTTCATCCAAGGTTCTCGATTCGGCATCCGACGAGCGCACCGGCGGCGGTACGCTGTTGGAGGGGCTCGGCAAACGCCGCCGTATCTTCCGGCAGGCGCTGCAACGGCAGGAGGAAAAGGAGGAGCTGGCCCCCTATCAGGCCGAGCTGATCAAGCTCCAGGAGCATCTGGAACGCACCGGCAAGAAGATCATCATTCTCTTCGACGGCCGTGACGCCTCCGGCAAGGGCGGCACCATCCGCCGCATCACCCGTTACATGAACGAAAAGCACTATCGCGTCGTGGCGCTGGGCAAGCCGTCCGAACGGCAGCAGACCGAGCTGCATATGAAGCGCTATATCGAACAATTCCCCCACGCCGGTGAAATCGTGCTGTTCGACCGTAGCTGGTACAACCGCGCCATGGTGGAACCGGTGATGGGCTTCTGCACACGGCAGCAATACCGCCGCTTCATGGCCAATATCACCACCTGGGAACGCGGCTTCGTCGAGGATGGCAAAACCACCCTGCTCAAGCTCTATTTTTCCGTTTCGAAGGAGGAGCAGGCACGCCGCTTCGAGCGCCGCCGCAATGATCCACTGCGGCGCTGGAAACTCAGCGAGGTGGATCTGCAAGCCCAGGAACTGTGGGATCAGTTCACCGAAAAGAAATACCGGCTGCTGCAAAAGACCCATACGCCCGACTCGCCGTGGTACATCGTCCGCTCCGACGACAAGCACCTGGCACGGCTCAACACCATGCGGCTGATCCTCAGCAAGACACCCTACCTCGGCCGAAGCCGAAAACTCGATTTCACCCCCGACCCGCGGATCATCATTCCAGGCGACAAGGAGTTGCAGCTGATGCGGGCGCAGTACCGTAAGCATGGGCGGTTCGTCTCCTGACCGGAGCAGGTTGATCCAGATCATGGATACCCCCCAACCATTCCTTGGAATACCCGCGCCGGCCCCCATCCTGGACTATAGAACGAATATGACAACGAACCATGAGGAGATCAGCCATGCTGCTACAGGAAAAGAAAACCGGCCACCTCATCGAAGTCCTCGATCTCAAGGAAGTGTTCGATCCATTCGAAAAGACGTTCACCGGTGCGCTCGACTACGGTGAAGAGCGTTCCGATCCGCAGAAATTCGACAAGGAGGCGGTGGTTTTTCCATCGGGCGAGGCATTGCCTCTGTGCTGGCGGGATCCGCAATACCGTCAGCGGAACTGACCCCGCCCCGATGCCGACGCAACGGCCCGGCAAGGGCCGCTGCGTTAGCGTTTGCTGTTGGACTCCCCCCTGCCTTTAGGCTAGTCTTTGACTGCCCATCCGGTCTGTTTTGCGCGGCGCCGGAACCGTGCCTTCGCAACCTGCCGGCGAGCATCGCCAACCACCATGACAACACATCTCCCATCCCGTGACGGGCGCCCCAGCGGGGGCTCCGCGCGGCTTGGGCACAAAGAACGACTCAAGCGAGGTAACCATGAAAAAACTAGCAGCCAGCCTGATCGCCATCGCCTGCATCAGCGCTGCCGCAACGGCGGACACGCTCGAAGCGGTCAAGAAGAATGGCCATCTCAAGTGTGGTGTAACCACCGGCCTGCCCGGCTTCTCCGCCGCCGATGAGAAAGGCGTCTGGCGCGGTATCGACGTCGATCTCTGCCGTGGCATCGCCGCCGCCGTGCTGGGGGACGCCAACAAGGTGAAATACACGCCGCTGACCGCCAAGGAGCGTTTCACCGCGCTGCAATCCGGCGAAATCGACGTACTGTCGCGCAATACCACCTGGACCCTGACCCGCGACGCCTCGCTGGGGCTGAACTTCGCTGGTGTCAACTACTACGACGGCCAGGGTTTCATGGTCAACAAGAACCTCGGCGTCAAGAGCGCGCTGGAGCTGGACGGCGCCGCCATCTGCATCCAGGCGGGCACCACCACCGAGCTGAATCTGGCCGACTATTTCAAGGCGAACAACATGAAATACCGCCCGGTGACCTATGACACTTCCGAACAGACGGTCAAGGGCTTCGAGGCGGGCCGCTGCGACGTACTCACCTCCGACCAGTCCCAGCTCTATGCGTTGCGCATCAAGCTGGCCAAACCGGAGGAGGCCGTCGTCCTGCCGGAGATCATCTCCAAGGAGCCACTCGGCCCGGTCGTGCGCCAGGGCGACGACAAATGGTTCAATATCGTCAAGTGGACGCTGTTCGCAATGGTCAACGCCGAGGAGCTGGGCGTCGACTCGAAGAACATCGAGAAGATGAAGAACAGCAAGGACCCGGCGATCCAGCGCCTGATCGGCGGTCAGGGAGAAAAGCTGGGATTGTCCGACGACTGGTCCTACAACATCATTTCCCAGGTCGGCAACTACGGTGAGATCTTCGAGCGCAACGTCGGCAAGGGCTCGCCGCTGAAGATCGACCGCGGCCTGAACCGGCTGTGGAACCAGGGCGGCATCATGTACGCGCCGCCGATCCGCTGATTCACCAGCGTGCCAGAAGCGCCCGCCCCGGCGGGCGCTTCTTGCGTCCGGTGGGGCATGCCAGCACGCACTGACCCACCCTTCACCTTGTTGCCCAACGACGTTCCGCGGTCACGATGAATCAACCGACAAGAAGAAGCGCCCCGGAAAAATCCTCGTTCCTCAACTCCCCCCAATTCCGGTCGATCGCCGCCCAGGTGATATTGCTGTCGGCGCTCGGCCTGTTTTTCTGGTACATCGTACAGAACATGCTGGCCAACATGGAGGCCCGCGGCATCACCACCGGCTTTGCCTTTCTGCACGAAAAGGCCGGCTTCGGCATTCTCCAGAGCCTGATTCCCTACTCCGAGGATTCCACCTACGGCCGCACCTTCGTCGTCGGCCTGCTCAACACGCTGCTGGTCTCGGGCCTCGGAATCGTGTTCGCCTCGATCCTCGGCTTCGTCATCGGCGTGGCGCGGCTGTCGAAGAACTGGCTGGTCTCCAGGCTGGCCGGGGTCTATATCGAGACCTTCCGTAACATTCCACTGCTGTTGCAGATCTTCTTCTGGTATTTCGCCGTCATCCGGCCACTGCCGTCGCCAAGACAGAGCCTGTCGCTCGGAGACTGGCTCTATCTCAATGTACGCGGCCTCTACCTGCCCCGCCCCGAGCTGGAGTCGGGCTTCGGCTGGATGCTGGCGGCATTCGGCATCGCCATCGCCGCGGTGGTGCTGCTGCGCCGCTGGGCCATCCGCCGCCACTACGAAACCGGCAAGACCTTCCCGCTACTGCTGACCTCACTGGTGATTCTCTGCGCCCTGCCGCTGCTGGCCTATCTCGCCTCCGGCGGCACCATCGCCTGGGACAAGCCGGCACTGCGCGGTTTCAATTTCGAGGGGGGCATCACCGTCATTCCCGAACTGCTGGCCCTGCTGCTGGCACTGACGATCTACACCGCCGCCTTCATTGCCGAGACGGTCCGCGCCGGCATCCTTTCGGTCAGCCACGGCCAGACCGAGGCGGCGCTGGCGCTGGGCCTCACCCACGGCCAGACGCTACGGATGGTCATCGTTCCGCAGGCATTGCGGGTCATCATCCCGCCGCTGACCAGCCAGTATCTCAACCTGGTCAAGAATTCCTCGCTGGCCACCGCCATCGGCTATCCCGACATCGTCAGTGTCTTCATGGGAACGACGCTCAACCAGACCGGCCAGGCGGTGGAGATCATCGCCATGACGATGGCGGTCTATCTGACGATCAGCCTGCTGATCTCGGCCTTCATGAACTGGTACAACCACAAAATGGCACTGGTGGAACGATAATGGCACGCGGCGACCACCTCATCCCCGACCGACCGGCGCCGATCTCGCAAATCGGCCCCATCGCCTGGCTGCGGGAAAATCTCTTTTCCGGCCCGCTCAACACGGCGATGACCATCGCCGCGCTCTATTTCCTCTACCGGGTCGTCCCACCGGTGGTCGACTGGCTGTTCATCGATGCCACCTGGCAGGGTGAAACCCGCGACGCCTGCACCGGCTCCGGCGCCTGCTGGGTCTTCATCATCCAGCGCTTCGAACAGTTCATCTACGGCTTCTACCCCGAAACACTGCACTGGCGCCCCAACCTCGCCGCCCTGCTGCTGGTGGTCCTGATACTGCCGCTGTTTTTCCGGCGCATGCCCTACAAGGGGTGGCTCACCCTCTTCATCCTGCTGGTCTACCCCATCATCGCCTATTTTCTGCTCCACGGCGGCGCTGGCCTCGAGGAGGTGGACACCGGCAAATGGGGCGGACTGATGCTGACCCTGATTCTCTCCATTTTCGGCATCGTTGCCGCGCTGCCGATCGGCATTCTGCTGGCCCTGGGCCGGCGCTCGTCGATGCCGATCGTGCGCGCCGTCTCCACCGTCTATATCGAACTCTGGCGCGGCGCCCCGCTGATCACCATTCTGTTCATGTCGTCGGTGATGCTGCCGCTGTTTCTGCCCGAGGGGGTGGACATCGACAAACTGGCACGGGCCATGGTCGGCATTGCGCTGTTCCAGTCGGCCTATGTCGCCGAGGCGGTGCGCGGCGGACTGCAGGCGATTCCGAAAGGCCAGTACGAAGCCGCCGCGGCGATGGGCCTGAGCTACTGGCAGAGCATGCGGCTGGTGATTCTGCCACAGGCACTGAAGCTATCGATTCCCGGGATGGTCAACACCTTCATCGAACTGTTCAAAGACACCTCACTGGTGCTGATCATCGGGCTGTTCGATCTGCTGGCCATCATCCAGCAGGCCAATGCCGATCCCAACTGGCTCGGCTTCGACACCGAAGGGTATATTTTCGCTGCACTGGTCTACTGGATTTTCTGCTTTGGCATGTCACGCTACAGCCTTGCGCTGGAACGCAAACTCGATACCGGACACCGGAACCAACGATGACCGACACAACCACACAACCACTGCAAAGCGCCGCGGGCAACGATGACGACTACATCGTCATCATGCGCGGCGTCAACAAATGGTATGGCAACTTTCACGTCCTCAAGGACATCGACCTCAAGGTGAAAAAAGGCGAACGCATCGTCATCTGCGGCCCGTCCGGCTCGGGCAAATCGACGGTCATCCGCTGCATCAACCATCTGGAGGAACATCAGGAGGGGGAGATCATCGTCGACGGAATCGAAGTGGGCAACGACATCAAACGCATCCACCAAGTGCGGCGAGAAGTCGGCATGTGCTTCCAGCACTTCAACCTCTTTCCCCATCTCACCATCCTCGACAATTTGACCCTGGCCCCCATCTGGGTGCGCAACCTGCCGAAGAAAGAGGCCGAGGAAATCGCAATGAAATACCTCGAGCGGGTGCGTATTCCCGAACAGGCCAACAAATACCCCGGCCAACTCTCCGGCGGCCAGCAACAGCGCGTCGCCATCGCCCGCAGCCTCTGCATGAACCCCAAGGTCATGCTCTTCGACGAACCCACCTCGGCACTCGACCCGGAAATGATCTCCGAAGTACTCGACGTCATGGTGGAACTGGCCGAAGGCGGAATGACGATGATCTGCGTCACCCACGAAATGGGGTTCGCCAAACGCGTCGCCGACCGCGTCATCTTCATGGATGCCGGTCAGATCATCGAAGAAAACGAACCGGAAGCATTTTTCAACAACCCCCGGTCAGAACGCACGAAACTGTTTCTCAGCCAGATCATCCAGCATTGACGGCCTGCACCTGCGCCCGTTCCCCCTCATCCACCCCCCCGTGGGGGAGAAGGGGCATTCCCCCCCCTCCCAGGGAGAGGGCTAGGGAGGGGGTGACAACCCACTCAACCAAACAACCGCCGCCACCATCGCCGCCGGTTGCCGGGCAGCGGGAATTCCATCGGCAGGTCGACGGGTCTGGTGCGGGAGAGGGTCCAACCCGGCAGCGTGCGGACACCGCTGGAGCCGCAGACGGAACCGAGGTTGTTGGGGTCGTAGATCTTGACGAAGCCAGGCCGTTCCCGATCGTCCACATAGACGATGCCGCAGTACGCCTCGTCGTGGTCCTGCCGCAGCAGGGTGTCGATCTCCTCGACGAAACGGATCAACTGTTCCCGGGTGGCCGGTTCGGTCGGCGGGGGTTCGCCGACACCATAGACATACCAGCCGTCGTCGGTGGCCAGCAGTCGCTTCCAGAAGTCGGACAGGTCGCTCCAGTGGCGCAGCGCCACCAGGCGGCCGTTGTATTTCTGCAGGTAGTCGGATTCTTGCGTCGTCATGATTCGGGTCTCGTGGTTGCGCCGAGCCAGGCGGCGCCGCGAACGCCACTGGAATCACCATGGCGTGGCGGCAGCAATCGGGTGCTGACACAGTCGGAGAAGACGTACTGCCCCCACTGTCGGGGAACGTGGTCGTAGAGGCTGCGGATGTTCGACATGCCACCGCCCAGGACGATCACTTCGGGATCGAAGACGTTGATGACATGGGCGAGGCTCCGCGCCAGCCTGTCCCAATACCTTGCCAGCGCCTCCGCCGCGGTGCGTTCTCCTGCTTCGGCCGCGGCGACGATGGCTTCGGCATCCCGCCGTTGGCCGGTGGCCCGCTCGAACTCGCGGGCGAAACCGGGGCCGCTGAGCCAGGTTTCGATGCAGCCCGAGAGCCCGCACCAACAGGCGGGGCCGGGATATTCGTCGGTCCGTGGCCACGGCAGCGGATTGTGACCCCACTCGCCGGCCACGCCGTTGTGGCCGCCAACGACCTTGCCGTCGATGACCAGCCCGGCGCCGGTTCCGGTGCCGATGATGACGCCGAACACCGAGGCCGCGCCGGCGGCGGCACCATCGCTGGCCTCCGACAGCGCAAAGCAGTTGGCGTCGTTGCTGATGGCGACGGGACGGTGGAGCAACGCCTCGATGTCGCGTTTGAGCGGCTGTCCGTTGAGGCAGGTGGAGTTGGCGTTGCGCATCAATCCACTGGCGGGCGAGATCGAGCCCGGCAGGCCGATGCCAACCGTGCCCGGCTGGCCGAGCTGGCGCTCGGCATCGGTCACCATGGCGGCGATCTGTTGCAGCGTGGCGGCGTAGTCGCCGGCGGGGGTCGGCCGGCGCGCCCGCAGCAGCTCGGCACCCGTGGCATCGAGGACCAGGATTTCGGTCTTGGTACCGCCGAGGTCGATGCCGATGCGCAACATGGTCAGTGATGCACGATGCCGAACAAGCCGTCCACCGCCTGCCCGCCGAGCCCCTCGACGAAGATGGCGCCGCCACCGTTGCTGGCGGCCCGCAGCTTGAGGTCGCGCGCGGCCTTGAGCAGGCTGTGATGGTCGCGGAAGCGGCCGGGCTCGACCTGGGTCATGCCGATGGAGAGTGTGAAGATCGGGGTGAAGATGCGCTCCCCCAGATGGTTGTATTGTTCGATGCCTCCCCTGCGCCGATCCTCGGCATCGTAGAAGCCGGGTGCATGGCGGTCGCAGTCGGCCAGCAACGCCTCGCAGCGGTCGAACCAGTCCATACTGCACAGCAGCATCGTAAAGTTGTCACCACCGACATAGGCGACGAAATCCTGCGCCGGGTCGAAATGGCGCCGCAACAGGCCGCTGACGAAGCGGATCACCTCGTCGCCGCGGCTGTAGCCATAGCGATCGTTGAAGGCGTTGAAACCGCACAGATCCATGCTCGCAACGACGAACAGGCGCTTTTCTCGCAGCAGCGTCCGCGCCCGCTCCAGCAGTGCCAGCTGATCCGGCAGCCCCCCCGTGAGGCGGTGCAGCCGGGCAGTGTCGCGCTGCCGTTGCTCGTTTCCACCGGCCGCCGCGCGCAGCAGCGACGTCAGGCCGATCCGCCCCAGGAAACACGCCCGTTCATCGACCACCAGCAGGCCCGGCTCGCCGATCCGCAGCGTCCCGTCGCCGATGTCGCACAGAACGCGGTCGAGGCCGCGGCTGCGGAGCACGGTGGTACAACCCGGCCGCATCACCGCACCGATGGTGGCATCGGGCGGCAGGTCGCCGAGCAGATCCTGGAGCATGACCCAACCGACCGGCTTTCCTTCCCGGGTGACCGGCACCGCCGCCACGTCACGATAGCGGCGGAACAAAGCGCGCGATTTGGTGATGGTGTTGCCGGCATCGAGATGCAGCCGATCTTCGACATAAGCCTCCACCCGCTGCCCGTTATCCGGGATCAGCGGCGGGCACGTGCCGGTTCGAGACATCGATTTACCTCTCTGAATGATCGTTGTCGTGTTCGCGGGATCCATGAACATGCGGCAACCGGAAGCGGTTGCCGGCGAACGTCCATGAAGCGATCGAGTATAGCGATTCCATACCGGGTTATCCACAGGCTCTCAACAGGTTTCACGACAAGATACACACATGATATTGTGCTTGACGCCCCCGAGAAACACATCCTATAGTAGTCCTGATCAGGATGGCACACCACGCCACGGATGCAATCAGGTACTTACGGAGGATTCATGCAAGCCGACATCAGCAACACCCCTGCCCCCGCCACCGCCGCCCCGGTCGAGCCCGGCAACGGCAGCACGACGGAGCCCCTGGCCGCCGCCGACGGCTACCTCGTCATCCGCCGCAACGGCAAGGTCACCGCTTTCGACGACACCAAGATCAAGGTCGCGCTCACCAAGGCATTCCTCGCCGTCGAGGGGGGGCAGGCCGCCGCATCGGCACGGATTCACGAGACCGTCAACACGCTGACCCGGCAGGTGGTCGATGCGCTGTTCCGGCGCATTCCCGAAACCTCGACGGTCCATATCGAGGACATCCAGGACCAGGTGGAGCTGGCGCTGATGCGCGCCGGCGAGCACAAGGTCGCCCGTGAATACATCCTCTACCGCGAGAAACATGCCGCCGAGCGCGCCGCCCGGCAACGGAAGAAAAAGGCCAAGGGCGAGGCACAGATCCACATCACCGCCGCCGACGGCAGCCGGCAGCCGCTGAACCGCGGCCGGCTCGAACAGGTGCTGGCCGAGGCCACCGCCGGGCTGGACAACGTCGATGCCGGCCTGTTGCTGAAGGAGACGCTGCGCAACATCTTCGACGGCATCAAGGAAGCCGACCTGCGCACCGCCATCGTCATGAGCGGGCGCTCGCTGATCGACCGCGACCCCAACTACTCCCAGGTGGCGGCACGGCTGCTGCTCGACAACATGCGCCACGAAGCGCTGACCTACCTCGACGGCATCCACACCGAGGCCACCCAGCAGGAGATGGCCGAGCGTTATCCCGACTATTTCGCCGACTACATCCGGCGTGGCGCGGAGCTGGAGCTGCTCGATACCGAACTGACCCGCTACGACCTGCCCCGCCTCGGCGCGGCGCTGAAGCCCGAAAGGGATCAGAACTTCACCTATCTGGGGCTGCAGACTCTCTACGACCGCTACTTCATCCACACCGCAGACAACATCCGTTTCGAGCTGCCGCAGGCCTTCTTCATGCGTGTGGCGATGGGGCTGGCGATCAACGAGATCGACCGCGAGGCGCGCGCCATCGAATTCTACGACCTGCTCTCGTCATTCGACTTCATGAGCAGCACGCCGACCCTGTTCAACTCCGGGACACTGCGACCGCAGCTCTCCAGCTGCTATCTCACCACCGTTCCCGACGATCTCGACGGCATCTTCAGCGCGATCCGCGACGATGCGCTGCTGTCCAAATACGCCGGCGGTCTCGGCAACGACTGGACCCGGGTGCGCGGCATGGGCTCACACATCAAGGGGACCAACGGCAAGAGCCAGGGGGTGGTGCCGTTTCTCAAGGTGGCCAACGACACGGCGGTCGCGGTCAATCAGGGCGGCAAACGCAAGGGCGCAATGTGCGCCTACCTCGAAACCTGGCACGTGGACATCGAGGAGTTCATCGAGCTGCGCAAGAACACCGGCGACGAACGCCGCCGCACCCACGACATGAACACCGCCAACTGGATCCCCGACCTCTTCATGGAACGGGTGGTCGAGGAAGGCATGTGGACGCTGTTCTCCCCCAACGAGGTGCCGGACCTGCACGATCTGACCGGTCAGGACTTCAAACGGCGCTACGAGGAGTACGAGGCCGCCGCCGAACGCGGCGAGATCGCGATCTTCAAGCGCATCCCGGCAGTGGAGCTGTGGCGCAAGATGCTGTCGATGCTGTTCGAGACCGGCCACCCGTGGATCACCTTCAAGGATCCCTGCAACCTGCGCTACACCAACCAGCATGTCGGCGTCGTCCACAGCTCCAATCTCTGCACCGAGATCACGCTGCACACCAACGACAACGAGATCGCCGTCTGTAACCTCGGCTCGGTCAACCTGGCCGCCCACGTGGACGGGGACGGCATCGACCACGACAAGCTCAGGCGCACCGTGCGCACGGCGATGCGGATGCTCGACAACGTCATCGACTACAACTACTACTCGGTGCCGCAGGCGCGCAACGCCAACCTGCGCCACCGCCCCGTCGGGCTCGGGCTGATGGGCTTCCAGGATGCCCTCTACAAGCTCGACCTCCCCTACGCCTCCGAAGAGGCGGTGGCGTTCGCCGACCGTTCGATGGAAGCCATCTCCTACTACGCCATCGAAGCCTCTTCCGATCTGGCCGCCGAACGGGGCCGTTACGCCAGCTACGACGGCTCGCTGTGGAGCCAGGGCATTCTGCCGATCGACTCCATCGAACTGCTGGAGAAAGGCCGCGGCAACTATGTGCAGATCGACAAGTCCCGGACGATGCCGTGGGACGACCTGCGCCAGAAGGTGCTGCAACAGGGCATGCGCAACTCCAACTGCATGGCCATCGCGCCGACGGCGACCATCTCCAACATCTGCGGGGTCAGCCAGTCGATCGAGCCGACCTACCAGAACCTGTTCGTCAAATCCAACCTGTCGGGCGAGTTCACCGTCGTCAACCAGTACCTGGTGCGCGATCTCAAGGCGCTGGACCTGTGGGACGACGTGATGATCAACGACCTCAAGTACTACGACGGCTCCTGCCAGCCCATCGCCCGGATCCCGGACACGCTCAAGGCCAAATACGCCTCGGCCTTCGAGATCGACTCGCGCTGGCTCGTCGAGGCCGCCAGCCGCCGGCAGAAATGGATCGACCAGGGACAGTCCCTCAACATCTACATGGCCGAACCATCGGGAAAGAATCTCGACAACCTCTACAAACTGGCCTGGGTGCGGGGGCTGAAGACCACCTACTACCTGCGTTCACTGGGAGCGACACATGTGGAAAAGACGACATCCGGCGGCGACCTGTCACAAGGCACTGCAGCAGTCGGCGTCGCGGCGGGTCAGTCAGCTGCGCCGAAGGCCTGCTCCATCCTCGACCCGGACTGCGAAGCCTGCCAGTAACACGCCACCGCTGCCAAAGGTCGGCAGCGGCTGAGCGGTTTCCCGGCGGCCAGCCACGCAGGTCGTGGCCCGCCGGCACGCAAGAAGCGACCGGGCGCGCGAGGCCGCGCCCAGCCGGAGCAGCGACGCTCCATCGATCAGATGCAAAAGAGGTAACACCATGCTCAACTGGGACGACCCCCTGGGACTGAACCCCCAAACCACCACCCACCCGACCGAACCGGCGACCGAGACCACCGAGCCGGCGCCCCGGCCCGCGACCGACGCCCCGGCAGCCCGCGCCGACAGCGCCGAGGCGCCGCTGCTGGAACCCGCCGCCGAACCGATCCTCGGCCAACCGCCGGTGCGCGTCGAGGACAAGCGGGTCATCAACGGGCTCACCGACGTCAACCAGCTCGCGCCGTTCCGCTATCCCTGGGCCTGGGAGTTCTTTCTCAACGCCAACAAGAACCACTGGACGCCGCTGGACATCAACATGGCGCAGGACGTCCACGACTACCAGCACAAGCTCACCACCGAGGAGCGCCACGTCTACGAGAACGTCCTCGCCTATCTGACCACCTCCGACATCCTTGCGATGCGCAACATCGGCCTGGCGGTGATGGAGAAGATGACCGCGCCGGAGTTGCAGATCTATCAAGCGCGCCAGGTCTACGAAGAGTCGATGCACACCTGGACCTACCAGCACTGCATCGAAACCCTCGGCCTCGACCAGAGCGAGATCTACAACCGCTACCGCGTCGTCCCCGAGATCAACCAGAAGATCCAGATCGCCAACCGGCGACTCAACTCGGTGCTGCGCTCCGACATCGACCTCACCGACCCGGAGGAGCTCAACAACTTCGTCCTCTCCTACACCTTCTTCGCCGGCATCTTCGAGGGCTGCTGGTTCTACAACGGCTTCTCGCCGATCTTCTCGCTGCAGCGTCGCGGCCTGATGAAAGGCACCGCCGAGCAGTTCCAGTACATCATGCGCGACGAAGTGCTGCACGCCTCGTTCGGCATCCGTGTCGTCAAGCAGATCATTCTGGAAAACGACGTCAGCCTCGACCCGAAGGAGATCCGCGAGATGTGGGACGAGTGCGAGGCGGCCGAACTCGACTATGCCAACTACATCCTTCGCGACCCGATCCTCGGCTACAGCGCCGAAGACCACATCGAGCAGTTCCGTTTCGTCGCCAACCGCCGCGCCCGTCAGCTCAACCTCGACGAACCCTTTCCCGGCGCCCAATGCACGCTGAGCTGGCTCGACGAACAGGCCAATATTCGCAAGGAGAAGAACTTCTTCGAAACCCGCGTCACCGAATACCAGACCGGCGGGGGCCTCAACTGGGATTGAGCGGCCACGGCCACATCGGCATCGACGGCGAGCAGGCGATATGAGCAGCCGCGGCCCGGCGCCCGACGCCACGCTGGAAACGCTGATCCTGTCGGTGACCGGCGCCTCCGGGCTGTTCTTCCTCGAGACGATCCAGTCCCTCTGGAGCGGTTACGGATCGCTCGACCGCTACGGGCTGGAGGGGAGCACGCTGGGCTCGGTGGTGGTCAAGCACGTACGCCTGCCCGAACGGCGCGACCATCCACGCGGCTGGAACAACGATCGCTCTCACCAGCGCAAGCTGCGTTCCTACCGGGTGGAGTCGGCCTGGTACCGGCGCTGGGCGTCACGCTGCGGCGACGACTGCCGGGTACCACGCTGCCTGGCGCTGGAGGAACGGCCCGGCGAGTTTCTGATGGTGCTGGAGGACCTGGACAGCAGCGGTTTCCCGCAGCGCCGGCAACGGGCCAACCACAACGAGATCGCCGCCTGCCTGCGCTGGCTGGCCGCCTTCCACGCCACCTTCATGGGCGAGAAGCCCGCCGACCTCTGGAAGACCGGCACCTACTGGCATCTGCGGACCCGCCCGGACGAGCTTGCCGCGATGCCTGCCGGCCCGCTCAAGGCGGCGGCGGGCCAACTCGACCGACTGCTGGCCGACGCCCCTTTCCAGACCTTCGTCCACGGTGACGCCAAGCTCGCCAACTTCTGCTTCGCCGCCCGTGGCGACCGGGTCGCGGCGGTGGACTTCCAGTATGTAGGGGGCGGCTGTGGCATGAAGGACGTGGCCTATTTCATTGGCAGCTGCCTCGACGAAGGGCAGTGCGAGCGCCATGCCGAGCGCCTGCTCGATACCTACTTCACCGCACTGGGCAAAGCGCTGGCCAGACACCGCCCCGAGATCGACGCCAGCGCAGTGGAGGCGGCGTGGCGCCCCCTCTATGCCGTCGCCTGGACCGACTTCTACCGTTTTCTTCAGGGCTGGAGCCCTGGCCACTGGAAAATTCACGGCTACAGCGCACGCCTCGCCGAGCAGGTATTGCAACGCCTGCCTGTCCGATGACGACACCGTTCGACGCGGCGACACTGACCACCCTGGCCGGGATCGCCACTGAGGCGGCGCAGGAGGCCGCCGCGATCGTTCGCGAACGGTTTGGCGGCGAGCTGGTGGTCGAGCACAAGCATGGCGGCGGCAGTCCGGCCGCCCGGGTGGTGACCGAGGTGGATCGTCGGGCCCAGGCAGCGATACTCCAACGCCTCGCGCCGAGCTGCGCGGCGCACGACCTGGCCGTGCTCGCCGAGGAGCGCAACGATTCCGGCCAACGCCTGCACAAGCCAGCGTTCTGGAGCATCGATCCACTCGACGGCACCTGGGCCTTCGTCCATGGCGAACCGGGATTCTCGGTCTCCATCGCCCTGGTGGCCCGATCCGGCCGGCCACTGCTCGGCGTCGTCGCCGATCCACTCGGCGGCCACCTCTTTCGCGCCATCACCGGCCAGGGCGCCCATTACGATGACGAGCCTCTTGCGGCACCGCCGCTCGATGCGACCCAGCCTTTGGTACTGCAGACCGATCCGAGCTTCGCCCGCCACCGCTGGCGGGCAGCCACCCTCGACGGCCTCGACGACATCGCCCGCCGCTTTGGGCTGGCCGGCGCTGAAATCCGCTATCTGGCCGGCGGCGTGATGAACGCCTGTGCCGTACTGCAACGGCCAAACCACTGCTACTTCAAATACCCCCGGCCCGATGCCGGCGGCGGCAGTCTCTGGGACTACGCCGCCTCCAGCTGCCTGATCACCGAGGCCGGCGGCATTGCGACCGACTTCTTCGGCGCGCCGCTGGCGCTCAACCGTCCCGACTCCACCTTCATGAATCACCGTGGCGTGCTCTTTGCCGGCGACCACCGCCTGGCGGCGGCACTGACCGCGCTCTACCGCCGGTTGTCCGGCGACACCACATCCATGCCACAGCCACCGGACTGAGGCAAAGAGGGAACCATACTCCCTTCCTGCTGTCAGAGTAGCGACCGGCCGCTGAGCCACACGCCCCACCCCAGGACGGAAGCCACCACAAGAACCGACGCCCACCATGACCACCTGTGTAATCGGCGACATCAACCTGGTGCGGGCACTCGGTCGCGCGGGCCTGTCGGTGACCGTCGTCACCGACAGTGACACCAATCCGGCGAAGTACTCCCGCTACTGCAACGAGACGCTGCGGGTGCCCGGCTGGCTGGAGGCGCCGGACGATGCCATCGACGTGCTGATCGACTGGGGCCGTCGCCAGGCCGAGGCGCCGGTGCTCTACTACCAGGGGGATCACGACCTACTGGCCGTCTCCCGCCATCGCGAACGCCTGGCCCCCCATTTCCGCTTCGTGCTGCCCCCGGCCGAGCTGGTGGAGACGCTGACCGACAAGCTCCGCTTTGCCTCGCTGGCAGCCCGGCTCGATCTGCCGACGCCTCCCACACTGACGCTGCGCGCGGGGGAGGATGCCGTCGCCCGGGTCGATCGCTGGCGCCATTTTCCCTGCATCTTCAAGCCGTCGATGCGCGGCGCATGGTTCGAACGGATCGGCAGCTTCCAGAAGGCCCTGCGTTTCGACGACCGGGCGGCGCTGACGAGCTACCTCGCCGACACCGGGCTGCCGGCGGGCGACGCGCTGCTGCAAGCCTGTGTCCGCGGTGGCGAGAATCGAATCTACAGCTACCACGCCTATGTGCGCCCCGGCGGCGAGATCGTCGGCGAATTCATCGGCCGCAAGATCCGCACCTCGCCACGCGAGTACGGGCTCTCGAGCTTTGTCGAGATCATCGACGACGAGCGGGTCCGGACGCTCGGTCGCGAGATCATGGCGCGGATCGGCTACGCCGGCGTGCTGAAGATGGATTTCAAACTCGACGATCACGACGACCGTCTCTATCTGCTGGAGATCAACCCCCGCTTCAATCTCTGGCACTACCCGGCGGCGGTCGCCGGCGTCGACATCCCCCGTGCGGTCTATGACGACTGCCGGCAGCCGGGATCGGCCCGGCGGCAGCTGCAAGCCCGTCCCGGCATACGCTGGATCAGTCCCTTGCTCGATCTGAAAGCCTTCTCCGCGCACCGCCAGGCCGACGGTTTGACGCTGTGGCGCTGGGCCGGCGATGTCTGGACCGCCGACAGCAGCGAGAGCCTGACCCGGGACGATCCCATGCCGGCGCTGCGCCACCTCGCCATCCGGCTGCGGCGCCGGTTGCGTGGTACACCGTAGATGTGGAGCGTTATGTGGACTATGCATTGATCGCCGACGTGCACGGCAACGTGGAAGCCCTCGATGCGGTGCTGACCGCCATCACCCGGGCCGCGCCATCGGCGCGGCTGGTCTGCGCCGGCGATCTGGTCGGCTACGGTCCCGATCCCGAGGCCTGCATCGACAGACTGCGCGGGCACGACGCCGTCTGCGTCATCGGCAATCACGACCAGATGGTGCTCGGCCGACGTGGTTTCGAACGCGCCAACCACGCCGGCATCCGCGCCGCGCGCTGGACCCGTGACCGGCTGAGCACCGATGCACTCGACTACCTCGCCACGCTGCCGGCCACCGCCGACCTGCCGGGCGGTCTCTTCGTCTGTCACGGCACGCCGTGGGATGCCGATCTCTACATCGACGGCGCGGCCATGGCCGGCAAGGCGCTGGCGGCGCTGGAGGAGATGGCGCCAACGGCGCGGGTACTGGTCTGCGGCCACACCCACCATGCGGCGATCCACCTGCCGGACGAAGGATTCCGGCGACCTCCGCCCCCACGTGCCGCTCTGCCCGGAGAAGCGACCGCCATCGTCAACCCGGGGGCGGTGGGCCAGTCCCGCGACGGCCAGCCGTTGGCCCGCTATGCGCTGTTGGATACGACGGCCGGGACGGTGCGCTTTGGCGCCTGCGCCTACGACGTGCCCACCACACTACGGAAGCTGCGCCGCGTCGGCCTCGTCCCCCGAGTCGACGCCCCCCCGCCACACGGTTGGCGCGGCCGGCTGGGGCGGTATCGAACCCGCTGGGCGCGCTGGCGGACACGCCCTCCGCCCCCGTTCAGCAGAAGCGGCAGACGTTCATGCTGATGTACTGGGCATAGGCCTTGCCGCCCCGGACCCACGCCCTGATGGCCGTCTCCAGCGCCCTGCCGGCAAGCCCGTCGCCGTTCTCGAAAAAGAGGCCGTAACGATGACGGGGGCTTCCTTCCCCTTCGGCGACGAGGCGATCCCCGTCGACGAACAGGGTGCGTTCCGGCAGCGCGCCCGCCGGCGCGGCGAACGTCTCGGCGCCATGTTCGTCGATCAACGTCATGAGCTGCTGCTCGAACTCCTGCCGATCCGGTGCCTGTTCCACGTTGCCTGTCCTCTTCGTTCCTAACCGTTCAGATGACGGGGCGCCTCGCCCACCTTTTCACCGAGCGCCCGCTCGCGGTCGCGAACGATGCGATCGGCGATCTCGGTGACGGCATTGGTGAGCCACATATGGGTCTGCGAGCCGTCGGTGTAGTCGGCCGGGCCGAACGACTGTACCCGCCCCTGCTCCTGCAAGCGGTTCACCTGTCGGAACTCCCGCGCCGAACCGGGCCGGTAGACCCCATAGGTCTTGCCGCCCCCCTGGTTGATGACCGAGAACACCGGCACGTCGGAGGGACCGTCGGCAATGTAGATCATGTTCTGCACCGGGATGCGCCGGTCGGTGGCGGCAACACGGGCATTGACGTCGATCTCCGGGTGCTTGTTGCTGCCTTTGTTGATCTCGAAGATGGCGCGGGTCTTGGTGGTGTTGTCGAGTACATAGCCGAGCTGCGTCAGCACGCCACTGTCGTCGTTCAGGTCCTCGACGAATTCACAGCCCCAGATGCCATCGAGGTATTTTTCGATGGCACTGCCATAGATCATCTGCGACAGGCCGGTGCTGACGACATAATGCTCCAGCGTGATCTCGTGGTGCCTATAGGCATCGACCGATTCGAGTCGGGCCTTCAGCGCAGGGAAGAATTCGGGCAGTCCCGGATAGAACGCCAGATTGGCGCCCAGCTCCCGCAGGATGTCGTTGGTCAGCCCGGCGAAGATGCCGCGGCGGACGTATTCCAGGATGTGGTTGAGGTAGAGAATCTCGGTCGAGATCTGCTGACAGCCACGGGCCCGGTATTCGTCGGGCAGCTGGTTGACCTCGGCCCAGAATTTCTCCTCATCGACACCGAATTTTTCGAACAACGGCTGCTGCATGTAACCCGGGATCAGGGTCTTGTCGAAATCCCAGATGACGGCAATGATCGATTGGGTGAAGAGTTGCGTCATGGTGCGGTCCGGCTCAATCCTCCATCGGCGTGATGTCGTCCCGGTTGATCTCCGGCAGCTTGTCGCAGGGAACATCGCCCCCCATCTCGCAGATCACCTGCGCCATCTTCTCCATCCGCTCATCCATCAGGTGGATGTGCTCGATCAGGCCGTGGAAGGCATTGGCCACCGGGTCGGGCATGTCCTGACTGGTGCCGTAGGCGTCGAACCCCATTTTTTCCGCCAGCTTCTGCCGCTTTCCCTCCAGCGGCTTTTTCCGCGGGCCGATGACCCGGCCGGGAATCCCGACCACGGTGGCGCCCGCCGGCACATCCTTGAGCACGACCGCATTGGAGCCGACGCGACTCCCCTCACCCAGCGTGATCGGCCCGAGTATCTTGGCACCGGCGCCAACGACGACGTTGTTCCTCAGCGTCGGGTGGCGCTTGCCCTTGTTCCAGCTGGTACCACCGAGGGTGACCCCGTGATAGAGGGTGCAGTCGTCCCCGATCTCCGCCGTCTCGCCGATGACGACGCCCATGCCGTGATCGATGAAGAACCGCCGGCCGATCCGCGCGCCGGGGTGGATCTCGATGCCGGTGAACCAGCGAGCCACGTTGGCAAGCATCCGTGCCAGCCATTTGAGATTGCGCCGAAACAACCAGTGGCTGACACGATGCACCGAGACCGCCCAGATGCCCGGATAGGTGGTGAGGATCTCGAAGCGGGTGCGGGCCGCCGGGTCACGGTCGAAGACGCAGTAGACGTCCTCACGGATGTGTTCGATCAGATTCATGGAGCGACTCCGACGTTAGCGATTCGTGGCATTTCTTTTTCTTGAAAGGCCTTTAAGGATACCACGCAATATCTTGATTTCATTGATTGTCGGCCTGGCCTTTGCAAACAGGCGCCGCAGCTTGAGCGGCAACTGCCGGGGGTTGTCCGGGTCGAGAAAGCCGATCTCGATCAAATCCTGCTCCAACTGCTGGTGGAAACTGTCGATCATGCCGGCGGGCGCGTACTCCTCCGGGGGCTGGTCGCTCTGCGCCGGCCGGTCCCCCAGCGCAGCCACACGCAGCTCGTAGCTGACCACCTGTACCGCCGCGGCCAGGTTGAGCGAGCTGAAGCCGGGATCGACCGGGATGTTCAGCAGCTTCTGGCACCGCGCCAGCTCATCGTTGCTCAAGCCGGTGCGCTCCCGCCCGAACACCATGGCCACCTTGCCGCCCGCCGGCGCGTCGATGGCCATCGCCGCCGCTTCGCGCGCCGTCACCACCGGCCAGCGCAGCGAACGCAGCCGCGCCGTCGCCCCGAAGACCAGCGCACAGTCGTCGATCGCCTCGGCCAGGGTCGGCACGACCCGGGCGGCGGCGAGCAGATCGTCCGCTCCAGCGGCCCGCGCCGTCGCCTCGACACAGGGGTAGTCCGCCGGCGCCACCAGCACCAGGTCGCGCAACCCCATCGTCTTCATCGCCCGCGCCGCCGCGCCGATATTGCCGGGGTGAGAGGTCTCCACCAGCACGATTCTGATATCGCCCAGATCCGCCACAAAAAACTCACAATACGACAGGGGGGTTTGCTATCCTTGGCCGCCCTGAATTTTCAGATCTCCGGAATACGACCATGCATCCGATGTTGAACACCGCCATCAAGGCAGCCCGCGCCGCGGGGGGCATTATCTTACGCAACATTGACAGGATTGACACGCTGACGATCAGCGCCAAGTCGCGCAACGACTTCGTCAGCGAGGTGGATCGCATGGCCGAAGCCGAGATCATCCGCATCCTCGGTCGCGCCTACCCCGACCACGGTTTTCTCGGCGAGGAATCGGGCAGCACGGGCAGCGACACCGAATACCAGTGGGTCATCGATCCGCTCGATGGCACAACCAATTTCCTCCATGGCCTGCCGCAGTTCTCCGTCTCGATCGCCTTGCGCAAGGGCAAGCATTTCGAGCAGGCGGTGGTCTACGACCCGCTCAAGGACGAACTCTTCACCGCCACCCGTGGCGCCGGCGCGCAGCGCAACGGCCGCCGCATCCGCGTCTCCAACGCCAAGTCACTGGAAGGCGCACTGCTCGGCACCGGCATCCCGTTCCGCGAGGATCAGGATCTGGAACTCTATCTGGAGACGCTGCGGGTGCTGGTGCCGGGCACGGCCGGTGTTCGCCGGCCCGGCTCGGCGGCCCTGGACCTGGCCTATGTCGCGGCGGGCCGTTACGACGGGTTCTGGGAATTCGGCGTCAACAAATGGGACATCGCCGCCGGCATTCTGCTGGTACAGGAAGCTGGTGGCCTCGTCGGCGATCTCTATGGCGGGCTCGACCACTATGAAAACGGCGACATCCTCTGTGGCAGCGCCAAGGTCTACAAGGGGATGCTGGAACGGTTGCGCGGCATCGACGCGTTGCAGGCACGGGCCCGAAAGAGGGCCTGACGCTTTTCGCCACTCCGCTTCTCACGGGTCGTCGCGACGGCCCAGGCAGCCCCCCTTCACCCGGCAGCGCACCAACAACCAGCTGGCGACTCACCCCTCACGGCGCAGTCTCGAGACCTCCTCCAGGGGATCGGGTTCCCGCGGGTTCGGCACCAGCCGCGCGCAGATCCGGTTGCCCCGTGCCTCTTCCATCCGCCCCTCCGACGTCACGCGGCTGAGCGTCAGGCGCGTCCAGACGACGGCGATGGCCACCAGCGCGATGCCCCCGTAGAGACTTCCCTGCTCGGTCAGGACGTTGTAGTGGTGTGGGTTGAGAAAGTGGTAGGCGAACAACGCCAGCCCGCCCAGCCAGATCCCGGAGATGGGATAGATGCAACAGGCGGCGGCGCCATAGCGGCAGATGGCGAGCGGCGGGAGGAAAATCGAGAGGAGGGTTTGGTACATCGGGCATCCTGATCTTGCGACGGTCTTGGCGCCGAGCATAGCAGCCGCTTCCCCATGGCTTAACGGCCGCCACCATCTTTGGGCCTTTTTCCCATGTGCCGACGTCGTCGTGACCATGGCGGCACGGCGGGGAGGATGCCGGGAGACAGCGTCTCCCGGCCCGCCGACGTCACGGCATGCTGTCCAGCTCGTCGTCGCGCTCCTCAGGGATCAGGTCCTTCTGGCTGACGCCCATCGCCAGCACGGCATTGCTGGCGATGTAGATGGAGGAGTAGGTGCCGACGACGACACCGACGATCAGCGCCACCGCAAAGGAGTGGATGATCTCGCCACCGAGGAAGAACAGCGCCAACAACACCAGCAGCGTCGTCAGCGAGGTGATGATGGTACGGCTCAGGGTCTGGTTGATCGAGGTGTTGACCACCTCCTCCGGCGTGCCGCGACGGATCTTGCGAAAGTTCTCACGGATGCGGTCGAAGACGACGATGGTGTCATTGAGCGAGTAACCGATGACCGCCAGCACCGCGGCGAGCACCGTCAGGTCGAACTCCATCTGCGTCAACGCGAAGAAGCCGAGGGTGATCAGCACGTCGTGCACCAGCGCGATGATCGAGGCAAAGGAGAAGCGGTACTCGAAGCGGAAGGCGACATAGATCAGGATGCCGAACAGCGCATAGAGCATCGCCAGACCACCGTCCTCGCGCAGCTCCTCGCCCACCTGCGGGCCGACGAACTCGACCCGGCGCATCTCCACCTTGCCGTCGGCGGCGGCCTGCAACGTGGCGAGAATCTCGTCGGCCAGCGTCGAACGGTTCTCTCCCTCCCGCGGCGCCAGCCGGATCAGCACCTCCTTCGAGGTGCCGAAATACTGCACGCTGGCGCGCTCGAAGCCCTTGGCCTCCAGCGCCTGGCGCACGGCGTCGAGGTCGGCCGGCTGCTCATAACCCACCTCCACCAGCGTGCCCCCGGTGAAGTCCAGCCCCAGATTGAGCCCGCGAAAGACGATCAGCAGGATCGACGCCAACACCAGAATGGCGGAGACGATGGCGCTGATCCGGCGCTTGCCCATGAAATCGATATTGCGTGACTCAAGCATGGGTGACCCCTCCGATGGACAGCGACTCGAGCCGCGCCCTGCGTCCGTAGATGAGATTGATGAGGCCGCGGGAGACGACGATGGCGGTGAACATCGACGACAGGATGCCGATCGACAGCGTCACCGCGAACCCCTTGATCGGCCCGGTGCCGAAAGTGAACAGCACCAGCGCAGCGATCAGCGTGGTGATATTGGCATCCATGATGGTGGAGAAGGCCTGCTCGTAACCGGCATTGATGCTCGCCTGCGGCGAGTTGCCGAGCCGCAGTTCCTCCTTGATGCGCTCGAAGATCAGCACGTTGGCGTCCACCGCCATGCCCACGGTGAGGACGATGCCGGCGATGCCCGGCAGCGTCAGCGTCGCCTGCATCATCGACAGTATCGCGATGATCAGCACCAGGTTCAGCGCCAGCGCCACATTGGCGACCATCCCGAAGAGGCGGTAGTAGACCGCCATGAAGATCATCACCAGCACGAAGCCGACGGCCACCGAGAGGAAGCCCTTCTCGATATTGGCCTTGCCGAGACTCGGGCCGACGGTACGCTCCTCGACGAAGTACATCGGCGCCGCCAGCGAGCCGGCTCGCAGCAGCAGCGCCAGATCGCGCGCCTCGCGCGGGTTGTCCAGCCCGGTGATCTGAAAACGCTTGGAGAGCTGGTCCTGGATCCGCGCCACGTTGATGACCTCCTCCACCTTCGAACCATCGGGCTTGGTCTCGATGAAGACCACGGCCATCAGCTTCTTGATGTTCTCGCCGGTGGCCTTGGCGAACATCCGCGCCCCCTTGCCGTCCAGCGTGATATTGACCGACGGCGTGCCGGTCTGTGAGTCGATACCCGAAGCGGCGCCGGTGATGTACTCCCCGGTGAGGATGACGCGCTTCTTCAGCAGAATGGGGTTGCCGTTGCGCTCGAAGAAGAGCTTGTCCTGCGGCGGCACGCGGCCACTGGCCTGGGCGGCATAGGGATCACCCTGCTCGTCCACCATGCGGAACTCCAGCGTCGCGGTGGCGCCGAGAATCTTCTTGGCCCGCGCCGTGTCCTGCACGCCCGGCAACTGCACGACGATCCGCTCCAGCCCCTGCTGCTGGATGATCGGCTCGGCCACGCCCAGCTCGTTGACCCGCTTGCGCAACGCGGTGATGTTCTGCTTCAGCGCAAACCGCTTCAGCTCGACGACATGCTTGTCGTCGAGCCTGGCGACGATATAACTGCCATCGTCACGATCCTCGGTGTCGAAGTCGAATTCGCCGCGGAAATTCTCTTTCAGGACCGCCAACGCTTGCTCACGCTCGGCGGCGCGCTTGAACTTGAGGGTGATGCGGTCGCCGTCGCGCCGGATGCCTCGCGAGCGGATCTTCTCCTCCATCAGCGCGTTGCGGAAATCGGTGCGCGAGCGTTCCAGCGCCTTGTCGATTGCGGCCTTCATGTCCACCTCCAGCAGGAAGTGGACGCCACCGCGCAGATCGAGCCCGAGATACATCGGCTTGGCGTTGAGCCCCCGCAACCAGGCCGGCGTGGCCGGCGCCAGATTGAGCGCCACCACGTAGCGGGAACCGAGCGCGCCCTTGACCTCGTCGAACGCGGCCAGCTGGGTCTCGGTGTCGTGGAAGCGCACCATCACCATCTCGGGATGAAAGCTCGACGACTTGAACGCCAGGCCCTTCTCTTTCAGTACCGCGACGACGCGGTCGTGGTCGGCCTGCGTCAACGGCTCATGGGTGGCGGGGCTGATCTGTAGCGACGGGTCCTCGGGAAACAGATTGGGCAGCGCATAGAGCAGCCCGACCAGCACGACGACCACGATCAGGAGGTACTTCCACAGTGGATATCGGTTCATTGGCGGGGGAATCCTTGGCAGAGACGACGCTGCCCGCGGGCAGCGATGCGGTTATTTCTTTTTCAGCGTGCCCTTCGGCATGACGGCGGCGATCGCCTGGCGCTGCACCTGAACCTCGACGCCGTCGGCCACCTTCATCGTGATGAAGTTTTCGTCGAGCGCGGTGATCCTGCCGAGCAGGCCGCCGTTGGTGACCACCTCGTCTCCCTTGGTCAAGGCATCGAGCAGTGCCTTGTGCTCCTTGGCCCGCTTGTTCTGCGGACGGATGATCATGAAGTACATGATGGCGAAGAAGACGCCGATCATGATGAGAAAACCGAGCGGGTCGCCCTGCTGCTGCGCGCCCTGGGCGTAAGCGTTGTCGATGAAGAAATCCATGGGGTACTCCGGTTGGCGGGCCACGGTCGGGCGGCCCTGAAAAATGGGGCGTATTATGCCACACCCGCCGCCTGGCGAGCATAGAAATCGTCGATCCAGGCCGGCAGCCGCCGTTGCTCGATGGCCTGACGCAGCGCGCCCATCAACTGCTGGTAGTAGTGGAGATTGTGAATCGTGTTGAGCCGGGCCCCGAGAATCTCGCCGCATTTGTCCAGATGCCGCAGATAGGCCCGCGAATAGTGGCGGCAGGTATAGCAGTCGCACTGCTCGTCCACCGGCCGGGTGTCATCGCGGTAGCGGCTGTTGCGGATCTTGAGCACACCGTGGCGGGTGTAGAGAAAGCCGGTCCGGGCATTGCGGGTCGGGATCACACAGTCGAACATGTCGACGCCCCGGCGCACCGCCTCGACGATGTCCTCCGGCTTGCCGACGCCCATCAGGTAACGCGGCGCATCGGTCGGCAGACAGGGCAGCGTGAAGTCGAGCACCGCTTCGCGCTCGTTCTTCGGTTCGCCGACCGAGAGGCCGCCGATGGCGTAGCCGTCGAAACCGATCGCCCGCAGACCCTCCGCCGACTCGCGGCGCAGCGCTTCGTACATCCCGCCCTGAACGATCCCGAACAGCGCCGCCGGATTGTCACCGTGGGCCTCGCGGCTGCGCTCGGCCCAGCGCAGCGACAGGCGCATCGACGCGGCCGCCTGCGCCTCCGTCGCCGGATACGGCGTGCACTCGTCGAAGATCATGACGATGTCCGACCCCAACGCCCGCTGCACCGCCATCGAACGCTCCGGCGTCAGTTCGACGGTGGCGCCGTCCACCGGCGAGCGAAAGGTGACGCCGCGCTCGCTGATCTTGCGCATCTGCGCCAGACTGAAGACCTGGAAGCCTCCGGAGTCGGTGAGAATCGGGCCGTCCCACTGCATGAAGTCGTGCAGATCGCCATGCCGCGAGACGATCTCCGTCCCCGGCCGTAACATCAGGTGGAAGGTGTTGCCAAGAATGATCTGGGCACCGGTCTGGCGCAGCTCCTCCGGCGTCATCGCCTTGACGGTGCCGTAGGTGCCCACCGGCATGAAGGCCGGCGTCTCCACCACGCCACGGGGAAAGATCAGCCGTCCGCGCCGCGCCCGGCCGTCAGTGGTATCGAGTTCAAACCGCATCGGAACGCTCCAGAAACATGGCATCACCATAGCTGAAGAAACGGTAGCGGCGGGCCACCGCATGACGGTAGGCCGCCATCACTGGCTCGAAGCCGGCAAAGGCGCAGACCAGCATCAGCAACGTCGATTGCGGCAGATGGAAGTTGGTCAGCAGCGCATCGACGACACGAAAGCGGTAGCCGGGGGTGATGAACAGCCGGCTGTCACCGGCGAAAGGCGCCAACTCGCCAGTGGCCGCGGCCGTCTCCAGGCTGCGTACCGAGGTGGTGCCGACGGCTACCACCCGCCCGCCCCGGGCGCGGCAGGCCGCCACCGCCTTCACCGTCTCCACCGGCACCTCGAGCCACTCGGCATGCATCTGGTGGTCCTCGATGTGTTCGGCCCGCACCGGCTGGAACGTGCCCGCGCCGACGTGCAGCGTCACTTCGGCCATCTCGATGCCCCGATCATGCAGCGCATCGAGCAGCGGCCGGTCGAAATGCAGGCCGGCCGTCGGTGCCGCCACCGCGCCGGGACGGGAGGCATAGACGGTCTGGTAGCGTGTCTGGTCGGCCGCTTCATCGGCGCGCTCGATATAGGGCGGTAGCGGCATGTGGCCGACGCGGTCGAGGATCTCGGCCCACGGCGTCTCGCTGCGCAGCACGAACAATGCCCCCTCGCGGCCGGTCATCGTCACCTCGAAACCGCCGTCCAGATGCAGCACCGCGCCGGGCCGCGGTGAGCGGCTGACGCGCAGATGGGCCAGCGCCTCGTGTTCGCTGCGCAGCCGTTCGATCAGAATCTCCAGCCGCCCCCCGCTGGCCTTGCGCCCGAACAGCCGAGCCGCCAGCACCCGGGTGTTGTTGAACACCAGCAGATCACCGGGGCGCAACAGCCCGGCCACGTCCAGGAACTCGCGGTCGTGAAGCCGTCCGTCGGCATCGAGATGGAGCAGACGGCTGGCGCTGCGATCCGGCAGCGGATGCTGGGCGATCAGCTCATCGGGCAGCTCGTATTGGAAGTCGCTGGTGCGCATGGCGGCGGCATGGTAGCACGACAGCCTGGACCGGATGCGCACGCCGTTGCCATCGTCGGCCAGCAAAGATCCATTGATCCGGCCAGCAGCGATCCGCTAGAATCCCCGCTCCCCTGCCGGGGTGGCGAAATTGGTAGACGCGCTGGATTCAAAATCCAGTGGGGGAAACCCCGTGTCGGTTCGACTCCGACCCTCGGCACCATCTCCACCCACCCCGCTCGATCGGTCGATCGCACGCTCGCCACACCGTGCAGCGACAACGCTTTTGCGCCATCATTCGCCCATGCCCGCCGACCGTTCCATCTCCTGGTCCCAGCTGCTCCGCGACGCCGGTTTTCGGGGCGACATCGAGAGCGGCATCGACTCGAGAATTGCCGGCTCGACCGACAACAGCCTCTATGAGCTGCTGCCGGAACTCGTCGTCTATCCCAAGGATATCAATGATATATCTCTATTGGTTACCGTCGTTTCCAGGCGCTCCCCATCGCTGCCGATCACTGCCCGTGGCGGCGCCACGGGCACCAACGGGCAGTCGCTGAACCACGGACTGATCATCGATACCAGCCGTCATCTCGATCGCATCGTCGCGCTCGATACGGCGGCCCGGACGGTGACGGTGGCGCCGGGGGTTACGCTCGACGGGCTCAACCGCTTTCTGGCCGGACACGATCTCTTCTTCCCTCCGGACGTCTCCAGTGGCTCCCGGGCCACGATTGGCGGAATGGTGGCCACCGACGCCGCGGGCAAGGGCTCACGCCACTGGGGCAAGACCTCCGACTACATCGAGGCACTCGACCTGGTGCTGGCCAACGGTCGGCCGCTGCGGATCGGCCCGACCCGGCTCGAGGCTCTCACCGGCGACCACCCCGACAACCGGCTGCTGCGCCACCTCCACGGGCTGCTCCACGAGCGGCGCGAGGCCATCGACGCCCGCTTTCCGAAGATGAATCGGGGCCTGACCGGCTACAATCTGGCCCGCGCCATCGGCCGCGACGGCTGGTTCGACCCGCAATACCTGCTGGCCGGTTCGGAGGGAACGCTGGCACTGGTGACCGGGGTGACCTTGAAGCTGGTGCCCCGGCCCCGCCACCAGGCGTTGGTGGTGGTGGCCCATGACGACTTTTTGGCCACGCTCGATCATCTGCCGGCGCTGCTCGAGGCCGACCCGGTGGCGATCGAGGTGCTGGACGACCATCTCCTCGACCAGGCCCGGCGAGCCGGCCTGATCCGCGCCGGGCGGCTCCCCGACCGCGCTCGCGGTGTCGCCTACCTGGAACTGCTGGCCGACGACGAAGCGGCGCTGGAAAGGGCGATCGGCCGCGTGCTCGCCGCGGCCGACGACGGGCCTGGCGTGATGGCGACACTGCCGGCACGAGACCCCGCCCGGATCGGGCCACTGCTGGAGATCCGCCGCCGCGCCGTGGGCCTGCTCGGCGCGCTCCGCGTCGATGGCGACCGGCGTCCACTGGCCTTCGTCGAGGACACGGCGGTGCCGCCGCACCGGCTGCCCGAGTACGTCCGTGCACTACGCGCCCTGCTCGACCGCCACGGGCTGTGCTACGGCATGTATGGCCATGCCGATGTCGGTTGCCTCCATCTGCGTCCGGCACTGGACATGAAACGGCCATCGGATCGCGCCCTGGTTCGCCAGATCAGCGACGAGGTGGCGGCGCTGGTGGCCCACTTCGGCGGCGTCTTCTGGGGCGAACATGGCAAGGGCTTTCGCGGCGAATACGCGCCCCGCTTCTTCGGCCCCGAGCTGATGCCGGTGTTGCGCGAGATCAAGGCACTGTTCGACCCGGACGACCGCTTCAATCCCGGCAAGCTGGCCACCCCCGACGGCCGGCCGGTGACACCGCTCGATGGCGCACCGTTCCGTGGCGAGAACGATGCCCGTATCCCGAAACCGCTGGCCCAAGACTACGCCGGTGCGCTGGCCTGCAACGGCAACGCCCTCTGCCAGAACTTCACCCCCGATTCCGCCCTCTGCCCCAGCTACAAGGCGTTGCGGGACAAGCGTCACTCCCCCAAGGGGCGCGCGGCGATGCTGCGCCACTGGCTGCGTGACCCGACGCCGGCGCTGACGTCGGCGCTGGCCGATTCGCTCCGCCTCTGCCTCTCCTGCGGCAGCTGTGGCAACGACTGCCCGGTCGGCGTCGATATCCCGGAGATGAAATCGCGCTTTCTCGAGGCCCGTTACCGTGAGCAGCGTCGGCCGCTGCGGGATCATCTGTACGCCATGCTGGAGCCGGCCACAGCCATCGGCCGGCGGCTGCCCCGGCTGAGCAACGCCCTGCTCCACAGCCGGCTCGGCCGGGCCGCGGTGAAGCGGATCGGGCTTTGCGATCCACCCCGCTTCCAGCCACCCGCGGGGCGACTTCGTCCGCAGCCACCCACCGCTGCCGACCTGATTCTGCTGCCGGACGCCTTCCATGCCAGCTTCGACGGCCTCACCATCGACGCCAGCCTGCGGCTGCTGACGGCGCTGGGCTACCGTGTCCACCTCGCACCGGTGCTGGACAGTGGCAAGGCGTTACACGTCAACGGCCTGCGCCGGCGCTTCGCACGCATCGCCCGTCGTCATCGCGACGCGCTCGACCGGCTGGCCGCGCTGGGTCGCCCGCTGCTGGCGCTGGAGCCGGCCCTCCGGCCGCTGCACGACCGCGAATACACCGCCATTCTCGGCGAACCGCCCCGCTACCGGGTGACATCGCTGGCACGCTGGCTCCGGGGCGAGATCGAGACCGGCCGTTGCCGACCGCGACAGCTGGAGAGCGAAACCACCACCTTCCGGCTCTTCCCCCACTGTCAGGAGCAGAGCGGCGATCCCGACGAGGCGGTCTGCTGGCAACGCATCTATGCCGCCTTCGGCCTCACCCTCACGGTGGAGAACGCTGGCTGCTGCGGGATGGCCGGACTGTTCGGACACGAAACGGAGAACGCGTCGTTGTCGCGGCGGATCTTTGCCCAGAACTGGCAGCCACGGCTGCAGGACGAGGAGACGCTGCTGGCCACCGGCTTCTCCTGCCGCTCACAGCTGCAGCGACACGGTCATCGTGGCGTGCTGCATCCGGCAGCGCTGCTGGGCTTGCTGCATTCGGGGCAACGGCGGTGATCACGGGGCGCCTGCCGATCGACGAACTGCCGATCGGCACCGTGCTGCCGTCGCTGCTCGAACGGCTCGCCCACGCTTCCACGGTGGTGCTCCAAGCTGACCCCGGGGCCGGCAAGAGCACCGTCGTGCCGCTGGCACTGCTCGACGCCCCGTGGCTGGCGGATCGCAAGATCCTGCTACTGCAACCACGCCGGCTGGCGGCCCGCAGCATCGCCCAGCGGATGGCCGAGACGCTCGGTGAATCGGTCGGGCAGACCGTCGGCTACCGGATGCGGCTGGCGCGAAAAACCGGGCCGAAGACCCGGATCGAGGTGCTCACCGAAGGGATGCTGACGCGACGTCTGCAGAACGATCCGCTGCTCGACGACGTCGGCTGCATCCTTTTCGACGAGTTTCACGAACGCAGCCTCCAGGCCGATCTGGGGCTGGCACTGGCCCGCGATGTGCAACAGGGGCTGCGCGACGATCTCCGGCTGCTGGTGATGTCGGCCACCTTCGACGGCGACGCCCTGGCCGAACGGCTCGACGCGCCGCTGGTCCGTGCCGCCGGCCGCTGCCACCCGGTGGAGACCTTCTACGTCGGCACCGGCGAGCCGCCGTCGGCCGGCCGCATCGCCCGGGTGGTCATCGATGCCATCACCGCCCATCCGGGCGATGTGCTGGTCTTTCTGCCCGGCGTGGGGGAGATCCGCCGGGTCGAAGCGGCACTGGCGGCGCGGCTGCCGGAGCACTGCCTGATCACGCCGTTGCACGGCGGGCTGACGCTGGCCGCGCAGCGACGGGCCATCGCTCCGGCGCCGCCCGGCCAGCGGAAGGTGGTGCTGGCCACCGCCGTGGCCGAAACCTCGCTGACCATCGAGGGGGTTCGCATCGTCGTCGATGCCGGGCTGGCGCGTCTCTCCCGCTTCGACCCCCGCAGCGGCATGAGCGGGCTGGTGACACAACCGGCCTCCCGTGCCAGCGCCGATCAGCGGCGCGGCCGGGCCGGGCGAGTGGACCGCGGCTGGTGCTACCGCCTCTGGTCCGAGGCGGCCCACCAGCGACGACCCGCCGAAGCGCCGCCGGAGATCGAGCGGGCCGATCTGGCGCCGTTGGCGCTGGAGCTGTTGCAATGGGGCGTCACCGATCCGGCAACGCTGTTCTGGACGACACCACCACCCGGGCCATCCTGGCGGCGGGCGCTCGGGTTGTTGCAACAACTCGGCATCATCGATCCGGAACAGCGTCTCACCCCGCACGGGCGGTCGTTGGGCGGTCTCGGGCTGCATCCGCGGCTGGCGCACATGCTGGTGACCGCCGATCGTCTCGGGGACGGCGTCCGCGCCTGCCACATCGCCGCGCTACTGCTGGAGAAGAGCCCGTTTCCGGCCGGATTACCGGAACCCGACTTCGGCCAGCGACTGGCATTGCTCGAAGGGGATGCGCGCCCCGACGGCCTCGACCGTGGCGTGATCGAGCGGGCGAGACAGCAAAGCGCGGCGCTGCGGCGACGTCTCGGCAACCCCGACGACCAGCGCCGGCTCGGCATCGGTGCGCTCTGCGCACTGGCTTATCCCGACCGGATCGGCCAGCGCCGACCGGGGCCCCGACCGATCTGGCGACTCTCCGGCGGCGGCGCCGCCTTTTTCCCCGCGCCCAACGCCATCAGTGACGCGACTTGGCTGGTGATGACCGAGCTGGACGGCCGGGCGCGCGAGGCACGGATCTTCTCGGCGGCCACGGTGAGCCTGCCGGAGCTGGAAGCATTGTTCGGCGATCGGATCGAAACCATCGAGCAGGCTCGTTGGGACGACGAGCGTCGCTGCGTCGTCGCCGAGAGGATACGACGTTTCGGAGCGCTGACGCTGCACCGCGAGCCGGCCGGCGACATCGACCCGGCCACGGCCACCACCCTGCTGCTCGACGCATTGCGCAAACACGGCATCGATACACTGCCGTGGACCACCCAGGCCCGCCAGCTGCAGCAACGCATCGGCTTCCTGCGCCGTCTCGACGGCGCCGACGGGGAGCTGCCGGACGTCGCCGACGAGGCGTTGCTGGCCGATGCCGAGCACTGGCTCGCCCCCTGGCTGGACGGCATCCGCTGTCTGGACGAGCTGAAACGGCTCGATCTGGTGTCGATCCTGCTGGCGCGGCTGAGCTGGGCCCAGCGGCAAAGGCTCGACGATGAGGCGCCGACCCACATCACCGTGCCCAGCGGGTCACGCATCGCGCTGCGCTACGATGGCCACGGCGCGCCGGTGCTGGCGGTCCGACTGCAGGAGCTCTACTCCGCCCGGGAGACCCCGACGATCGCCGGCGGCCAGGTGCGACTACGGCTGGAATTGCTCTCCCCGGCACGCCGCCCGGTACAGATCACCAACGACCTGGCCGCCTTCTGGGCCGGCAGCTACGCCGAGGTGCGCAAGGAGATGAAGGGACGCTACCCGAAACACCACTGGCCCGACGATCCGCTCCGGGCCCGCCCGCACCGCGGGGTCAAGCCGCGATGACCGCACGGTCACGGCGCGGGCCGTCTCCATCGGACGCGGCTCTCATCTCGCGTCCCTCCACCGGAACAGGACGACAATCTGCGGCTCAGTTCACGGTGGGCTGTCAGCGTGCCATGCTATCGTCCCGCCCCAATCGACGACAAACGGCACCCATGACGCCATCCTTTGGATGAACCGCACAGTTCATACGTCGCATCGGCGTTGTTGGCCCAGGTTTCTGTCAGAGAACAGAAGACGACGACAAGACCATCCGACAACGCCCTGCCGCCACGATCCGAGGCATGTCATCAGATGTCTCCACCACCTCCGGGGCGGGTTGCCAGGGTGACCAACGAGGGAGAAGGGAAACGATATGAAAGCGGTATTACTGGCCGGTGGGCTCGGCACCCGACTGTCCGAAGAGACGGCCGTCAAACCCAAGCCCATGGTGGAAATCGGCGGCATGCCGATTCTCTGGCACATCATGAAGACCTACTACAGCCACGGGGTCGATGAATTCATCATCTGCTGCGGCTACAAGGGCTACGTCATCAAGGAGTATTTCGCCAACTACTGGCTGCACCGATCGGACGTCACCTTCTCCTACGACGGCCGCAACACCGACGTGAAGATCCACAACAACGGCGCCGAAAAGTGGAAGGTCACGCTGGTCGACACCGGCGAACTGACCCTCACCGGCGGGCGCATCAAGCGGGTCCGGGACTACATCGGCGACGAGACCTTTTTCCTCACCTACGGTGACGGTGTCGGCGACATCGACATCCAGGCCTCGCTGGCGTTTCACCGTGGGCACGGCAAGCTGGCGACGCTGACCGCCGTACAGCCACCCGGTCGCTTCGGCGTCTTTACGCTGAACGAGGAGAATCCGGCCATCGAACACTTTCATGAAAAGCCGGAAGGCGGAGAGGCCTGGGTCAACGGCGGTTATTTCGTGCTCGAACCCGACGTCATCGACTACATCGACGGTGACGAGACGGTCTGGGAGCAGGAACCGATGAGCCGGCTTGCACAGGAGGGGCAACTGCAGGCCTTCCGGCATCACGGCTTCTGGCAACCAATGGATACGCTGCGCGACAAGAACCATCTGGAAAGCCTGTGGGCCGATGGCAAGGCGGCCTGGAAGATCTGGTGACCCGCATCGACACCACCGATTTCCTCGTCGTTGGCGCCGGTGTCATTGGGCTCAATATCGCCCGTGAGCTGAAGCGTCGCCATCCCGATGCCAGCGTAACGGTGCTGGAGAAGGAGCCACGAACCGGCGAGCACGCCAGTGGCCGCAACAGCGGTGTACTCCACGCCGGCTTCTACTACACGGCCGACAGCCTGAAGGCGAAATTCACCCGCGACGGCAATCGGGCGTTGACCGAGTATTGCGAGGAGAAAGGCATTTTTCTGAACAGGTGCGGCAAACTCGTCGTGGCCGCGACCGAAGCGGAAGACCGCCTCATCGACGAACTGCTGGCACGCGGACGCAACAACGGTGTCGAGCTACAGGAAGTCACCGCCGACGAGGCCCGCGAGATCGAGCCCCGCGCGAAGACGCTGCGACGCGCCATCTATTCCCCAACCACCTCGTCGGCCGACCCCCATGCCGTGATCGCCCAAATGACGCAGGACGCCCATGACGAGGGCATCGACATCCGTTACGACGCCGGCTATCTGAAGAGCGACGGCAATATCGTCACCACCCGTGCCGGCCGTTTCGAGGCCGGCCATCTCGTCAACGCGGCCGGGCTCCACGCCGATCAGGTGGCGCGGGATTTCGGCTTCTCCAAAGACTATGCAATCCTGCCGTTCAAGGGCATCTACCTCAAATCGAAGGAGCCACCAGGCACCTACCGCACGCACATCTACCCGGTTCCCGACCTGGACTACCCCTTTCTCGGCGTCCACTTCACGATCACGGTCGATGGCGTGACCAAGATCGGCCCGACGGCGATTCCGGCCTTTTGGCGGGAGAATTACCGGGGCCTGGAGCGTTTCGACCTGCGCGACCTGGTGGAGATCGGCCTGCGTTCGGCCTCGCTGTTCACTTCGTCGCAGTTCAGTTTTTCGAAGCTGGCCATCACCGAAATGAAAAAATACTCCCGCCGGCATCTGGTGTCGCTGGCCGCCAAGCTGGCCACCGGGGTCGAGCTGAAGAACTTCACCGAGTGGGGCAAGCCGGGGATCCGCGCCCAACTGGTCAACACGAAGGAACGCAAGCTGGAGATGGATTTCGTGCTGGAGGGCGACCACCGCTCGACCCACGTGCTCAATGCCGTGTCGCCCGGATGGACCTGCTCGATCCCATTCTCCGCGTATGTCGTCGATTTTCTCGAAAGCCATCTGTAACTGAGGAAAACAGCAAATGAAGAAGATTCTGATCACGGGCAACATGGGCTATATCGGCCCGACGCTGGTCGATACGTTGCATGCCGCCTATCCCGGCGTCGAGCTCATCGGCCTGGACGCCTGCTTTTTCGGCCACTGCCTCACCGGCGCCGACGTGTTGCCGGAGTCACGTATCGATTTTCAGTACTACGGCGACGTGCGTGACGTGGAGCGCAAGCATCTGGAAGGCGTGGACAGCGTGATTCATCTGGCGGCCGTCTCCAACGATCCGATGGGCAACGCCTTCGAACAGGTCACCGACGAGATCAATCACCAGTCCAGCGTCAAGCTGGCACAGCTGGCCAAGGAGGCCGGCGTGAAATCCTACGTCTTCGCTTCGAGCTGTTCGGTCTACGGCTACGCCGAGGGCGCGGCCCGTAACGAGGATTCCGAACTCAATCCGTTGACCGCCTACGCCAAGTCGAAGATCAATACCGAAAATTCGATCAGGGATCTCGCCACCGACGACTTCGTCATCACCAGCCTGCGTTTCCCCACCGCCTGCGGGATGAGCGAGCGGTTGCGCCTGGACCTGGTGCTCAACGACTTCGTCGCCGCCGCGGTCGCTTCGAAGAAAATCACCATTCTCTCCGACGGCACGCCGTGGCGTCCGCTGATCGACATCAAGGACATGAGCCGCGCGATGGACTGGGCTGTGAGCCGGGATGCGGCCAATGGCGGCGCCTTCCTCGCCATCAACGTCGGTCGCACCGAATGGAACTACCAAGTCAGGGATCTCGCTGAGGCGGTCAAGGCGCAGATGCCGGAGGTGGAGATCGAGATCAACCAGGACGCCGCCCCGGACAAGCGCTCCTATCAGGTGGATTTCAGCCGTTTCGAGGCGTTGGCACCCAACCATCAGCCACAGGTGGATCTGGCACAATCGATCCGCGAACTGCGTGAGGGCCTGGAGGCCATGGGCTTCAACAACACCGACTTCCGCAATTCGCAATTCATGCGTCTGAAAGTGCTCAATGCCCATATGGAGAAGAACCTGCTGGGCAAGAACCTGCGCTGGATCCGCTGATCACGTCGCCTCCCACCCTCCCCGGGTGGGGGCTGTGTCCAAACCGACGACAGGACGGAATTTTCATGAAATTTCAGGAAACCAAACTTCCCGGCGCCTTCGTCATCGACATCGAGCGCCTCGAAGACGAACGCGGTTTTTTTGCCCGGGCCTGGTGCAGGAACGAAATGGAGGCCCACGGCTGCTCCGCGGACCTCAAACAGGCCAATCTGTCGCTGAGCAGAAAAAAGGGCACGCTGCGCGGGATGCACTACCAGGTGAGCCCCTACGAAGAGTCCAAGCTGGTGCGCTGTACCCGGGGGGCGCTCTATGACGTCATCGTCGACCTGCGCAAGGATTCCCCCACCTACAAGCAGTGGATCGGGGTGGAGCTGTCCGCCGACAACCGCCGCATGCTGTTCGTACCGGAAGGCTTCGGCCACGGTTTCGTCACGCTGGAGGACGACACGGAAGCCTTCTACCTCGTCACCGAGTTCTACACCCCCGGCGCAGAACAGGGGATCCGCTACGACGACCCGGCCCTCGGCATCGAATGGCCAGTGCCGATCGAGGTGATCTCCGACAAGGACGCCTCGTGGCCCGATTTCGACGGCTGAGCGGCCCGACAATCCCAATGACAACGGAGTTTCGACAATGATTCTGATCGACAGCGCGCTGAAGAAACGCGAAGCCGAAAACCGTCCGATCCGCGTCGGCATGGTTGGCGCCGGCTTCATGGGAAGAGGCATTGCCCTGCAGATCCTCAAGTACACCCCCGGCATGGATCTGGTGGCGATCTCCAACCGCTCCATCGACGGTGCGATCCGCGCCTACGACGAAGCCGACGTCGCCGAAACCACGCCGGTGGAGACGGTCGAGGCACTGGAAGCGGCAATCGACAACGGACGATATGCCGTCACGGACGATCCGATGCTGCTGTGCCGTGCCGGCCAGATCGACGTCGTCATCGAGGTCACCGGTGCCGTGGAATTCGGTGCCCGGGTGGTCATCGAGGCGATCGACAACGGCAAGCACATCATCCTGATGAACGCCGAACTCGACGGCACCGTCGGCCCGCTGCTCAAGACCCGTGCCGACAAGGCCGGCGTCGTCTACACCAATGCCGACGGCGACCAGCCGGGCGTCATCATGAACCTCTACCGCTTCGTCCAGGGCCTCGGCGTCAGGCCGGTGCTCTGTGGCAATATCAAGGGGCTGCAGGACCCCTACCGCAACCCGACCACCCAGGAGGGATTCGCCAGGCAGTGGGGGCAGAAGGCCCACATGGTGACGTCGTTCGCCGATGGCACGAAGATCTCCTTCGAACAGGCGATCGTCGCCAACGCCACCGGCATGCGGGTTGCAAAACGCGGGATGTACGGGCCGGAGGTGGCGCCCGGCACGCCGATCAAGGAAGCAGTGGACTGGTATCCCCTCGACGACCTGCTCGAAGGGCCGGGCATCGTCGACTACGTCGTCCGCGCCGAACCCGGGCCGGGGGTGTTCGTGCTCGGCACCCACGATCATCCACAGCAGAAGCACTATCTCAATCTCTACAAGCTCGGTGAAGGGCCGCTCTACGTCTTCTATACCCCCTACCATCTCTGCCATTTCGAGGTGCCCAACACCGTGGCCCGCGCCGTCGATTTCCACGACGCCACCATCGCCCCCGACTTCGGCCCACGCGTCGATGTCGTCGCCACCGCCAAGATCGACCTGAAAGCCGGCGCAGTGCTCGACGGGATGGGTCACTACATGACCTATGGCGAAGCGGAAAATGCCGACGTCGCCTTCAACGAGCGCCTGCTGCCGATCGGCCTGGCCGAAGGCTGCAGACTGAAACGCAACATTCCGAAGGACACGACGCTGACCTACGACGACGTGGAACTGCCGCCGGGGCGGCT
>CAZTOZ010000013.1:0-95066 GCA_964614535.1 uncultured Thiotrichales bacterium | reverse complement strand
GCAGGAAGCTGCGAATCCATCCCTCGCTCTCCGCCATTTTTCGTTTCCCCTGCAATCAAGACCTGGTTTGGAGCCGATTGGAATGCCGGCGCCGGGCCGATGGACAAAGTACTTTTATTTTCTCCGCGTTTGGTGGATAATCCGCTGCTCTCGATTTCGGGGGTCTCCCCCCAGGTCTTACAGAGCGCCCGTAGCTCAGCTGGATAGAGTACCTGGCTACGAACCAGGTGGTCGGAGGTTCGAATCCTTCCGGGCGCGCCATTTTTCATCCAAGTCTTGCAGGGATCGCGGTTGGATCCATGGTCCGCCGGCCTGCAGGGTTTCCGGTTCCCGCCGGTGTGTTGGCGGGTTCCGCCGCAATTCGGAGTGTAGCTCAGCCTGGTAGAGCACTGCCTTCGGGAGGCAGGGGCCGGAGGTTCGAATCCTCTCACTCCGACCAATCCTTTCGCCGCATGGCCGTCCGCCCCGTCGTTTCACGGAGGCGGCTGGCCGGCGGCCCGTTGTCGGGCAATCTCTTTCCAGAGCCGGTCCAGCCGTTGCGGCGAGACTTTCCGTCGCGTGCCCAGCGTTTGCGCGAACAGCGACACGCGCAACTCCTCGAGCAGCCAGCGGTATTCGCTGAGTCGTGGATCGTTGGCGATCTGCTGCGGGGTGATGTGCTCCAGATGTTCGATCAGCGGGGCGATTTCGACGCGGAGCAGCCGGTCCTTGTCCGGTTGCCGGGGGAGCTTCTCCAGCCGGATCTGGATGGCTTCGAGGTAGCGGGGAATCTCGTGGAACCACTGCCGTGGCGTGGCGGTGATGAAGCCAGGGTGGATCATCGCATCGAGTTGCTGGCGGATCTCGCCGCAGGCTTCGATCAACGACAGGGGGAGGTTGCCCTTGATGCGCTTGGTGATGGCGAGATGGCGCGGCAGGATCTTGCCGAGGGTGGTGGCGATCTCGTTGGCGGTTTCGACGAACTGCCCGCGCCTGCCGTCGAACAGAGCGTCGAAGTCGTCGGCATTGGCGGGGAAGCGTGCCAGGTCGTCGAGAAAGCTGTACTGGATGGCGGCTTCGTAGAGGTCGTCTTTCAGTGCCTGGCAGCTGCCGATGGTGGCGAATTGAAGGCAGAGCCGGGCGATCTCCGGCAGGTTCTTGTCGAGGTAGCGGATCTCCTGTTTGAGACGTTGCCGGAGCAGGCCGCGCAGCCCGGCGGGCATGGCGGCGCGAGCCTCTGCCTCGGTGTCGAACAGCCGCAGCGCGATGCTGTCCCCTTCCCGGGTCAGCGCCGGATAGCGGCGCAGGGTATAGCCAGCCGCCTGCTGTTCGACGACAGGGGGCAGGGGGCCGAAGTCCCAGTCGTGGAGGCCCGTTTTCTCGAATTGGTGTTGCTGCCGGGGAGGCTTCTCCTGTTTCACCCGTCCCTTCAGCTCGCCACGCAGCGTGTCGAGATCGCGGCCGCTGCGGAGCGGGCGGCCGTTCCGGTCGAGGACGACGAAGCGCATCTGCAGATATCTCGGTAGTCGCTCGCTCCATGCCGCCGGGTCGATCTCGACCCCGGTCATCCGTTTCAACGTGGTCGCCAGCGCCTCTTGCAGATCGCCGTCGTACGGTGTCATCGCCTCGCAGGCGGCGCGGGCGAAGTCGGGGGCCGGGACGAAGTGCCGGCGCAGTGACTTGGGCAGCCCGCGAATCAGCGCCAGTACCTTCTCCTCCAGCAGACCGGGCACCAGCCACTGGCAGCGTCGGGCGTCGATCTGTGGCAGTAGCGGCAGTGGGATCTTCAGTGTCACGCCGTCGTGTTCGCTGGCGGGGTCGAAATGGTATTCCAGCGGCAGCGTCAGACCCTGTTGCCGCCATTGTTCCGGAAAGGCGTCGGCATCCACTGGGGCGGTGTCGGGGCGGGTGAGTTTCTCTTTCGTCAGCCGCAGGATCTCGGGGTCGTCGAGGCGCTTGTACCAGCGTTCGAACAGGGGGCCGCTGTACACATCCGCTGGAATCAGGCGGTCGTAGAAGTCGTAGAGCGTCTGCTCGTCCACCAGGATGTCGCGCCGTCGGCTGCGTGCTTCCAGTGCCTCCAGTTCGTCGATCAGGGCGCGGTTGTCGCGAATCACGGTCAGCCGGGTCTGGTACTCGCCCAGCACCAGGGCGTGACGAATGAAGATCTCGCGTGCCCCGGCCGGATCCACCTTGCCGTAGTCGATGCGCCGTTTCGGATTGATCACCAGGCCGTAGAGCGTCAGCTTCTCGAAGGCGCCGACGCGGGCGGCCCGTTTCTGCCAGTGGGGTTCGCTGACCTGATGCCTGAGCAGGTGGGCGCCGATGCGTTCGATCCATTGCGGCTGGATGGCGGCGTTGGTGCGGGCATAGACCTTGCTCGTCTCGGTGATCTCGGCGGCCATGATCCACCGGGGTGGTTTCTTCCACAGCCCCGAGCCGGGGAAGATCAGGAACTTGCGGTTGCGGCAGCCCAGATAGCGCTGCTTCTCCTCCTTGCTGCCGACGTGATCGAGCAGCCCGTGGAGCAGCGCCTGATGAATGGCCTCCGGCTCGGCGGCCTGGTGACCGCCGCTGCGTATGCCCAGATCCTGCAGCGCCAGTTTGATCTGGCGGTGCAGGTCGCGCCATTCACGCCAGCGGCGGAAGCTGATGAAGTGCTGGCGGCAATACTTTTGCATGGCCGAGCGCGACAGTGCCTCGAACTGTGATTCCAGATGGCGCCACAGCTTGAGCAGCGTCAGAAAATCGGAGCCGGGTTCGTTGAAGCGGGCGTGTCGTTCATCGGCTGCCTGCTGGCGGTCGCGGGGGCGTTCGCGCGGATCCTGCGCCGCCAGCGCGGTGGTGACGATCAGTACCTCGTCGATGCAGCCGAGCCTCTCCGCCGCCAGCAGCATGCGTCCGAGCCGCGGGTCGATCGGCAGCCGCGCCAGCTGGCGGCCGATCGGCGTCAGCCGGTTGTTCGCATCCACCGCCTGCAGCTCGGTCAGCAGGCGGTAGCCATCGCGGATCAGCCGTGGGTCAGGTGGGTCGATGAACGGGAAACCCGCCACCTCGCCCAGTTTCAGGTTGGCCATCTGCAGGATGACGGCGGCGAGATTGGTGCGCAGGATCTCCGGATCGGTGAACCGGGGGCGGTGCTCGAAGTCCTCCTCGTCGTAGAGGCGGATACAGATGCCCGGCGCGGTACGGCCGCAACGGCCCGCGCGCTGATTGGCCGATGCCTGAGAGATCTTCTCGACCGGTAGCCGCTGGATCTTTGCCCGCCAGGAGTAGCGGGAGATCCGCGCCAGCCCGCTGTCGATGACGTAGCGGATGCCGGGCACGGTGAGCGAGGTCTCGGCCACGTTGGTGGCGAGCACGATGCGGGTGCGGCCGCCGGGGTGGAAGATGCGGTGCTGCTCGCGTGCCGGCAGGCGGGCATAGAGCGGCAGCACGTCGAAGCGGTCGCGGCGGTGACGTAGTGCGTGAGAGATTTCGTGGATCTCGCGCTCTCCCGGGAGGAACACCAGCACGTCGCCCCGGCCCTCGGCCTGCAGTTCGTCGATGGCGGCGTCGATGGCCTCGGGCAGCGTGAGGTCGTCGCCGTCGGGATCGGCCGATCGTGGCGGCCGGTAGCGCAGTTCCACCGGGAAGCTGCGGCCGGAGACCTCGACGATCGGCGCATCGTCGAAATGGGCGGCGATGCGTTGGGCGTCGATCGTCGCCGATGTGATGACGAGCTTGAGGTCGCGGCGTTTGCGTAGCAGCCGTTTCAGGTAGCCGAGCAGGAAGTCGATGTTGAGGCTGCGCTCGTGGGCCTCGTCGATGATGAGGGTGTCGTATTGGCCCAGCCAGCGGTCGCGCTGGATCTCCGCCAGCAGAATGCCGTCGGTCATCACTTTGATGTAGCTGTCGGGGCTGGTCTGGTCGGTGAAGCGCACCTTGTAGCCGACCTTGGTGCCCAGCTCGCTCTTCAGCTCCTCGGCGATGCGCGTCGCCACCGCCCGCGCGGCCAGCCGCCGCGGCTGGGTGTGACCGATGAGGCCGTCGATGCCCCGCCCCATCTCCAGCAGTATCTTCGGCAACTGGGTGGTCTTGCCGGAGCCGGTCTCGCCGCAGACCAGCACCACCTGGTGGGCGGCGATGGCCGCGCGGATGTCGGCGCGCCGGGCGCTGACGGGCAGCGATTCGGGGTAGTCGATCGCCGGCAGGTCGCGCTGGCGCCGCGCGCGGCGTTGGCGCGAGGCGTCGATCCGTGTCGCCAGCTCGTTCAGGGCGTCGGCGTTGGGGTGGTTGCCGAGCCGTCGCAGGCGGCTGGCCAGGCGATGGCGGTCGGCGCCCATGCAGTGCCGTAGCGCCCGACGCAGCGCGGCGATCGTTGGGGGATTACTGGCCAATCTTCAACAGCATGCTCTTGATCTTCTGTGCCAGCAGGCGGCTGCGCATCTGGTTGGCCTGTTCCATGCTGTCGAACGGGCCGAGCCGGACGCGATGCCAGAGCCCATCGCTGACGCGTACTTTCTCGATCCGCGCGTTGAAGCCCAGCAGCGCCAGCTTCGCCTTCATCCGGTCGGCCTGCTGGTACTTGCGAAACGAACCGACCTGCAGGATGTAGGCTGGCTTGGCGCCGTTCGCGGCGGGCCTGCTCGGCAGCAGCAGCGGGCCGGCGGAAGTGTTGTCGGGTTTCGCCTCCTCGGCCGGCACCTGCACCGTCTGGCGGCGCAGGTCGTGGTAGAAGTCGTAAGGCGGCTTCTCCGGCTTGGGGATGACGATCGGCTCCTCCAGCATGCGTTTGCCGATGGGTTCCCGCTTCGTCTGTGTCGTTGTCGGCGGAGAGGGGCTGTCGGCGGTGACGGCGGGGGGCGTTCCAGTCTTGATCCAGACCAGCAGCGCCACCACCAGCCCGACCAGTAGGCCACCGGCCGCCCAGAGCAGCGGTGATGACTGTTTGCGGCTTTTTCTGCGGCCGCGGCTGGCGCCTCGTCGTCCCTTGGCTGCCATGGCCTACATCTGTTCGGGTGCGGAGACGCCGAGCAGGCCGAGGCCGTTGCGGATCACCTGTTGGGTCGCCTTGCAGAGGGCGATACGGGCGTTGCGCAGCGCCTCGTCCTCGACCAGGAACTGGTGGGCGCCGTAGTAGCTGTGGAACAGCGTCGCCAGCTCGCGCAGGTAGTTGGCGATCTGGTGCGGCTCCATTGCCACGGCCGCTTGTTCGACCCGTTCCGGATAGGCGGCCAGCTGTTTGATCAGCTCGCCCTCCTCCGCCGCGGTCAGCAGGGTGAGATCCGGTTCGCCGTACCGGTGCCCGGCCGCGGCAAACTTCTTCAGCACGGTGGCGACGCGGGCGTGGGCGTACTGGATGTAGTAGACCGGGTTGTCGTTGGATTGTGACTTGGCCAGGTCGAGATCGAAATCGAGATGCTGGTCGTGGCGACGCATCACATAGAAGAAGCGGGCGGCGTCGCGCCCCACCTCCTCGCGCAGTTCCCGGAGTGTGACGAAAGAGCCGGAACGGGTGGACATCTGCACCTTCTCGCCGCCGCGGTAGAGGTTGGCGAACTGGATCAGCAGCACTTCCAGTGCCTCGTCGGAGCCGGCCAGCGCCCGCATCGCCGCGCGCACCCGCGGCACATAGCCGTGGTGGTCGGCGCCCCAGACGTCGATGATGCGATCGAAGCCGCGTTCCACCTTGTCGAGATGGTAGGCGATGTCGGAGGCGAAGTAGGTGGTCTGGCCGTTGTCGCGCTGGACGACGCGGTCCTTCTCGTCGCCGAAGGCGGTGGAACGAAACCACAGCGCGCCATCCTTCTCATAGACATGGCCGGCCTCCCGCAGTCGGGTGATGCAACGTGCCACCTTGTCGTCTTCCATCAGTGAGCGCTCCGAGTACCAGTTCTGGTACTCGATGCCGAATGCCGCGAGGTCGTTGCGGATGTTGTGCAGGATCGCCTCCAGTCCGGCGTCGAATACCACCTGGTAGCGCGTCTCGCCCAACAGTTGTCGGGCGCGTTCGATCAGAGCGTCGATATGGACTTCCTTGTCGCCGCCGGCTGGTTCGTCGGGTGGGATGTCGGCAAACACCTCGGTGGCGGGAAAGCGGTAGTCGTCGCCGTGCTCGCGGTGGATCGTCGCGCCGATGTCCCAGACATAGTCCCCCTGATAGGCGTTGACGGGGAAGGTGAGTTCCTCGCCAGCCAGCTCCAGGTAGCGCAACCAGACCGAGACGGCGAGGATGTGCATCTGCCGGCCGGCGTCGTTGACGTAGTATTCGCGCTGCACCTCGTAGCCAATGGCTTCGAACAGGTCGGCCACCACCGCGCCATAGGCGGCGCCCCGACCGTGGCCGACGTGCAGCGGCCCGGTGGGGTTGGCGGAGACGAACTCCACCTGCACCTTTTTGCCGGCACCCAGTTTGCTCCGGCCGAAGTCCGCGCCCTGCTCCAGGATCCGGCCGACGATGCCGACGGTGGCGGTCTTGGCGACGTGGAAGTTGATGAAGCCCGGGCCGGCGATCTCGGCCTTTTCCACCGCCTCGTTGGCCGGCAGGGCGGCGATGATGCTGGCCGCCAGCTCGCGGGGGTTCATCCCGGCCGGCTTGGCCAGTTTCATCGCCAGGTTGGTGGTGAAGTCGCCAAAGCGGGCATCGCGGGTGCGGCTGACCTCGACGGTCTCGCGCGCCGGTGCTTCGGCCAGCACGCCGCTGTCCCGCAACTGCTCGGTGGCGTGGATCAGGTCTTGCTGAATCGCGTCTTTCAATGCTCGTCAGTCCCGGACTGGAAAAATTGGACTGCGCATTCTAACCCGATTCGTCGCCCGATTTCCCGGCCGACCGGCAGGGAAGGGGATCAGCCGCTGGCCTGGCGTGCCGCCTCCGTGACAGTGGTGGCGTCGGCGCGGTTCTGCCAGGGTCGGTCGCTGCCGCGCCGCTCCTCGCCCCGATAGTCGTCGCCGGAGGCCGCATCGATCGTGGCACCGCCGGTCGTCTCGCCGGGTTTCACCTTGAAGAACTGGATCAGCTGTTGCAGCGTGGCCGCCCGTGATTTGAGGATTGTGCTGGCCTCGGCCACTTGTTCCACCAGCATCGTATTCTGCTGAGTCACGCTGTCCATCTCGGCGATGGCGCTGTTGACCTGGCTGATGCCGGCGGCCTGTTCCTCGGTGGCGGCGGCGATATCGACGATCAGCGACGAGGCCTCATTGACGGTGGCGACGATCTCCTGCAGGCGCCGGCCGGATTCGTCCGCCAGCTCGGAGCCGGTCGAGACCTTCTCCACCGAGTCGGCGATCAGGTCCTTGATCTCCCGCGCGGCGGCGGCCGAGCGTTGCGCCAGTGCCCGCACCTCGCCGGCGACGACGGCGAAGCCGCGCCCCTGTTCACCGGCCCGGGCCGCTTCGACCGCCGCATTGAGCGCCAGCAGGTTGGTCTGGAAGGCGATTTCGTCGATGACGTTGTTGATGTCGGAGATGCGGGTGCTGGTGCTCTTGATGTCCTCCATCGCCGTCATCACCTGGCCGACCACGTCGGCACCGTCGGTGGCCTGGCGACGGGCATTGTTCACCAGCTCCTTGGCCTGGGCGGCGTAGTTGGCGTTGTCGCGCATGACGGCCGTGATCGACCGCATGTTGTTGGCGGTCTCTTCCAACGAGCTGGCCTGGATCGAGGTGCGTTGCGCCAGATCACTGTTTTCCGTGGCGATGAGTTGAGACGTGTTGTCCACTTCGGTCGAGCATTCGGCGATCCGGGCGACGGCCCTGGAGAGGTTCCGGGCCACGGCGTTGTTGCTTTCGATCAGTTGTCCCAGCTCATTGTCGGCGGCCACGTCGACCGAGTAGGTGAGATCCCCTTGGGCGAGCCGTTCCGACAGCTCGCGGGCCTTTGCCAGCGGTTGCAGGATGGAGCGAATCAGGTGGATGGTCAGCGCGATGGCACCGAGGGCGCACAGGACGATGACGGCGGCGAAGGAGTTGAAGGTGCGTTCGTAGGCTTCGATCTCCTGGCTTTGCAGCATCCCCAGCCGTGAGGTTTCGTCGTTGCGGATGATGTCGATCAAGGCATCCATCTGCTTGGTCGGTGGCCGGTCGATTCCCTTGACGAGTCTGTCGACCCGGTGGGCGCTGTCGGGATCGGCGCTGTCATAGTGGCGTAGTGCGCTGCGGTATTGCTCGCCGAGGTGGCGATGTGTCTGCAACAGTGTGTCGATCTGTTGCCGTACCGGGCTGTCCTCGCCCGTCAGCGCCTTCAGAGCGTCGAGCTTTTGTTGGACCCGTCTCTCCTGCTGGTCGAACTTGCCCTTGTATTTGGTGAACAGTGCGGGGTCGCCGCCTCGCAACAGAATGTTCTTCCACTCCTGCACCTGTTTCTTGAAATCCACTTGTGCGCCGCGGGCCGTGTCCACGGCGGAGAGGGCATGAATGCCTTGGGCCGATAGCCGCTGCGAGACGTCCAGTGTCTGTGACAGTTTCCAGAGGCCAATGCCGCCGACCAGGATGAGGGCGCCGATGACCAGCGTCAGCGTCAGGATGATTTGTCGTTTGATCGATAGCTGCATCATGATTTCTGTTTCATTGCGTGGGGGTCTGCCGGCTTGCATGCAACAACCGGGCCGCCGGGATGTGGAGCGGGGCGGTGATGCCGGAGGTGTGATGGCGCAGCCAATTCGGGGTTGTCGCCCGGGTAGACCCTTGTGTGCTCTTTACACCTGCCGGCGTCGGCAGGCGGCGTGAAATTGCCGTGGAGTGACTACAGTGTTCCGCCGCCGGTTGCCGCCGAGTGGCGTCTGTTAATTGGATTGCAGAGCGTGTGAGGGGGTGTGCCGAATGGCCGGACAGCGGCGAAAAACGTGGGCGGGTTCGTCTTTTTCACTGTCGGGGTTCCCTATACTGTGCCTCTGAAACCGTCCGAGTCCCGGGGGAGGGCGCCGTCACCATCGGCGCGGTGGTGGTCGTAGGTGTCCGTCGACTATAAAAGCTAGTTAAAACAGTTATTTATTTGCATCGACTGTCTTATACTTGAATATCCGCCGGATTGGATTGAATTCTCGAACGCTTCTGCTGTCTGTGGGGAGAGGTAGAGAACTTCCAGTTTGTCAGAAACATAGAAGCTATTGTTAATAATCGAGGTTTACTCAGATGAGGTCATTTTCGTTCATTCATGTCGTTCTGCTCCTGCTGTTGGCGCTGCTGTCGGGGTGTGAATCGGCGGGGTCCGGGCCGGTCAAGGCCAATAGCGCGAGCAACAACGCGATCATCGACGACGCGGTTGCGGCCGCCTATCGCAATGCGGACGAATACCGCATCGGAGTAGACGACGAGGTGAAGGTGAGCGTCTGGAAGAACCCGGATCTCTCCGTCACCGTGCCGGTCAGGCCGGATGGCAATATCTCGGTGCCGTTGATCGGTGATGTGCCCGTCGGTGGCAAGACGCCGACGGCGGTCGCTGCCCTGATCAGGGACAAGCTGTCCACCTATCTGCGCGATCCCCAGGTCACCGTTATGCTGACCAAGCTGGAGAGCGACGAGTTCCTGTCGCGGATCCGGATCACCGGCGCGGTCAACAAGCCCAAGTCGCTACAGTATCGTCAGGGGATGACGGTGCTCGATGCCGTGCTGGAGGCCGGTGGCGTCAACAAGTTCGCCAATGCCGATGGCACCAAGCTCTACCGCAAGGACGGCAACAAGCGCAAGGTCTACCGTGTGCGCTTGAAGCGGATTCTGAAGAAAGGCGATCTGACCACCAACTATCCGTTGTTGCCGGGTGATGTCATCACGGTGCCGGAGCGGGCTTTCTAGGCGGGCCATGGTTCCGGGCCGCGAGCCGCGGTCCTGCAAGGCAAGGCGATAGAACATTCAGGCAGGGAATCAGATGCGATATTCGGTTGAGACAGACTTTCAGCTCTTTCTGCGCAATATGGTGCAGTACCGCTGGTGGGTGGCGACGCTTTTCTCGGTGATTGCGTTGACGTTCACCGGCATCGGTTACTTCAAGCCGAACATGTATGCCTCCTATTCGACCCTGCTGTTCGACGCTCGCTCCCAGATCGCGCCACTGCTGCCGGATGGTACCTCGGCCCAGGGCAACCCGGACTGGGCCAAGGTGGCGAAGGAGATCATCTACAGCCGCAAGACCATGACCAAGCTGATGCAGGCCCTCGGCGAGATCGACGACAAGATCGAAACCGTCGAGCAGGAGGTGCGGCTGCAAAAGCTCAAGGCCAATACGAAGGTCGGGATGTTGGGTGACACCAACAACTACATCAAGATCGAGTTTCGCGACCCCGATCCCGCGATGGCCAAGGAGGTGGCGACCCGGTTGACCGACATCTTCATCGATTCCACGCACGGTTATCAGGCGCGAGAGAGTGGCGAGGCGTTCGAGTTCATCGACGCCCAGGTAAAGACCTATCACCGCAAGCTGCTGGAGGCCGAGGAGAAGCTCAAGAAGTTCAAGTCGGAGCGGTTGGCCAAGGGGGTCGGTTCGGAGGCGGCGGTGTCCGGGCGGATCGAGCGCTTGCAGATGCTGATCGACCAGGCCGAACTCGATCTGAAAGAGGAGCTGATCAAGAAGGCCAGCCTGGAGCGGCAGCTTCAGGGTGAGGTCAAATCGACGGTCAGTCTGGCGCGCCAGTCCCAGTATGTCGCCAAGCTGGAGGCGCTGCAGGACAAGCTGGCCAAGCTGCGTCTCGACTATACTGAGAGTTATCCGGAGATCGTCGCGGTGAAGGCGCAGATCGAGGACGTTCGCCGTCAGATCGAGGAGGAGAAGCGTGGTGATTCGATGGATCTGGCGGGTATCGACGTCAAGGCCAACAAGGTCTATCAGGACATTCGCCTGCAGCTGGCCGATACCCGGACGCGGATAGCGACTCTGCAGACGCGAATCGCCGAGGCCAGGGCCAATATCGAGGCCGAGCGCAAGAAAGGGTCGCTGGTCAACGAGAACGATGCGCAGCTGGCCGAGCTGACCCGTGACTACGAGGTCAACAAACAGCTCTACGAGAGCCTGCTCAAGCGCCGTGAGTCGGCCCGTTTCGACAAGGAGGTCGATACCCAGGGCAAGGGGCTGAACATCAAGATCGATCAGCCGGCCTTCCTGCCGACGACGCCGACCGGCTTCCGTTTCATCCATTTCGTCATCGCCGGGCTGCTGCTGGGCATTCTGACGCCGGCGGCGCTGGTCTATCTCTACCAGATCATCGACGGCACGGTGAAGTCGCCGGAGCTGATCCAGGCACGGCTCAATGTGCCGGTGCTCGGCGCGGTGACGAGTATTGCCAACGACAGGGATCTGTTGGCGGAAAGGCGGTTGGATCGGGGCATACGTCTGCGTATCTGGCTGACCTTTGTCATTATCGCGATCGTGGGGTATCTGCGGATATCCCCCGAACTCTTGAAATAACGGGTGGTTGAATCATGTCGGATTCGTTTGGACGCGCACTGAAGAAGGTTACGGGGCCCGGCGGGGGTGGCGATGGCGCCATTGTCGATACGCGTCACGACAACACGATGCGGCAGCGCCGCTTCGAATACGAAGATGGAATCATCGTCCGCAGCGTCGAAGCGCGCGAACAGATCGGCCGGATGTACCAGCCGTTCGTCTTCACCCGCGAACAGTTGTTGGAGAATCACCTGATTCCCGAGGGCGACGAGGTCAACGAGGATACTGAGCTGCTGCTGGAGGACCTGCGCAACCGGATTACGCTGCGTCGTCCCGGTCTGGGTGCCACGGTGCTGGTGACCTCGGTCAGCGGCGAGGAGCAGCCGCCCTATTTTGCACGCAACCTTGCGGCGGTGTTCGCCCGCGACGAGAATCGTACTTCGCTGTTGGTGGAGCTGCAGCCGTCGAAGGGGCGGCTGTGGGGGGATGCGGAGAATGTGGCCGGGCTGGCGGACTTCGTCTCCAGTGACGTCATGACCGCCAAGGACGTGATCCAGCCAACCGGCGTGCCGCGGATGCGGATCATCCCGTTCGGCAAGTTCGATACTCCGGGGTTCGATTTCATCCGTTCGACGCGGATGCGGATTCTGGTCAAGGACATCACCCGCCGTTACCCGCGGGAACGCTTCACGATTCTCGACGCGCCACCGGTGGACAAGGTGGCCGATGTCGAGCTGCTGAACGAATATGCCGATTTCACCGTGTTGTATGTGCCTTACGGCAAGGTATCCGAGGGGCGTATTCGCAAGTCCATCGCCAAGCTCGATCCGGAGAAGTTTCTCGGCGTCGTACTCGGTGGTTTGCCGAGGATGCCGGGGTTTCTCGCCGGCATGGCCAAATAGGGCATGATCATGGATTCTCCTTGCCGTTATCTGCTTCCACTGACAGTCATGGGCTGTCTTCTCGCCTCCTCGGGTGTTTCGGCCAAGGAGTTTCAGCCACGGCTCGGCATCACGACGGAGAGACACTCCAATGCCAACCGGATCGATGATCCCGATCAGGAGATCGAGGACACGGTGATGCGGCCCTATTTCGGCTTCGTCTTCAAGGAGGATACGACCGATCTGAAGGCCAAGGCGGATGTATTGCTGGTCCATGAATCCTATAGTCGCAACACGTTCAGTTCCCAGTTGTTGCCGACCGTCGAGGTGGCGCTGGACTGGACGATTCAGCCCAACCGCCTGTCGTGGGCGGTGGAAGACTATGCCTATGCCCAGCGGATCAATACCACGGCGGGTGATACCCCCGACAACCGGGAGATCTTCAACGTATTGGCCACGGGGCCGGACTTCGTTTTTGCCCGGGGGCTCTACGATGGCCTGGCCAAATTGCGTATCGCCGATGTCTACTACTCCGAGTCAGACCGGGACAACCAGCGCCTGATCGCCACCGGCGTGTTGACGCGGGCGCTCAACGAATACAGCAGCGCGGGGATCGAGGGCAGCCTCTCGTCGGTCAAGTTCGAAGAGGAGTATCTGACCGACTACGACCTCATCTCCATTCTCGGGCGTTACAACCGCGAGATGCCGTTTGGTGTGCTCGATCTTCGGGTTGGGGCAAACTATGTCGATCACGAGGTCGGCGCCAGTGATTCGACCGCCGCCTATGCGTTGAAGGTGACGAGCCACAAGGATGCGTTCCATGGCTGGAGTATCAGCTACTCCAGCAAGTTCACCGATCCGGCGATGGATGCCTACGACCCGTTCTACTCTCGCTTGCTCGACGTCAGCGAGACACGGACCATCGACCCCGGGAAGATCGTTGGCATCGGCGCCTATGAAACCGAGCGTGGCGACGTGTCGTATGCCTACAACGGTTCGCGCATCGGCGTCACCATGAGCGCGTTCATGGGCAAGAACAGTTACCAGCTCGATGCCGCCGCGGACGGGGAAGAGAAGGGGGGCGGCATCGGCTTGAGCTATCTCGTCTCCGAGCGTATGACGTTGTGGTTGGACTACTATCAGTCACGCACGGAGTTTCCCAACAAGGACAACGGCTTTGCTGAGACCCGTTCCCCCAGTTTCGGTGTCAGCTATGCTGTCACTGAGAGCTTGAATGTCGTCGCCGGCGCCTACAAGGTGGACAATGACAGCGATATCCGCGATCCGGAGACCAACAAGTTGACACAGAAGTACGAAGACAACGTGTTGTATCTGACGGTGGAGTACAAGGGGCAATCCAAGCAGTTCTGACTATGTATCTAGAGCACTTCAATCTCGAATCCGATCCGTTCCGCCTGTCGCCGGACTCCAAGTTCTTCTATCCGAGTCTGGCGCACACGACGGCCAAGAACTACATGGACTACGTGCTGTGGAGCCGCGACAGCTTCATCGTCATCACCGGGGAGATCGGCACCGGCAAGACCACGTTGATCCAGAAGATGCTGGAGGAGGCGGGCTCCAAGCTGACGGTGGCCAAGATCCATCAGACCCAGCTCAACGAGGTGGAGTTCATACAGGCGCTGCTCGACCAGTTGGGCGTCAATCCGTTCCACACCCAGTCGAAGGTGGAGCTGCTGAGCATGCTCAACCACTTTCTGCAGCGCAAATACGAAGAGGGCGAAACGGTGGTCGTGATCATCGATGAAGCCCAGAACCTCGATGAACGCGTGCTGGAGGAGATCCGCCTGCTGTCGGGGTTCGACTCCAATCGCGAGAAGCTGCTCAACATCTTCCTCGTGGGCCAGCCGGAGCTGCGCCGGATTCTGGCGCGTCCCAGCATGGAGCAGCTGTTCCAGCGCATTCGGCTGCGGTTTCATCTCGACGGCCTGGGTTTCGACGAGGTGCGCTCCTATATCCGCTTTCGTCTGGCGACGGCCTCGGCCGCCAAGTTCACGCCGGTGCCGCCCGGCGAGAAGCTGCTCACCTATCGCTCCAACGATGACGATATCGAACTGCCCAGCGACCTCTTTCCCGATGAGTTGCTCAATACCATCATCGAATACACTGGCGGGATTCCGCGGCTCATCAATACGTTGTGTGACACTGCTCTGTTGACGGCCTATTCACGCGATCACGACAAGGTCACCAAGGAAGATCTGGCCTCCGCCATCGAGGATCTGCAGTGGGATCCCTATGCGGCCCGCACCAGCTACCGCAACGAAGGGCGGGAGACCGACTCGGAGTATCAGCTGCAGGTTTTCAAACACGGCACCCTGCTGTCGGTGGAACCGCTCGGGCAGGATCGCGTACTCGTCGGTCGCAGCCACCTCTGCGATATCAAGATCGATCAGAAGTCGGTCAGCGGCAAGCACTTCCAGATGCTGAAAACGCCCGAGGGCTATTTGATCGAGGATCTCAACAGCACCAATGGTACGCTGGTCAATGGTGAGAAGATCGACTCCAAGCTGCTGGAGGATGGCGACGTCATCGAAGTCGGTCGTTATGCGCTGCGCTTTGAAAAGGCCAACAAGGAGCAGCCGTCCGGCAATGTGACGGCGATGGCGCCACAACAGCGCTTCTTCGCCAACTGACTGGCACTTGCCGGGTGAGTCCGGCTCGTCAGTTGTGATAGGCTTTCCCGCTGTTTCAACGGGAAAGCGACACCATGGCAGACATCAACATCATCGAAGGCGATTTCCGTCTCGAGCGGGCCAGCATCGGCCTCATCGCCTCCAGATTCAACAGCTTCATCGTTCAGAGCCTCGTCGAAGGCGCCAGGGACACTCTCAACCGCCAGCTCGGTTCCGACGCCAGCTACGACCTCGTCTACGTGCCTGGCGCGCTGGAGATTCCGCTGGCGGCAAGTGCCATGGCCAAGTCCGGTAAATACGATGCCATCGTCGCCCTGGGTGCCGTGATCCGTGGTGCCACCCCCCATTTCGACCTCGTTGCGAACGAAAGCTCCAAAGGGCTGGCCCAGGTCTCGCTGGAGTTCGGGCTGCCAGTCATCAATGCGATTCTGACCACCAATACCATCGAGCAGGCCATCGAACGGGCTGGCACCAAGGCGGGCAACAAGGGCGCGGAGGCGGCGGCCGGCGCCATCGAGATGGTGAGCCTGCTCAAGAAACTCAATGGATAGAGCGCGGCGGGAGCGGCAGCGCCGCAGCATGGCGCGCCGACTGGCGATGCAGGCGCTCTACCAGTGGCACATGACCGGGCAGCCGGCAAGCCAGATCTGTCGTCAGTTCGAGGACGACATCGACTACCCCAAGGCCGATCCCGACTATTTCTGCCATCTGGTCCGGGCCGTCATCGACCACAGCGGTGAACTCGACGGCTATCTCGCGCCTCATATCGTGCGTGGGATCGAGACGCTCGATCCTGTCGCCCATGCGGTATTGCGGATTGCGGCCTGGGAGATGGCCAACGAGCCCTCGGTGCCTTTCAAGGTGGTCATCAACGAGGCGGTGATGCTGACCAAGAAGTTTGGTCCCAGCGATGCCTACAAGATGGTCAACGGCGTCGTCGACAAGCTGGTGCCGACCTTCCGTCCGCAGGAGAGAGCGGCGACGAAAGGCACCGGATGACGCTGGGGGAGTTCGATCTCATCGAGCGGTTCTTCCATCGTCCCGCCGTCGGATCCGGGGTGGTCGTCGGCGTCGGCGACGATGCCGCCGTACTGGCGCTGGCGGCTGGTCATCAACTGGTGGTGACCACCGATACATTGATCGAGGGCGTCCACTTTCCGGCTGGCACCCCGCCCCGGGATATCGGCCACAAGGCGCTGGCCGTCAGCCTCAGCGATCTGGCGGCCATGGGGGCGGCGCCCCGCTGGTATACGCTGGCGCTCACGCTGCCTCGGGTCGACGTCGCATGGTTGGATGCGTTTTCTGCCGGCCTGGCGGCGCTGGAGACCGCTGCCGGCATCGTGCTGGTCGGTGGTGACACCACACGGGGCGAGTTGGCGGTGACGATTCAGGCGCTCGGCCAGGTGCATCGCGGCGCGGCGGTGCGCCGTGCGGGGGCTCGACCCGGAGACGACGTCTATGTCACCGGCTCGCTCGGTGATGCGGCACTGGGCCTGAAACGGGTGCAGGGCGATCCGGCGGCGGCCCTGTTGCCGGCGGACGAAGCCGAGCACTGCGTCGAGCGCCTCAACCGGCCGAGCCCGCGTTGCGTCGCCGGCCGTTCGCTGGCGCCGTTCGTCCGGGCGATGATCGATTGCTCCGATGGCTTCGTCGCCGATCTGGGGCATCTGCTTGCCGCCAGCGGTTGTGGCGCAGAGATCGAGTTGCCGAAACTGCCGCTGTCCGCGCCGGTGCGGCGCTGGGTGGTGGCGCAGGGGTGGGCGCTGCCGCTGGCCGGTGGCGACGACTACGAACTGATTTTCACGGCCGACCCCGCGCAACGGGTGACGATCGATGGCATTGCCGACAATCTGCCCTGTGCGTTGACGCGGGTGGGGAGGGTCGTCCAAACCACCGGAATCCGCCTGCTCGATGAACACGGCCGTGGCATCGAACCACCACGGCGGGGCTACCGACACTTTTGAATCAGCAATGAAGAAAATCCCTGCCGCCGTCGTTTTCTCCCATCCGGTCCACTGGCTCGCCTTCGGTGGCGGCGCTGGTCTGGCGCCATTCGCGCCGGGTACCTTCGGGACGTTGGTGGGCATTCCGTTCGTCCTGCTGATGGGCGGGCTCTCGCTGCCGCTCTACCTGCTGTTGACGGCGGTGTTGTTCGCCGTCGGCGTTTGGCTCTGTGACCGTTCGGCTGCAGAGCTCGGCGTGCACGACCACCCCGGCATCGTCTGGGACGAGATCGTCGGCTACCTGGTCACGATGGCCGCCGTGCCGTTGCAGTGGCAGTGGTTGCTGATCGGCTTCGTGCTGTTCCGCCTCTTCGATATCGTCAAGCCGTGGCCGATCCGCTGGCTGGACCGCCGTATCGGCGGCGGTTTCGGCATTATGGTCGATGATCTGCTCGCTGGCCTGTTTGCCCTGCTGGTCGTGCAGCTGCTATTGCAAATTTATTCGTTCTGACGCCTTTGCTACCATCCCCGCTTCGCAATCTTTCGAGCCGCCCATGACCGTTCGTACCCGTTTCGCCCCCAGTCCCACCGGCTATCTCCACATCGGTGGCGCGCGCACCGCGCTGTTCTCCTGGCTCTATGCCCGCAAGCATGGCGGCCAGTTCATTCTGCGGATCGAGGACACCGACCGCGAGCGTTCCACCGATGAGTCGGTACAGGTGATTCTCGATGGCATGGCGTGGCTCGGACTGGACTACGACGAGGGCCCTTACTTTCAGACGCAACGGATGGACCGCTACAAGGCGGTGATCCAGCAGTTGCTCGACAGCGGTCAGGCCTACTACTGCTATTGCAGCAAGGAGGAGCTGGACGCGCTGCGGGCCGAGCAGATGGCGCGCAAGGAGAAGCCCCGCTACGACGGCCGCTACCGGGATTTCACCGGTACGCCGCCAGCCGGTGTCCAGCCGGTCGTCCGTTTCAAGAATCCGCTCGATGGCGTCGTCGAGATCGACGATCTGGTCAAGGGCAGGGTGGTGATCGACAATCGCGAGCTCGACGATCTCATCATCGCCCGCGCCGACGGCACGCCGACCTACAATCTCACCGTCGTCGTCGACGACCTCGACATGGGGATCACCCATGTCATTCGCGGCGACGATCACCTCAACAATACCCCGCGGCAGATCAATATTCTGCGGGCGCTGGGCGCCGAGCCACCCCGGTATGCCCACATCCCGATGATCCTTGGCGAGGATGGCAAACGTCTCTCCAAGCGTCACGGTGCCGTCAACGTCATGCAGTACAAGGCGGAGGGTTATCTGCCGGAGGCGCTGGTCAACTATCTGGTCCGTCTCGGCTGGTCCCATGGCGACCAGGAGATCTTCAGCCGGGAGGAGATGATCGAGCTGTTCTCGCTCGAAGGCGTCAACCGCGCCGCTTCCACCTTCAATCCCTCCAAGCTGCTGTGGCTCAATGAGCAGTACATCAAGACGATGGATGCCGCCGTGTTGGCCGACCGTCTGCGTGAGAAGCTCGACGTCGATATCGCCAAGGGCCCGCCGCTCGCGCGGGTCGTCGATGCGCTGCGCGATCGCAGCAAGACGTTGAATGACATGGCCCGTGCCGCCACCTGGTTCTACCAGGATCCCGAGCAGTATGACGACAAGGCGGCACGCAGGCAGTTCAACGCCGAAACGGCGGAAACTCTGCGCCGCCTTGCCATTGCCATCGACTCGGTCGAGCCATGGGAGGCGGGGGGGCTGCAGCGGTTCGTGGCCGAATTCGCCGCTGCCAACGGCCTGAAGATGGGGCAGGTCGGCATGCCATTGCGGGTCGCCTTGACCGGTGGCACCCAATCTCCCGATATCGGCCTGACACTCGAACTGGTCGGTCGCGAGGCCACCCAGCGCCGGCTGAAAAAAGCGGTCGCTTGGATCGAAAAAAACGGCTGAGTGGAGAGACGCTTTTCTGTTGACAAGAAAAAGCCGGTCGCGTAAATTACGCGCTCCCTTGCAGGGGCTATAGCTCAGCTGGGAGAGCGCAACACTGGCAGTGTTGAGGTCGGCGGTTCGATCCCGCCTAGCTCCACCAAGTTCTGCAAGTCAGGTGAATGAGTGCAAAAGCTCGGAAGGATACTCGTCACCGTCGGGCTGGTCGCCACCGCGTTGTCACTGATAGCCGGTTTCTGGACCATGTTGACGGATCGGCCCGAGGCCAAATTCTTCCTGATGCTGGTACCAGTGGGTTTTTTGCTGCTTTTCACCGGCGTAGTCATGGTCGTGATGACCGGTGAGTCATCGGGCCCGCAGTCTCCGGACTGAAACCACTACGTCCCCTTCGTCTAGAGGCCTAGGACTCCGCCCTTTCACGGCGGCAACAGGGGTTCGAATCCCCTAGGGGACGCCACCATGCAAAAGCCCGAACCGAAAGGTTCGGGCTTTTTTCTTTCCGTCTCCCGGGATTGGGGTTGGCGCGGGCGGACCCGGCTCAACTCTGTCGCAGCTCGGCGATCCGGCGGGTCAACTCGCTGGTGATGGCATCACGGATGGCATGCAGGCGCCGGCGGTCGGTCGGGTTGACGGTGGTGATCCCGGCGTCCGGGCAGATGCTCCCGAGCAGCGAGAGCGCCTGTTCGAGTGTATCGTCGCTGCCACGGTCGTTGATTCTTTCCGACAACATGGCCACTTTTCGCGCCATCCGCTCCTCCTCGAGCCCGGCTGGGGAGGGTAGCGCCAGTAGGATCTCCAGCGTCAGCAGGGTGTCGATCGTGGCGGCGCCGTCGTCGACCGACAGGCGTTCGCAGGTTGTCTCCACCTCGGCCAGCCGTTGTTCCAGCGCCAGCCGTTCCCGGGCGAAGTCGAGTCCTTTCAGGGCGTCGCGGTAGCGCTGTTCCAGCGCCGCGCCATCGCGACCCCGTGGCATCTGGATCTCTTGCCATTGGCGTTGCAGGGCCGGCAGCCGGGTGGTGATCTCCTCCGGCTGCTCTGCTAGCTGTTCGATGGCCTCGCAGATGGTGGTTTTCTGCCCGAGCAGCCGGTTCTGGGCCTGTGCCTGCTGACCGATCCGTGTCCGCTCGCGGGCGAAGATGGCATCGCCGGCCGCCTTGAAACGTTTCCACATCGCCTGCTCCAGCGAGCGTTTGCCACTGACGGTCAGTCGCCAGGCCTGTTGCGCCTCACGCACCGCGGCCATGGCCGCCGCCAGATCGTCGCTGTCGGCAAGCGCTTCGAGCCGTTCGATCAGCGCCATCCGTTCGGCGTGGTTGCGCTCGCGCTCTTCGCGCAGGGCCGCGTTCATCGCGTCGAGCGCCTGGCGGTAGCGTTTGTTGATCCTGCGCCATGCTTTGCGGTCGACCGGGCCGGCATCGCGCCAGCGGTTGCGCAACTGCTGAAAGCGCCGGTCGATGTCGCGCCATGCCGGTGAGGGGGCGGTGGCCTCTTCGCGCAGGGCCTCCAGCTCGTCGCAGATGGCCTGACGTGTCGCCAGGTTCCGCTGGCGCTGCTCGGCCTCTTGCTGGCGGTGCTCGGCGCAGAGCGCCCAGGCGGCGTTGCAGGCCTTGTCGAAGCGTTTCCACAGACGGCGGTTGACGCCGTGGTCGATTTCTGCGAGCCCCTTCCAACGCCGCCGCAGCTCGGCCACCGCCTTGGCCCGCTGTTGGGGCGTCTGTGGCGTCTCGACGAGTCTCTGCGCCTCTTCGATCAGCTCTTCGCGGACGCGGTCGGTGCCCCAGTGGCGCCAGCCTTCGAGTTCACGGATGCGCGGGGTGAAATCTCGCAGCCGTTGCTGGATGGCGTCGAAGCGCTGGCGCGGCACATCGGCCAGTGTGTCGAGAAGGTTGCGGACGCGCTGGGCCAGCTCGATGGAGTCACCGAGCCGGTCGTTGTCGAGATTGGCCTCGATCCGTGCCAGCAGCGCGTCGATTTCGGCCAGCCCTTTCTCCCGGGCCGCCTGCTGGCGGTCGAGGCGGTGCTGGAGCTGGCTCGAGAGGCGTTCGAAATGGTCGCGATATTCGGCCGCCAGCGCGGGATCCTTCGGCAGCCGCTGTTGTGTCCACTGTTGCCGGAGCCGTTCGACGGCCTTTTCGGTGATGCTTTTCTGGCGCAGCAACTTTTCCGCCTGCTCGATGATCCGCTCCAGGTCGCGGCCGCTGCGGCTGTTCTCCAACAGCGTGGCCACCAGCCGGCGGGCTTCGCTGAGCTGCCGATGGAAACGGTTGGCCAGCGGGATCTCCAGGTGTTCCGGCAATATCGGCAGGTCTTGCCAGTCGGCCAGCAATGTGTCCAGCGTGGTTTGCAGATCGTCGGCCTCGTGGCCGGAGATGCGGTGCCGCTGCCGCAGGTGGGTGACGAAGTCTTCCACCAGTTTGCATTGTTCGTTCTTGGCGTCGATCGCTGGTTGCAGCGCCTCGGCGTCGCGGCGATGGATATCGATGGCCGCTTCGGCCTTCTGGCTGGCGGCATCGAAGCGTTGGCGCTGGGTCTCGCTGGCGTTCCCGGCGAGTTGTTGCCAGCGGTTGCGCAGGCGCAACAGCTCGGTGCCGTCGCGTTGCCAGTGGGCGGGATCGTCACCGAGGCGGTCGATGGTGTCGAGCAGCGTGTCGATCTCGCGGTTTCGCGCCTTGGCGGCGTCGATGGCCGTCAGTCGCTGTTTCAGCAGGCGGGTGGCGCGCTTGTCCTTGCGTCCCAGCGCCTTGAGTGCGCGGCGGATCGAGGCCGGATCGTCCAGGCGCTCGGCGGCCAGCCGGCGGATTTCGGCGTCGGCGTCGGTGGTGGCCATCCGCGCCAGCAGGGCGCTGTCATCGAGACGCGGCAGCAGCCAGCGGCGTACCCCGGCGTCGGCATGGCTGGCCAGCATGGCGAGCAACGCCGGGCCGCCGCGGGCGCGGATGAAGTTGTCGATGGCCGGTGCCAGCGTGTCGTCGTCGAGCGCGGTGGGCAGCAGTTGGGCGAAACGCTGGTCGAGTGTGCCCTGTATCTCCGGTGCGATGTGGATGCGCAGCAGGGTGGTGAGGTCGGGTATCCGTGCGATGGCGGCTTGCCGCACGCCGGTGTCATGGTCGTGGTTGGCGATCTCCAGCAGAATCGCTGGATCGTCGATGGTAGTGACGGCCCCGCGCCGCACGGCGGGATCAGGGTGTTTCCAGCGCGGTCTGAAGAGATGGCGGAGCACCGTGAAGGCCCCCCTATTTGACCCGCATGCCCGGTGTGGCGCCATCGTCCGGGGCGAGGAGGAACAGCTCGTCGCCGCCGGGGCCGGCCGCCAGCACCATCCCCTCGGAGATGCCGAAACGCATTTTGCGTGGTTTCAGATTGGCCACCATCACGGTGAGCCGGCCCTTCAGCGCTTCCGGTGCATAGGCCGACTTGATGCCGGCAAAGACATTGCGCGTCTCGCCGCCGAGGTCGAGGGTGAGCCGCAGGAGCTTGTCGGCGCCTTCGACCCGTTCGGCCTCGATGATCTTCGCCACCCGCAGATCGACCTTGGCGAAATCGGTGAATTCGATCTCTTCGGCGATTGGCTCGTCGGCCAGCGGGCCGGTGGCTGACGCCGGTTTGGCCTTTTCGGCGGCAGCGACGGCCTGACGGGTCTCCTCGACGATGGCGTCGAGCCGTTCTGGCTCGATCCGGGTCATCAGTGGCTTGAAGCGTTCGATGGCGTGATCGGTCAACGGCTTTTCCAGGTCGCTCCAGCGCAGCTCGCCGGCGGCGAAAAAGGCCTCCACCTTCTGCGCCAGTGCCGGCAGTACCGGTTTGAGATAGATCGTCAGCGCGCGAAAGAGGTTGAGGCCGGTGGTACAGATGTGTTGTACCCGCGCGGCCTGATCGGGCGCCTTGATCAGCACCCACGGCTTCTCTTCGTCGATGTACTGATTGGCGAGGTCGGCCAGCGCCATGATCTCGCGCATCGCATGGCCGAACTCGCGCTTCTCGTAGAGCCCGGCGATGGCCTCGGCGCGTTCGGTGAAGCGGCCGTACAGCGACTCGTCCAGCGTCGCGCCGAGTCGGCCGTCGAAGCGCTTGCCGATGAAGCCGGCGCAGCGCGATGCGATGTTGACCAGCTTGCCGACCAGGTCGGCGTTGACGCGTGCGCGGAAGTCGTCGAAGTTGAGATCGATATCGTCGATGCCGGGGCCGAGCTTGGCGGCGAAGTAGTAGCGCAGGTATTCCGGCGCCAGGTGGTTCAGGTAGGTGCGTGCCATGATGAAGGTGCCCCGGGACTTCGACATCTTCTGTCCGTCCACGGTCAGAAAGCCGTGGCAGTGTACCGCCGTCGGCTTGCGAAAGCCGCCGGCTTCCAGCATCGCCGGAAAGAAGAGGGTGTGGAAATAGGCGATGTCCTTGCCGATGAAGTGGTGCACCTCGGCGTCGGAACCGGGTGCCCAGTAGGCGTCGAAATCCTTGCCGGTGCGGTCGCAGTAGTTCTTGAAACTGGCCAGATAACCGATCGGCGCATCGAGCCAGACGTAGAAGTATTTGCCCGGCGCGTCAGGGATCTCAAAGCCCCAGTAGGGTGCATCGCGGGAGATGTCCCAGTCGGCCAGGCCGTTCTCGAACCACTCGTCGAGCTTGTGCTGGATCTCCGGCTGGACCGGCCCGGAGCGGGTCCATTCGCGCAGCATTGGCTCGAAGTCCCCGAGCTTGAAAAAATAGTGTTCCGACTCCTTTTCGACCGGCGTGGCGCCCGAGACCACCGACACCGGGTTCTTCAGATCGGTGGGTGCGTAGGTGGCGCCGCAGACCTCGCAGGCATCGCCGTACTGGTCGGGGGCGCCGCAGCGCGGGCATTCGCCCTTGATGAAGCGATCCGGCAGAAACATCTTTGCCACCGGGTCGTAGGCCTGACGGATCGTCCGCCTTTCGATGTGGCCGCCTTCCTTGGCTCGTCGATAGATCAGGGCGGCGAAGTGGCGGTTCTCCTCCGAGTGGGTGGAGTAGTAGTTGTCAAAGCCGATCAGAAAGTCGGCGAAGTCCTGTCGATGTTCGCGTGACATCCGTTCGATCAGTTCTTCCGGCGTGATCCCCTCCTGCTGCGCGCGCAGCATGATCGGAGTGCCGTGGGCGTCGTCGGCGCAGACATAGATGCACTCCTCGCCGCGCAGCTTCTGAAACCGAGCCCAGATGTCGGTCTGGATGTACTCGACCAGGTGGCCCAGATGGATGGGGCCGTTGGCGTAGGGCAGGGCGCTGGTGACGAGGATTTTTCGCGTCATGGTCGTGGTTGGAATCGTCTGCGGGAGAAAGGACGCTAGTGTAACGCACTATTGATCGGGCAACAGGGCCGCGGGCTGGCGGGCGCCCGAAAAACCGCCCCGCTGGCGCGGCGCTGTCTACTCCCCGCCGAACAACCGCTGTTCGATCACGCTGCAGAGGCAGTGGATCACCAGCAGGTGGGACTCCTGCACATAGGCGGTGGTTCTGGCCGGCACGCGGATTTCGATGTCGCCGTTCTCCAGCGCTGGCGCCAGCTCGCCGCCATCGCCGCCGGTCAGCGCGATCACCCACATGCCGCGATGGTGCGCCGCCTGTACCGCCGCCGTGATATTGGCCGAGCGGCCGCTGGTGGTGATGGCCAGCAGGCAGTCGCCAGGCAGCCCCAGCGAGGCCACCTGGCGGGCGAAGATCTGGTCGTAGGCGTAATCGTTGGCGACCGAGGTCAGCGTCGAGCTGTCGGTGGTCAGGGCAATGGCCGGCAGGCCGGTGCGGCCGATCTCGAAGCGGTTGAGCAGCTCGGAGGAGAAGTGCTGGGCATCGGCCGCCGAGCCGCCGTTGCCGCAGCTGAGCACCTTGTGCCCGTTGGCCAGGGCGTCGGCGAGACGGATCGACGCCTGCTCGATCACGGGGGGCAGCAGTTCGAGCCCGCGTCTCTTGACTTCGATGCTGGTCTCGAAGCGCTCGCGGATGTGTTCGATGGTCATTCAGCAATCCATTTGAAAGGCGTTCTTGATCCACTGTGGCGTGTCGTCGCCGTCGATCGCGACGACGTCGAAACGGCAGGCCATGTCGAGGCGGTGGTGTTGCAGGTAGTGTAGCCCGGTTTTGACGATTTTTCGGATCTTGTGGTGGTCGATGCTGGCGGCGGCGCCGCCGTAGCGTCTGCTGTGGCGGTAGCGAACCTCGACGAAGACCAGGGTTTCGCCGTCTTCCATGATCAGATCGATCTCGCCGTGCCGGCAGCGGTAGTTGCTCTGCCGGTGCTTCAGTCCGTGACGCCTGAGCAGCGCGAGTGCCCGACTCTCCTGCTGACGACCGCGCAGCAGGGGATTCATTCGTTGAACGGGATCGGCTTGGGTTCCAGGGGCGCTGGCATCTGTGGTGTGGCCACGGACGGTGGCGGTATCGGCCGTGGCGGATGCAGCGGCCGGGCCACGCCCCGGCTGAACCGTGCCCAGCCGAGGCTGCGATGGATGTGATTGCGCTCGTCCAGCGTCAGGATGCCGGACAGGCCGTTGGCCGGCTGGCCCGACTGGATCAGGTTGGGCGCCGTGGCGAGTGCGTCGTAGCCAAAGGCGAACAGGCGGGGATGGTGTCGTGAGGTCTCGTCGAGGTCCTCCGGCCTGGGGGCGTCGGCCGGCGCCTGGCCGAGCAGCCAGGGAATCTCGGTGATCGACAGCCGGTTCAGGTCGCGGTTGGCGGCACGGTCGGGATAGCCGCTCCAGGCGTGCGACGTGGCGTAGGCCGGCAATGAGTGGATGAAGTGGAACTTGATCAGCGGCATGATGAGCCGCGCCTCCTTGGGGCTGGCGGCGAAGAAGATCGCGTCGGCATCGACGCCGTTCTCATGGGTCGTTGGATTGGGTTTCAGTGCGCGCTTGATGACGTTGGAGTGGTCGTTGCTCCGTGCCTTGAGGCGGCCGGTGGCCACCAGCGTGCCGCCGTTGCGTTCCAGTTCGTCGCGTAGCGCATCGAGGATACGCTTGCCCCAGTCGTTGTCGGGCACCAGCGCGGCGATGCGGGTATGGCCGTCGGCCAGCATCCGCCGGGCCGCCTGTCGTGCTTCGTCCTCCGGCGCCAACGCAAACTGGAACAGCATCGGATTGACCCGCTCCGGGTGCCGGCCATAGTTCAGCGAGATCACCGGCACGCTGAGTCGTGCCTGTGCCAGTGCGTCCACCTGCTCCTTGTCCATCGGGCCGATGACCAGCGCCGCGCCTTCGTCGACGGCCTGGTGATAGAGATCGACGATATTGCCCCGGCTGCTGTCATAGACACGGACCGCCGTATCGGGTTGCAGATACCTGGCCGCCATGATGCCCTCGAGAATCACGTTGGCCACCGGTGACAGCGGCCCGCTGGCGGGCAACAAGACCGCGACCTGGCCCACCCGCGCCGGTAGCGAGACCGCCTCCGTCGAGCCGGGGCCACCGCCACGCAGCGCATCGACGTAGTCGGGGTAGGCGGGATGGTTGCGATAGAGCGTCTCCCAGCGCGCCAGCTGGCTTTCCAGCGCCTCGGGGGCGTCGGCGCTGGTCTTGGCGATATAGGCCAGTTCGGTCCAGCCCTTCTCCAGTGGTGACAGGGGTTGGGCCAGCCGTTTCGACAGCTCCTGGGTCGATAGCGCCATCAGTCGCCCCCAAGTGCCGGAGGCGGCCACCGCGCCGCCGATGGCGCCGGGCCGTGGAACCGGCGCCGTGGCCGGGGCGTTGCCATCGGCGGGGCGCTGAAACCCCACTTTTTCGCGCGCCTCCTCCAGCATTGCGGCGATGGTCCGTTGCAGCTTGGCCGGCGCGCTGTGGCTGGGAAAGTCGAGCTCGGCCAGTACGCCGGCATAGTCGCCACTGCTGCGGGCGATGCGGGCGGCGACGAGCCGGCCGTGGATCAGGGTGATGTGGTCGAGCCGCGATTCGTCGAGGCTGTCGAGGATCTTCGATGCCTGGGCGCTGTTGCCGGCCAGCCACGCCATCTCTGCCGCCTTCACCTTCCATTTTTCGCCCTTGTCGGCGCCGAGGATGCGGGCCGTCATCAGATACATGTCGCTGGCCTGCTGATAGTTGCCCTGTTTCTCGTAGAGGCGGGCCTGACGGATCGGCGTGTCGTCGAGCGAGGCGGCGGGTGCCACCGCGCCGGCGGCGAGCGAGAGCAGTAATATCAGCAACAACGCCGGGACGAAGGTAAGATGTTGGAAAGGACGCATGCGGTGAACCGATGGCAGCAACAGTGGCGCGCATTTTATATCAATTGCCCGGGGAAAGTTGTGGCATTGGTGGCCACGGTCCGTCACCGATGGCGGAAAAGGCAACGCCGGAACAGTGTTTCGGGGGCAGGGCGGGGAGCGCATGAACGACATCGTGGCGGAGGGCGGCACGCTCTATGTGGTGGCGACGCCGATTGGGAACCTGGCCGATATCGGTGCCCGTGCGGTCGAGGTGCTGGGCCGGGTCGATCTGGTGGCGGCCGAGGATACCCGTCACACCGCGGCCCTGCTCGCCCATCTGGGGCTGAAGAAGCGGTTGCTGAGCTTGCATACATATAATGAGTCGTCGCGAACCGGGGTGATTCTCGAGAGGCTGGCGAATGGTGAATCGGTGGCGCTGGTCTCCGACGCCGGTACGCCGCTGATCTCCGATCCCGGCTTCCCGCTGGTGCGAGCCGCCCGCGAGGCGGGGTTTCGCGTCACCCCGGTGCCGGGGGCGAGCGCGCTGGTGGCCGCGCTCTCGGTCTCCGGCCTGCCCTGCGACCGCTTCGTCTTCGAGGGATTTCTGCCCGCCCGGGGTGCTGCCCGGCGGGCCCGTCTCGAAACGCTGCGCAACGAGCCACGCACGTTGGTGTTCTACGAGTCGCCGCATCGGATCGAGGCGGCGCTGGCCGATATGGTCGAGATCATCGGTGGGGGGCGCGAGGCGGTGTTGCTGCGCGAGCTGACCAAGACCTTCGAGCAGATACACGCCGCGCCCCTGGAGGCGATGCCGCAGTGGCTGGCCGGGGATCCCGATCGGCGTCGCGGTGAGTTCGTCATCGTGGTGGCGGGTGCCGAGGCGGTGGCGCCCGATGCCGAGCGGCAGCGCGAAGTGCTGACGGTGCTGCTGGAGTACCTGCGGGTCAAGGATGCGGCCGCAGCCGCAGCCAGGCTCACCGGCGCTTCTCGGCGGGATCTCTACCAGTTGGCGCTCAAGCTGAAGGGGTGATAGCATCGGCACCAGAGCTGGCCAGGCAATCGCTGTCCCGCAAGGGATGGAGGAAAGTCCGGGCTCCACAGGGTAAGGTGCCAGGTAACCCCTGGGCGGCGTGAGCCGACGGAAAGTGCAACAGAAAGGATACCGCCGATGGCCCCGGTCTTCCGGTGGCACAGGCAAGGGTGAAAAGGTGCGGTAAGAGCGCACCGCGCAGGTGGCAACACACTGCGGCGATGGTAAACCCCACCTGGAGCAAGGCCAAATAGGGGCGCGTTAGGTGTGACCCGCACTGCGCCCGGGTAGGCTGCTCGAGGGAGTCGGTGACGGCTCTCCCAGATGAATGATTGCCCACGACAGAACCCGGCTTATCGGCCAGCTCTGCTCTTCTTTCCTGTCGTGGCGGGCGGGCATTCGCCCCGCTCGCCACCACTTTTTCAATCAATGTAAAAAGTCGCCTTGCCCGGCGCGCCACTTCGTTCCCCCCGCGTGTTCCCCCACCTTTCCCACACGTCATGTGATTTCTTAGCTTGTGCTTCTAATTGCCTGAAATGCCGGGTGATTGCGATCGTGTTTTTTGTGATCCGGGTCTCGTTCCCGGGCTGCAATAACTCGTTGTTTCTCAAGGGGAAGTGACGTTGTCTCGCCTTGACGGTGGGTGGGGTGGGGACTATAGTGTGAATATGTGGTGAGAAGTGGAACAAAGTGGTTCTACTTGGAGCCGCCAGGGAAGTGCAGGCCGAGCCGGCAACCATGACGGGCAGGGGCGATGTTTCGCGGCGCAAGCCAACTGAATCTTGATGAGAAGGGTCGAATTTCGATGCCTGCCCGCTACCGGGACGAGCTCGTTGCGTCCTGTGAGGGGCAGCTGGTGGCGACCGTCAGCCCTGATTTCAAGAAATGTCTGGCCATCTACCGTTTTCCCGAATGGGAGAAGATCGAAGAGAAGCTGATGAGCGTGCCCAATGTGAACGGCAAGGTGATCCAGGTGCAGCGGATGCTGCTGGGTAACTCTCACGAGGTGAACATGACGGCGCAGGGACGGATTCTCATTCCCCCCTCGTTGCGGGAGTACGCCGAGTTGCAGAAGCAGGTGACCCTGGTGGGTGTGGGCAAGAAGTTCGAGCTCTGGGATGCCGAGCGCTGGAAGCAGGAGCTGGAAGGCTGGCGTCAGGAGGTGGCTGCGGAAGGGTTGCCCACCGAAGAGCTGGCCTCGTTGCAGCTCTAGCATGTTTCTTGGGGTTGTTGAGATCGGGGTCGGGACATTGAGTGGTTCGTGGAGTAGTGGCGGCAGGGGGTTTCGGCCTCGCCGTGCCGTCGTGCAGCGTTCGGGCTAGATGGGACGTGCCGCGAATCATCTGCCGGTGCTGCTGCGTGAAGCGGTGGAGGCGCTGGCGGTCAGGCCTGACGGCGCCTATCTCGACGGCACGTTCGGGCGGGGTGGGCATGCGCGGGCCGTGCTCGAACGGCTCGGCCCCGACGGCCGGTTGTATGCGACGGACAAGGACCCCGAGGCCGCCGCGGCGGCCTCGGATCTGGCGGCGACGGATGACCGTTTTACGTTTTGCAAAGGGAGTTTTGCGCAGATGGATCAGTTGCTTGGCGCATTGCCCGGGTTTGCCGGCGTCGATGGTGTGTTGCTCGATCTCGGTGTCTCTTCGCCGCAGCTGGACAGCCCCGAACGAGGGTTCAGTTTTTCGGCCGACGGTCCGTTGGACATGCGTATGGACACGACCGCCGGCGAGCCGGTTTCGCACTGGCTGGAACGGGCCTCGGAGCGTGAGATCGCGGATGTGCTCTGGCGCTACGGGGAGGAGCGGTTCTCGCGCCGCATCGCTCGCCGCATCGTGCAGCGGCGTCAGCTGCGACCGCTGCGGACGACGGCGGAACTGGCGGACCTGATTCGCGCCGCCGTGCCCGGGAAGGGGGTGAAGAAGGATCCGGCGACGCGCAGTTTTCAGGCGTTGCGGATCTTCATCAATCGTGAGCTGGAGGATCTGCGGCTCGGATTGGAAAAGTCGGTGGATGTATTGCGTCCCGGGGGGCGCCTGGTAGTGATCAGCTTTCATTCTCTCGAAGACAGAATCGTCAAGCGCTTCATGCGCAAGCTGTCGCAGCCTGCTCGTCTGCCGCGCCGTCTGCCGGTCATGGCGCAGGAGGTGGCGATGCCACTGAAGGTCGTCGGCAAGGCGGTGCGGGCCGGTGCCTCCGAGGTCGCCGCCAATCCCCGTGCCCGTAGCGCCATCCTGCGTGTTGCGGAGAAGCGCGCATGAGCTGGCGAGTGGTTTCCGTCTGGCTGCTGGCCGTCGCCGTGGTGCTGACGGCGCTGGGTGTCGTGGTGAGTCGGCACAAGGCCCGTCAGGCGTATCAGGAGCTGGTGCGGCTGGAGGTGGCGCGGGATCGGCTCGAAGTGGAGTGGGGGCGCCTGCAGCTGGAGTTGGGTGCCCAGAGCACGCTCGCCCGTGTCGAAAGCAAGGCGCGCAAGGAGCTGGGCATGACCATGCCGGCCATCGGTGACGCGGTCATGGTGCTGCCATGAAGACGAATCGTATCGACAACCCCATCCATCCTGTCCGCCGCCTCTTTGTGCTGGTGCTGTTTCTGATCGGCATGGGATTGCTGGCGGCGCGCGCGGTGGAGTTGCAGGTGTTTCAGCACGACTTTCTCCACAAGAAGGCGCTCAGCAGCCATACCCGCGTCGTCGAGATTCCGGCCCATCGTGGCGAGATCCTGGACCGCCAGGGAGAGCCGCTGGCCATCTCCACGCCGGTGGACTCCATCTGGGTTGATCCGCGCAAGATCGAGCTTACGCCACGTGCCATCAAGGGGCTGGCCACGCTGTTGGGGCTACGTGAGACCGATCTGGTCGAAAAGATCGAGGCGGCGCGCGACAAGGGGCGCGGCTTTCTCTATCTCAAGCGCCAACTGACACCCGAGGTGGCCAAGGCGGTGCTGGATCTGAAGATCGCCGGTGTCGGCAAGCAACGTGAGTATCGCCGCTACTATCCGATGGGAGAGGTCTTCAGCCACGTGGTCGGCTTCACCGGAATCGACGACGAAGGGCTCGAAGGTATCGAGCTGGCCTATGACGGCTGGCTGCGGGGCGAGCCGGGCAGGAAGCGGGTGGTGCGCGAGGGGCGCGGTGGCGTGATCGAGGATGTGGAGCTGATTGCGCCCGCGCGACCGGGCAAGTCGCTGACGCTCAGCATCGATGGCCGGATTCAATATCTCGCCTATCGTGAGCTCAAGGCGGCGATCAAGCGGCACCGGGCCGAGTCGGGTTCGGTGGTGGTGCTCGACCCGAAGACCGGCGAAGTGCTGGCGATGGTCAACCAGCCGGCCTTCAATCCCAATGATCTGCGCCAGCGAAAGGGGTCGCGCACCCGCAATCGCGCCGTCACCGATGTCTTCGAGCCGGGCTCCACCGCCAAGCCGTTCACGATCGCGGCGGCGTTGGAGAGCGGCAAGTGGCGGGTCGATTCCACCATCGATACCGGGCCCGGCCACTATCGCGTCAGCGGCTATACGATCAAGGATTCGAAGAACCTGGGCAAGATCGATCTCGGCGGTATCATCAGCCATTCCAGCAACGTCGGCGCCAGCAAGGTGGCGCTCGAACTGGAGCCCGTCGATCTCTACACCGTTTTCGAGCGGGTCGGCTTCGGCACCAGCACCGGCAGTGGTCTGCCCGGCGAAGTGGGCGGCGTGCTGCGCAATTGGGCGCAGTGGTACAGGCTCGATCAGGCCACGCTGTCGTTCGGCTATGGTTTTTCGGTGACCGCGCTGCAACTGGCGCAGGCCTATGCGGTGATTGCCGCCGACGGGATGCGCAATCCGGTGACGCTGGTCAAGGGGCAGGCTTCGGACGAGCCGCAGCAGGTGATGAGCGCCGATACGGCACGCAAGGTGCGGGCGATGATGGAGCGGGTGGTGCAGCCCAGTGGCACCGGCTATCGCGCCGCGATCGAGGGTTATCGTGTCGCCGGCAAGACCGGGACGGCAAAGAAACTGGTCGGTGGCAGCTACTCCGAGGATGCCTATACCGCTGTCTTCGCCGGCATGGCGCCGGCCGGTGATCCAAGGCTGGTGGCGGTCGTCGTCGTCCATGCGCCGCGCGCTGGCGGCTTCTACGGTGGCGAGGTGGCGGCGCCGGTGTTCTCGAAGATCATGACCCGGGCGCTGCGTATTCTCAATGTCACCCCCGATGACACGCTGCGCACGATGCCGGTCAACCACCGCGGAGCGCCGATATGATGAGTCAACCGCTGTCACATCCGCTGCGGCTGGCCGATCTGTTCGATGGGATCGGTACGCCACGGGGAGGCAACCCGGTGATCTCCGGCGTTGCGATGGACAGCCGCGCGGTGCGTCCCGGCGATCTCTTTCTCGCCTGTCGGGGCATCGGCTCCCACGGGCTGGCCTTCGCCGCCGATGCGATCGATCGGGGCGCCGCCGCCATCGCTTGGGAGCCGGATGGCTTCGAAGCGGTCAACCTGCCGCTGCCGACGGTGCGGGTCGGCGCGCTGGCGCGACGGGCCGGCGAGATCGCCGCCCGCTTCTATGCCCATCCGTCGGAGCACCTCGCCGTGGTCGGCATCACCGGCACCAACGGCAAGACCTCGATCGCCCACTATCTCGCCCAGTCGTTCGACCGGCCGGGAGAGCGCGCCGCCATCATTGGTACGCTCGGCGCCGGACTCTATGGCGAAGCCGAGCAGTCGGCCCACACCACGCCGGATGCGGTGACCAATCAGCGCCTGCTGGCCGGTTTTCTGGCACAGGGCGCCAGACGTGTCGCCATGGAGGTCTCCTCCCATGCGCTCGACCAGGCGCGGGTGGGGGGGATTCGCTTCACCACCGCGGTGTTCACCAACCTGAGTCACGACCATCTCGACTATCACGGCAGTCTCGATGCCTATGCCGAGGCCAAGCGCAAGCTGTTCGCCTGGTCCGGTCTCGAAGCGGCCGTGGTCAATGCCGATGATGCGGTGGGGCGGGAGATTCTCGCCACGTTGCCCCAAGGGGTGCGCGGGGTGGCCTGCTCGCTGCGGGGGGCGTCGGCCGGTGTTGCGTCGGTCTGGGCCAGTGATATCCGCCACGGCCGGCGGGGCATGGATTTCGTACTGCACACGCCCTGGGGTGATGCGGTGGTCGAAAGCGCGCTGGTTGCCCGTTTCAACGTGGCCAACATGCTGGCCACCGCCGCCGTGCTGCTGCTCGACGGGCGACCGCTCGACGAGGTGGTCGCCGCGCTGGGGGCGTTGCGGCCGGTGACCGGCCGGATGGAGAGCTTCGGTGGTGATGATCGGCCGCTGGCGGTGGTCGACTATGCCCACACGCCGGAGGCGTTGCGCCAGGCGCTCGAAGCGGTGCGGCCGCACGCCGAGCACCGCGTCATCTGTGTCTTCGGTTGCGGTGGCGACCGCGATGCCGCCAAGCGCCCGGTCATGGGGCGGATCGCCGAGACACTCGCCGACATCGTCATCGTCACCAGCGACAACCCCCGTGGCGAGCGCCCCGAGCGGATCGCCGACGAGATTCTTGCAGGATTGGTGCAGCCCGATCTGGTGCCGGTGGTGCTCGATCGCAGGGCGGCCATCGAGGCGGCGCTCGATCTGGCCGATCCGGGCGATGTGGTGCTGATTGCGGGCAAGGGGCACGAGGCGTATCAGATCATCGGCCAGCAGCGTTTTCCGTTCAGTGATCGTGAGGTGGTGCAACAGTGGTTGGAGGCGCGCCCATGAGCTGGCTGATGCTTTCTGACGTGGCGGGGATGATCGGTGCCGAGCTGCATGGTGACGATGTCGCCATCGACGAAGTCTCCACCGATACCCGCAGTGCCGGTGCCGGCGCCCTCTTCTTTGCGCTCGAGGGGCCGAACTTCGACGCCCACCAGGTGCTCGACGACCATCCCGAGCAGCCGCTGGCGGCGCTGGTGGTGCGCCGTCCGGTGGCGCATCCAGCGCCCTGCCTGCTGGTGGACGACACCCGCAAGGCGCTCGGCCGGCTGGCAGCGGCGTGGCGGCAGCGCCTCGATCTGCGGGTCATCGGTCTGACCGGCAGCAACGGCAAGACCACCGTCAAGGAGATGCTGGCCCGCATCTGTGCGGTGGAAGGGCCGACGCTGGCCACCGCCGGCAACCTCAACAATGACATCGGCGTGCCGCTGACGCTGTTGCGGCTGCGCCCGGAACACCGCTACGCGGTGATCGAGATGGGCGCCAACCATCCCGGTGAGATCGCCTGGCTGACCGCGCTGGTACACCCTGATGTGGCGTTGCTGATCAATGCCAGCGGTGCCCATCTGGAGGGCTTCGGCAGCGTCGAGGCGGTGGCGGCGGCCAAGGGGGAGATCTTCCGCGGGCTCGACGAGGATGGCATCGCGGTCATCAATGCCGATTCGCCGTTCGCCGAGCAGTGGCTGGCGCAGAACCGCGAGCGCCGTATCCGCACTTTTGGCGAGGCGGCCGGGGTCGACTGCCGGGTCGTCGATTTCGCCACGCCGGTTTTCGATCTGCATGGCTGGCGTGTTGCGCCGGCGCTGCGTCTGTTGGGACGTCACAACGTCCTCAATGCCGCGGCAGCGGCGACAGCGGCGCTGGCGGCCGGTCTCTCCATCGATGCGGTGGAGCAGGGACTGGCGGCGGTGGAGCCGGTGGGGGGGCGTCTCTGCCGGGTGGCGGGGCCGGGTGGTTCGACCTTGATCGACGACAGCTACAACGCCAACCCGGCGTCGGTGGCGGCGGCCATCGAGGTACTGGCGGCACAGCCGGGGCGACGTTACCTGGTGCTTGGTGACATGGCGGAGCTGGGGGCCGAGGCCGAGGCGCTGCACGCGGGACTTGGCACCCAGGCACGGGCACAGGGAATCGACGGGGTGCTGACGCTCGGGCCGCTCAGTGCCGCCGCCGCTGCGGCTTTTGGGCCCGGTGGTATCGCCTTCGACGATCTCGACGCCCTGCTGCGCTATCTGCGGGATCTGCTGGCGGCCGACGTCACCGTGCTGGTCAAGGGTTCCCGTTCGGCGGCGATGGAGCGGGTGATCGACGCCTTGGCCGATGACCAAGGCGGCAACGGTGACGGGGAGGAGAAGAGTCATGCTGCTTAGTCTGCTCGACTATCTCACCCAGTTTCACAGCGGGTTTCGCGCCTTCGAGTTCATCACCATGCGCGCCATCATGGGGGTGCTCACCTCGTTGGTGATCTCGCTGCTGTTCGGGCCGTGGCTGATTCGCCGGCTGACCGGTGCCAAGATCGGTCAGCCGGTTCGCGACGACGGGCCGGAGAGCCACTTCTCCAAGGCCGGTACGCCGACCATGGGCGGCATGTTGATTCTGGTCTCGATCGGGATCGCGACCCTGCTGTGGAGCGACCTCGGCAACCGCTATGTCTGGGTGGTACTGCTGGTGACGCTGGGCTTTGGCCTGATCGGCGGGATCGACGATTACCAGAAACTCAAATATGGCAACTCGAAAGGCCTTTCGGCCCGCGCCAAGTTGCTGGGGCAGTCGGTGATTGCGCTGCTGGCCGCCTTCTTCCTCTACGCGACGGCGCAGAGCGAGGCGGAGTTGACGCTGCTGTTTCCGGTCTTCAAGGAGTGGCATCTCTATCTGGGCTGGTTCTATGTGCCGTGGGTCTTTCTCGTGGTCGTCGGCGCCAGCAACGCGGTCAACCTCACCGACGGTCTGGACGGGCTGGCGATCATGCCCACCGTGCTGGTGGCGGCGGCGCTGGGAGCGATCGCCTACTTCACCGGCCACTTCAAGTTTGCCGAATATCTCAATATTCCGTTCATTCGCGGCGTCGGCGAGATCGCCGTCTTCTGTGCCGCCATCGTCGGGGCCGGGCTGGGCTTTCTCTGGTTCAACACCTATCCGGCGCAGGTCTTCATGGGAGACATTGGGGCACTGTCGCTGGGCGCGGCGCTGGGCATCGTCGCCGTCATCAGCCGCCACGAGCTGGTGCTCTTCATCATGGGCGGGGTCTTCGTCATGGAGGCCGTCTCGGTGATGATGCAGGTGGCTTCGTACAAGCTGACCGGCAAGCGGATCTTCCGCATGGCGCCGATTCATCACCATTTCGAACTCAAGGGCTGGCCGGAGCCGCGGGTGATCGTCCGATTCTGGATCATCACGCTGATTCTGGTGCTGATCGGCCTGGCAACGCTGAAGGTGCGGTGATGCGGCTGAACGACATCTCTTCCGGTCTGTTGTCGCTACGGCTGGAGAAGCCGTTCGACACCCGCCTGTTCATTGCCATTGCGCTGATGGTGGGGCTGGGGCTGGTGATGGTGGCCTCGGCGTCGATCGGAATCGCCGAAAAGCAGTTTCACAATCCGCTGCACTTCATTTTCCGGCAGAGCCTCTATGTGGCGCTGGGCGCCGGTCTTGGCCTGTTGATGTACCGGATTCCGCTGCGTCTGTGGGAGACCGCGGGCCTCTATCTGTTGCCGGTGGCCTTTGCGTTGTTGTTGCTGGTGCTGATCCCCGGCCTCGGCAAGACCGTCAACGGTGCCACCCGCTGGATCATGGTGGGGCCGTTCAGCCTGCAGCCGTCGGAGTTCGTGAAACTGCTGATGGTGCTCTACACCGCCAGCTATGTCGTCCGCCATGGCGAGGCGCTGCGGGAGACCTTCGTCGGTTTCGTCAAGCCGATTATCGTGCTGGTGGTGGTCACCGTCCTGCTGTTGGCGGAGCCGGACTTCGGCGCGGCGGTGGTTATTGCCGCCGTTTCGATGGGAATGTTGTTCATCGGTGGCGTCCGAATCCTGCAGTTCATCGGGTTGTTCTCGGTCGGCCTGGCGGCGTTGGCGGTGCTGGCGATCACCTCCCCGTACCGGATGCAGCGGCTGACCAGCTTTCTCGACCCTTGGCAGGATCCCTACGACACCGGGTTTCAGTTGACCCAGTCGCTGATCGCCATCGGTTCCGGCGCATGGAGTGGCGTCGGCCTGGGCAGCAGCGTGCAGAAACTCTCCTATCTGCCCGAGGCCCACAACGACTTCATGTTTGCGATCCTCGCCGAGGAACTCGGGCTGATCGGCGTGTTTGCCGTGTTGCTGCTGTTCGTCTACGCGGTACTGCGCAGTTTTGCCATTGGTGCCCGTGCCGAGCGGATCGGTCACTACTTCGGCGGTTATGTCGCCTATGGCATCGGCCTGTGGCTCGGGTCCCAGGCCTTCATCAATATTGGTGTCAACATGGGCGTGTTGCCGACCAAGGGGCTGACCCTGCCGTTCATGAGTGCCGGGGGCAGTTCGATGCTCGCCATGTGCATGGCCGCCGGCGTTCTGTTGCGGGTCCATCGCGAGATTCATGCGCTGGAGCGGAAGGGAGTGCGTGGCCGCGCGCGCACCAGGCCGGAGGGGGGCAGATGAGCGCGCCGATGATGATCATGGCCGGTGGCACCGGCGGCCACATCTTCCCCGCGCTGGCGGTGGCCGAGGTGCTGCGGCGTCGGCAGGTGCCGGTGATCTGGCTCGGCTCGAAGGGAGGGATGGAGGAGCGGATCGTCCCTGGTCACGGCATTCCGATGGTGACGCTGCGGGTCAAGGGGTTGCGGGGCAAGGGAATGGGGACGCTGCTGCTGGCACCGTTCAAGCTGGCCTTCGCCGTGATCGAGGCGCTGACGGCGATGCTGCGGCACAAGCCGCGGGCGGTGCTCGGGCTGGGCGGTTTTGCCTCGGGTCCTGGCGGTGTCGCCGCCTGGTTGCTGCGCAAGCCCCTGTTCATTCATGAGCAAAACGCAATACCTGGTATGACGAACCGATGGCTGGCACTAAATAGCCGATGTGTGATGGAGGGTTTTCCCGGTAGTTTTCGTACAGTAGGCACCACTCGTCCGGTGATCCATACCGGAAATCCCGTTCGTCGGGAAATCGTGGCATTGCCGCCGGCCGAGGCGCGTCAGCAAGGGCGCGGTGGGCCGGTACGGCTGCTGGTGATCGGCGGCAGCCTCGGGGCGCTCCGGTTGAATACGACGGTGCCGGGCGCGGTGGCGCGGCTGGCGGGTGTCGAAGTGGATATCTGGCACCAGTGTGGTGCGCGTCATGTGGAGGCGACGCGGTCGGCCTATGCCGAAGCGGGCGTCGAGGCGCGTATCGAACCTTTTATCGAAGAGATGGCGGAGGCCTACGGATGGGCGGATTTGGTGGTGGCAAGGGCCGGGGCATTGACGGTGGCTGAGCTGATCCAGGTCGGTGTCGCCGCGGTGCTGGTGCCCTATCCCCATGCGGTGGACGACCACCAGACCGCCAACGCGCGCGTGCTGGTGGAGGCCGGCGCGGCGAAGCTGATCGCCGATGCCGAGGTCTCGGCCGCCTCGCTGGCCGGATTGTTGCAGCCGTTGTTGAGTGATCGGCGGACGCTGCAACGGATGGCGCTGGCCGCCGCGCCGCTGAAACGGCCCGACGCGGCCCGCCATGTGGCCGAGATCTGTCTCGGCGAGCGCGACTGTGTGGCGGAGGTGAACCCATGAAGCCGATCGGTGAATCCGGGCTGGCGCAGCGTATCCGCCGTATCCACTTCGTCGGTATCGGTGGCTCCGGCATGGGGGGCATCGCTGAGGTGCTGATCAATCTCGGCTATCGGGTCAGTGGCTCCGATCTGGCCAGCAATTCCGTCACCCGCCGCCTCGAGGCTCTCGGCGCGACGGTGCACCAAGGACATTCGGCCGAGCTGGTCGAAGGCGCCAGCGTGGTCGTCATCTCCAGCGCGGTCAAGGCCGACAACCCCGAGGTGGTCGCGGCGCGGGCACAGCGCATTCCGGTGATTCCGCGGGCCGAGATGTTGGCCGAGCTGATGCGTTTTCGCGAGAGCATCGCCGTGGCCGGAACCCATGGCAAGACCACCACGACCAGCCTGCTGGCCAGTATTCTGGCCGAGGGCGGGCTCGATCCCACTTTCGTCATCGGCGGGCGTCTCAACAGCACCGCGAGCCATTCGCGGCTCGGCAATGGCCGCTATCTGGTGGCCGAGGCCGACGAGAGCGACGCCTCTTTTCTCCATCTGTTGCCGGTGATGGCCATCGTCACCAATATCGATGCCGACCATCTCTCCACCTACGGCGGTGATTTCGCCCGCCTACGGGACGTCTTCGTCGAGTTTCTCCACCATCTGCCGTTCTACGGCCTGGCGGTGGTCTGTCTCGATGATCCGGGCGTGCGCGAGATTCTGCCGCGGGTCACGCGGCCGCTGCTGACCTACGGCATCGACAGCGACGGCGCCGACCTCCGCGCCAGTGATATCGAATACGAGGGGGCGGGCAGCCGCTTCAACGTCCATCTGCCGGGCCGTGACGCGCCGCTTGCGATCACCCTGAACATGCCGGGGCGACACAACGTGCTCAATGCGCTGGCCGCGATCGGCATCTCGTTGCAGCTGGGGCTGACCGACCAGGCCATCGGCCGCGCGCTGGCCGGTTTCCAGGGCGTGGGGCGGCGTTTCCAGATCGCCGGCGAGTTCGCCACGCCGAGCGGCTCGCTGATGCTGGTGGACGACTATGGCCACCATCCCACCGAGGTGGCGGCGACGCTGGCGGCGGTGCGCAATGCCTGGCCGCAGCGGCGCAACGTGCTGATCTTCCAGCCGCACCGCTACACCCGGACGCGGGATCTGTTCGAGGATTTCACGCGGGTGCTGTCGGAGGCCGATGTATTGCTGGTGTTGGAGGTCTATGCCGCCAACGAGGAACCGATCCCCGGCGCCGACAGCCGCACCCTGTGCCGCGCGATTCGGGCGCGGGGCAAGGTGGATCCGGTGTTCGTCGAGGATCCGGCGGAGCTTCATGCCACGTTGCTCGACGTGGCCCGGGACGGCGATATCGTCATCACCCAGGGGGCCGGCAGCGTTGGCGCCCTGTCGGCCGATCTGGCCGCGAAATTGAGGGGGGACGGCAAATGACAGTGCGTGGACCGGAGGCGTTTGGCAGGGTTGCCGTATTGATGGGGGGCTGGTCTTCCGAGCGGGAGGTGTCGCTGCGCAGCGGCATGGCGGTATTGGAGGCGTTGCAGCGCCGCGGCATCGACGCGCACGGAATCGACGTGGGCCGCGATATCGACCAGGTGTTGCGCCGGGGCGGTTTCGACCGGGTATTCAATGTGCTGCATGGGCCGGGTGGCGAGGATGGCGTCATCCAGGGTCTGTTGGAGATCCTGGGGCTGCCGTTCACCGGCAGTGGTGTCGCCGCCTCGGCGCTGACGATGGACAAGGTGATGACCAAGCGGGTCTGGCGGGCGGCGGGTCTGCCGACGCCGGCGTTCGTCGAACTGACGGCGGCATCCGACTGGCCGGAGGTGGTGGCCGCGTTGGGGTTGCCGCTGATCGTCAAGCCGGCCCGTGAAGGGTCGAGCATCGGCATGTCGCGGGTGACGTCGCTGGAAGCGCTGCCGGCCGCTTGGGAAAAGGCGGCGAAAACCGGCCACCGGGTGTTCGCCGAGCAGTGGATTCGTGGTGGTGAGTACACCGTCGCCATCGTCGGTGGTCAGGCGCTGCCGCTGATCAAGGTGGAGACGCCGCGCGCTTTCTATGACTTCGAGGCCAAGTACGACTCCGATCAGACGCGCTATCTCTGCCCCTGCGGGCTCGACTACGTCGAGGAGGATGCGCTGCAGAAGCTGAGTCTGGAGGCCTTTCAGCTGCTCGGTTGCGAAGGTTGGGGGCGGGTCGATCTGATGCTGGACGAGAACCACCGTCCCTGGCTGATCGAGGTGAACACCGTGCCCGGGATGACCGACCACAGTCTGGTGCCGAAGGCGGCCGCGGCCATCGGCGTCGATTTCGAGACGTTGGTGGTCCACATTCTGGAGCTGACGCTGGGGCAGGGCGGTGCGATGCCCGCCGACGGCGGGGAGGCGTTGCGCAATGCTGGCTAGAAGGAGTCGTCGCGGGCGGCAGGCCCGAAGGCGCGTGCGCTGGAACCCGCGCGCGCGGCTGGCGGCGCTGCGCCCCCATCTGCGGCCGGCGTTGCTCTCGCTGGTGGTGGTGGCCGTGGTGATGGCCGGCTGGCGCGGCTATCGGTGGTTGATGCTGCCGACGACGTTGCCGATTCGCAGTGTGACGCTGGCCGGGGAGCTCAAGTACGTCGATCCGCGCCGGCTCCAGGCGCTGCTGAAGAACGAGGTGGATGCCGGCTTCTTCGGTATCGATCTGGCAGCGATCAAGCAGAAGCTGGAGGCGTTGCCGTGGATCTACCAGGTGTCGCTGCGGCGGGTCTGGCCGGACCGGTTGCAGATCACGGTGGAGGAGCAGCGCCCGATCGCCCGCTGGGGCGACGAGGGGTTGGTCAACCGCTATGGCGACATCTTCGTGGCGTCGGCCGACAAGGTGGACAGGACGCTGCCGGTCATCACCGGGCGCCGGGATCGCTGCAAGGCACTGATCCGGGAGTTCAACGAGGCGGACAAGCTGCTCTATCCGCTGGGGTTGAAGCTGGTCTCGCTGGTCGAGGACGAGCGTGGTGACCAGCGTCTGCTGCTGGCCAACGGCGCCCATCTGGCGTTGGGGCGGAAGCACCGTTACGAGCGTCTGCAACGTTTCGTCGCCTCTTATCGGGGCACGTTGCAGCCGTTGATGGCCGATGTGTCGCGACTGGACCTGCGCTATTCCAACGGGTTCGCGGTGAAGTGGAAGGACGGCATGATGCATGCCGGCGGCGGCCGGTTGCAGTAGTGACGCGTGAAGGAACTAAGGGGAAGGCTGCGGTGAAGAGAGAACAGAATGATCTGATCGTCGGGCTGGACATCGGCACGTCGAAGGTGGTGGCCATCGTCGGCGAGGTGACCGACGAGAAGGAGATCGAGGTGATCGGTCTGGGCTCCCACATCTCGCGCGGGATGAAGAAAGGGATCGTCGTCGATATCGAGTCCATCGTGCAGTCTGTGCAGCGTGCCGTCGAGGAGGCCGAGCTGATGGCCGACTGTCAGGTGCATGGCGTCTATGCCGGTATCGCCGGGAGCCATATCGGCAGTCTCAACTCCCACGGGATGGTGGCGATCAAGGATCGCAATGAGATCAGCGAGATGGATGTCGAGCGGGTGCTCGACGCCGCGCGGGCGGTGGCGCTGCCGGGTGAGCAGAAGGTGCTGCATGTGCTGCCGCAGGAGTATGTCATCGACGACCAGGAGGGCATCCGCGAGCCGGTCGGCATGTCGGGGGTGCGGCTCGATGCCAAGGTCCATCTGGTGACGGCGGCCGAGAGCGCGGTGCAGAACATCGAGAAGTGCATCCGCCGCTGCGGGCTGGAGGTGGACGAGATCATCGTCGAGCAGCTGGCGTCGAGCTATGCGGTGCTGACCGAGGACGACAAGGAACTCGGCGTCTGTCTGGTCGATATCGGCGCCGGCACCACCGACATCGCCGTCTTCGTCGAGGGTTCGATACGCCACACGGCGGTGATTCCGATCGCCGGCGACCAGGTCACCAATGACATCGCGGTGGCGCTGCGCACGCCGACGCAGCACGCCGAGGAGATCAAGATCAAGTACGGCTGTGCGTTGCGCCAGCTGGCGGGCGAGGAGGAGACCATTGAGGTGCCGGGTGTCGGTGAGCGCCCGCCACGGACGTTGTCGCGCCAGGTGCTGGCCAGCGTGCTGGAGCCGCGTTACGAGGAGTTGTTCGAGCTGATCAAGGCAGAGCTGCAGAATGCCGGCTTCCTGGAAATGCTCGGCAGCGGCATCGTGCTGACCGGCGGCAGCTCGAAGATGAATGGTGTCGAGGAACTCGCCGAGGAAGTTTTCCACATGCCGGTAAGGATCGAGTCGCCGAAGCATGTGAAAGGTCTGAGCGAAGTGGTCCGCAACCCGATCTATTCGACCGGGGTGGGGCTGCTGCTCTACGGTCTCAAATCGCGTAACCGGGGCGGCCCGGGAACGAAGGGAGAGACGAATCTATGGGTGCAGCTGAAGAAGTGGCTGGGAAGTTTCTGAAATCTGAGTCAGTTAGGAAGGTAACTGGAGGAGTATCATGGTGTTTGAACTGATGGATACATACGAGCAGGGCGCGGTCATCAAGGTGATCGGGATTGGTGGTGGTGGCGGCAACGCCGTGCAGCACATGGTGGAGAGCGGTATCGAGGGCGTCGATTTCATCTGCGCCAACACCGATGCGCAGGCCTTGAAGGGCGTGACCGCAAAGACGATTCTGCAGATGGGCGGCAACATGACCAAGGGGCTGGGCGCCGGCGCCAACCCCGATATCGGCCGTCAGGCCGCGATCGAGGAGAAGGCCCACCTGGAGGAGGTGATCGAAGGGGCCGACATGCTCTTCATCACCGCCGGCATGGGAGGAGGCACCGGTACCGGCGGCGCGCCGGTGGTCGCCGAGATTGCCCGCGACATGGGCGTGCTGACGGTGGCGGTCGTCACCAAGCCGTTCCCGTTCGAGGGCAAGAAGCGCTCCCGCATCGCCGAGCAGGGCATCGAGGAGCTGTCGAAATATGTCGATTCGTTGATCACCATCCCCAACGAAAAGTTGCTCAAGGTGCTGGGCAAGGGGGTCGGCATGCTGCAGGCGTTCCGTGAGGCCAACAACGTGCTGCTCGGCGCGGTGCAGGGGATTTCGGAACTGATCACCCGTCCGGGCATGATCAACGTGGATTTCGCCGATGTTCGTACCGTCATGGCGGAGATGGGGATGGCGATGATGGGCTCCGGTATCGGCCAGGGGCAGGATCGTGCTCAGGACGCCGTCGATGCGGCCATCTCCAGCCCGCTGCTCGAGGATATCGATATCGCCGGCGCGAAGGGGATCCTGGTCAATGTCACCTCGGGTGAGGACATCGGCATCGAGGAGTTCGCCTGCATCGGTTCCACCGTCGAGGAGTTCGCCGATCCCGATGCCACCATCGTCATCGGCACGGCCATCGATCCGGAGATGTCGGGTGATCTGCGGGTGACCGTCGTCGCCACCGGCCTCGGTGCCGACAAGCCGCAGGAGCAGCAGCCCGAGCAGGAGCCCGCCGAAACCATGACCGTGATCCAGGGCGGCGCGATGGCAGCCGCCGGGGGCGGCTCGGCGGCCGGTGTCAAGGTATCGCGTGATCCGGTGCAGTCGATCATGAGCGGTCGTGGCTTGAAGGAGAAGGATATGGAGATCCTCGATCTGCCGACCTTTCTTCGGAAGCAGAACGACTAAGTGTTGCTTATTTGAGACAGGGTTGGCTGAGTCCAGTGGCATTTTGGATACAGTCGTGTACAATGCGATCGAAATACCCGCGCGGCTTCGTGCCGTGCGGGGAGGCGTCAACGTCGGATTTCAGCCAATGATCAAACAAAGAACACTCAAGAATTGCATCAAGGCCACCGGCATCGGTGTTCACACCGGTGACAAGGTCACGCTGGAACTGCGGCCGGCGCCGGCCAATACCGGAATCGTCTTCCGGCGGGTCGATCTGACGCCGCCGGTGGAGATCCGCGCCACGGCGGAAAACGTCGGCGATACGTCGTTGTCCACGACGCTGGTGGCGGACGGGGTACGGGTCTCCACGGTGGAACACCTGCTCTCCGCGGCGGCGGGGCTGGGGATCGACAACATGTACGTCGATGTCAACAGCGCCGAGGTACCGATCATGGACGGCAGCGCCGCGCCTTTCGTCTTTCTGCTCCAGTCGGCCGGCATCGACGAGCAGGCCGCGCCCAAGCGCTTCCTGCGCATCCGCGAGCCGGTCCGTGTCGAGGAGGGCGACAAGTGGGCGGCCTTCGAACCCTTCGAAGGCTTCAAGGTGGGCTTCTATATCGAGTTCGATCATCCCGCCTTCTCCGACGAAGCCCGTTTCGAGGAGTTGGACTTCACCTCCACCTCGTTCGTCAAGGAGATCAGCCGCGCCCGCACCTTTGGGTTCATGCGCGACATCGAAATGCTGCGCAGCCGCAATCTGGCGATGGGCGGCAGCCCGGACAACGCCATCGTGCTGGACGATTTCCGTGTATTGAACGAGGATGGACTGCGCTACGACAACGAGTTCGTTCGCCACAAGATCCTCGACGCCGTCGGTGACATCTACCTGTTGGGGCACAGCCTCATCGGTGCCTTCCGTGGCCACAAGTCGGGACACAAGCTGAACAACCTGCTGCTGCGCGAGCTGTTGCAACGGCAGGATGCCTGGGAGATCGTGACGTTCGATGAGCGCAGCGAGGTGCCTGTCTCCTACTCGGCATCGCTGGAATTCGCCTCTTGACCGTTTGCCACCGGTCCATTGCCGGACCGATGGTCCACACCCCGCCGCGCACCGGGCGTTGACCCATCCGCTTCATGGGCGCTTTCGCCGGTCAGTGCTCGTCCAATCGCCGCAATACGCTTCTCAATCTTTCGCGATGTCTTTTCGTGGCCGCTGAAGCCGGGGGCCGCTGTCGGCGGTCGCCCTCGTGGGCATGGGGCGATGGCCCGCTGCGTGGCGTGATCTTGATTCGGATCCTGTCGATGTCGATACCGTGCTCCCGGCGAATGGCGCGTTGCAGCGCGTCCGTCTGGAAGCGGACATTGGCGGCCACCGCCTGTTGGTCGACGACCAGTGTCAGCCGGTCGCCTTCGATTTCTCCCACCTTCACCCGGTCGCGGTAGGCCTCGGGCAACACCCGGGAGATGGTGTGCTGCAGGCGGCGGATCTGCCGCAGCTTGTGCGTCAGTTCGGGGGGAAGAAATCGGTCGAAATGTTTCATGGTTGTGACGGGTGGGGGCATCCCTTAGCCGATTGTTCTGGAATCATGTCACATTTCTGGGCTAATATGCTGCCGATCCCCTCCACCCGAACCGACAACAAGACCATGCAGCGAAACAGATCAGCCTTGATTCATTACCATACGGGCTCGCACGACGGCTGGTGGCATCTGCCGTTGAAGATCTTCGGCGGCACGCTCGTGCTGGCGCTGGCCATTGCCGTCGGTTACTACTGGGGCGCCAGGATACAGCCGCAGCAATATGTTGCCCAGTTCAGGGAAGATCTTGAAAAGCAATGGAAAGATCTGGAGGAGATGAGGCAGGGCGTCAATGCCGATATGAATGCGCTGACCCATCGGATCGGCATGTTGCAGGCGCATATCACTCGCCTCAACGCGCTGGGCAGCAAGATGGTGGCGATGGCCAAGCTCGAGCCGGAAGAGTTCGACTTCGAGAAAGTGCCGGCGATGGGTGGACTCGGTGGCGACCTCAACCAGAGTGTGATCGGCAGTGACGATATCTCCAGGGTGCTCGACCAGCTGGAGCTGGCGCTGATGGAGAAGGAGCAGCAGCTCCACTATCTCGATGAGATGATGTTGTCGAAGAATCTGCAGGACGAGGTCAAGCCGAAGGGCACGCCGGTCACCGACGGATGGATCTCGTCGCGCTACGGCTATCGGACCGATCCGTTTTCCGGCAGGCGACAGTTTCATCGCGGCATCGACTTCGCGGGTCGCAAGGGGACGCCGATCTACGCGGCGGCCGGTGGCATCGTCGTCAAGGCGGAGAAGCATCCCCAGTATGGCAATCTGGTCGAGATCGACCATCGCAACGGCTATGTCACCCGCTACGCCCACACCTCCGAGATGCTGGTCAAGGCGGGCGATGTCGTGAAGAAGGGGCAGCAGATCGCCAAGATGGGCAATACGGGCCGTTCGACCGGCACCCATCTCCACTTCGAGGTCATCAAGAATGGCGCGCCGACCAATCCGGCGAGAATTCTCGAAAAACGCAAGAAAGCCAGCAAATCTTCCCCGAAAAGCGCTGAAAAGGGCTGATCACGCAACATTCTTCGTTGCCGGGCCGCTGCCGCCGGTCGCGCCGTGGTGGCGGTCGCCCATCGTCTGATCCCGCAGACCTTGTCCGAGGTCAATCCCGCCGTTCACCGCTGTCCAGCCGCATGCGGTATCATTACGTCCCTTTGGAAATCCAGATCTCAGGATAATGCTAGGATCAATCACGAAGAAGATTTTTGGCAGCCGCAACGACAGGCTGATCCGGCAGTACCGCAAGCGCGTCGAAAAGGTCAATGCCTTCGAGCCGGAGATGGAAAAGCTGTCGGATGCCGACCTGCAGGCGAAGACTGCCGAATTTCGCTCCCGCCTCGAAGCCGACGAAACCCTCGACGACCTGCTGCCCGAGGCGTTTGCCGTGGTCCGCGAAGCGGCCAAGCGCGTGCTGGGCATGCGTCACTACGATGTTCAGCTCATCGGCGGGATGGTGTTGCACGACGGCAAGATCGCCGAGATGCGCACCGGTGAGGGCAAGACCCTGGTGGCGACGCTGGCGGCCTATCTCAACGCGTTGCCGGGCAAGGGGGTGCATATCATCACCGTCAACGACTATCTGGCCAAACGGGATGCCGGTTGGATGGGCAAGATCCATCAGTTCCTGGGATTGAGCGTCGGCGTGGTGGTCGGCCAGATGGACCATGAGGCGAAGAAGGCCGCCTATGCCGCCGACATCACCTACGGCACCAACAACGAATTCGGCTTCGACTACCTGCGTGACAACATGGCGTTTTCCCTCGATGCCAAGGTTCAGCGTGGGCTCCACTACGCCATCATCGACGAGGTGGACTCGATCCTGATCGACGAGGCGCGCACGCCGCTGATCATCTCCGGCCCGACCAACGAAACCTCCGAGCTCTACCTGGCGCTCAATCAGATCGCGCCGAAGCTGACACGGCAGGAGACGGAGGAGTCCGAAGGGGACTACTACGTCGATGAAAAGGCGCGCCAGGTCTTCATCTCCGAGCAGGGACACGACAAGGTGGAGGCGCTGCTGGTGGAAGCGGGGCTGCTGCAGCCGGGGGACAGCCTCTACAACCCGGCCAACATCGCCATTCTCCACCATCTCAATGCGGCGCTGAAGGCCCATGCGCTGTTTCAGCGGAACGTCGACTACATCGTCAGCAATGGCGAGATCGTCATCGTCGATGAATTCACCGGGCGGACGATGCCGGGAAGGCGCTGGTCCGAGGGGCTGCATCAGGCCATTGAGGCCAAGGAGGGGGTGGCGATCCAGCCGGAGAACCAGACGCTGGCGTCGATCACGTTCCAGAATTACTTCCGCATGTACGAGAAGCTCTCGGGCATGACCGGAACGGCCGATACCGAGGCCTACGAATTTCAGCAGATCTACAATCTCGAGGTGGTCGTCATCCCGACCAACAAGGAGATGATCAGGAATGACATGAACGACCTGATCTACCTCCACGAGAAGGACAAATACAAGGCGATGGTCGAGGACATCAAGGCGCGGGTGGCCGAGGGGCGGCCGGTGCTGGTCGGCACCGCCTCGATCGAGACTTCGGAGATCGTCTCCGAGTTGCTGAAGAAGGAGGGGATTCCCCACGAACTGCTTAACGCCAAGCAGCACGAGCGCGAGGCCCATATCGTCGCCCAGGCCGGCAAGGCTGGGGCGGTGACGATTGCGACCAACATGGCCGGCCGGGGCACCGACATCGTTCTCGGGGGCAGCCTGGACGCCGATCTGGAGGCGCTCGGTGACGACGCGACGCCGGCGCAGATCGAAAAGGTGAAGGCCGAGTGGCAGAAACGGCACGATGCCGTGGTGGCCGCCGGTGGCCTGCACATCATCGGCACCGAACGCCACGAGTCACGCCGGATCGACAACCAGCTTCGTGGCCGGGCGGGCCGCCAGGGAGATCCGGGATCGAGCCGCTTCTACATCTCGCTGGAAGACAACCTGATGCGGATCTTCGCCTCCGACCGGATGCGGGCACTGATGCAACGCCTCGGCATGGACGATGGCGAGGCCATTGAGAATTCGATGGTCACCAAGTCGATCGAGAACGCCCAGCGCAAGGTGGAGGCCCACAACTTCGACATTCGCAAGAACCTGCTCGACTACGACAACGTGGCCAACGACCAGCGCAAGGTCATCTACCAGCAGCGCGACGAGATCCTTGCGGCCGACGACATCAAGGAGCAGGTGCGTGGCATCATCGAGGATGCCGTCGCCAACACCTTCTACGAGTTCATCCCCCCCGGCAGCATCGAGGAGCAGTGGAACGTCGAAGGGCTGGAAGAGGCCCTCAAGAGCGACTACGAACTCGACCTGCCGATTCGCCAGTGGCTGGAAGAGGACAAGAGCCTCCACGAGGAGAACCTGCTCGACAAGGTGGTTGCCGAGGCGGAAAAAGCCTATGCCGCCAAGGAGGCACGTTACGGTGAGGCGCTGATGCGCCAGATCGAGCGTGACCTGATGTTGCAGATCGTGGACAACCACTGGAAGGAGCATCTGGCGGCCATGGACTATCTGCGCCAGAGCATCGGTTTGCGGGGATACGCGCAAAAGGATCCGAAGCAGGAATACAAGCGCGAGGCTTTCGAGATGTTCCAGACCTTGCTGGAGCGGATCAAGCACGACGTGGCCTCGGTGCTGTTCCGCCTGCAGATCCAGGGAGAGCAGGATCTGCCGCAGCATCCCAGCGAGGAGGAGCTGGCGCAGCAGATGGAATTCTCCCACCCCGATGCCGGAACGCCACTGGCCAGCGAGGAAACCGCCGCCGCGCCGCCGCCGGAAGCGGAGCCGTTCAAGCGCAGCACTCCGAAGGTGGGGCGCAACGAGCCTTGCCCCTGTGGTTCCGGCAAGAAATACAAGCACTGTCACGGCAAGTTGAGCTGACGGTGTTGTCCGACCCTGCCAGGGGCGAGGCGGGGCGCCGTCGGGCGGTGACCGCGCCCTTTTGATGGCGATGTGTCCTCCGCCATCCGTGCCGGATGGCGGTCTCATTCCATTCCACCCACGGAGATGCAATATGGCCGTAGGTATCGAATCCGTCTCCCGGCTTCCCGCCGTGCCCGGTGTCCGCGTGTCCACCGCCGCTGCCGGTATCCGTTACCAGGGGCGTGATGATCTCGTATTGTTCGAATTCAGCCCGGGCACGCGGGTGGCGGCCGTTTTCACCCGCAACCGTTTCTGCGCCGCGCCGGTGGAAGTGGCGCGGCGTCATCTTCAGGCCGAGCCGGCGCGCTATCTGCTGATCAATTCGGGCAATGCCAATGCCGGCACCGGTATGGAAGGCGTGCTCGCGGCCGAGCAATGCTGTGCCGCCGTGGCTGAGCTCGGTGGTGTCGCGGCCGAATCGGTGCTGCCGTTCTCCACCGGCGTCATCGGTGAACCGCTGCCGGTGGGGCGGGTCCGGGCGGCGCTGCCGGCATTGTTCGAGCAGTTGCGTGACGACGGCTGGGTCGATGCGGCCCGGGCGATCATGACCACCGATACCGTCGCCAAGGGCTTCAGCCGCCGCATCGATATCGAGGGGCGGACGGTGACGCTCTGCGGCATCGTCAAGGGCGCCGGCATGATTCGCCCCGACATGGCGACGATGTTGAGCTATATCGCCACCGATGCGGCGATTGCACCACCGCTGTTACAGCAGTGGCTGGAGGAGGGCACGCAACAGAGTTTCCACTGCGTCACCGTCGATGGCGATACCTCGACCAATGACGCCTGCGTGCTGGCGGCCACCGGCGCGGCCGGCGTCGTCATCGACGATGGAGCGAGCACCGGGGCCAAGCGGTTTCGCGACACGCTGCACGAGCTGATGCGCGAGTTGGCCCAGGCGATGATTCGTGACGGCGAGGGGGCCACCAAGTTCGTCACCATCCGGGTCGAGGGGGCCGCCTCGACGGCCGAGGCGCGCGAGGTTGCTTTCACCGTTGCGCACTCGCCGCTGGTGAAGACCGCGCTGTTCGCCAGCGATCCCAACTGGGGGCGCATTCTCGCCGCGATCGGCCGTGCGCCGGTGGAGCAGCTCGCGATCGACGCCGTCGATATCTGGCTCGATGACGTTGCCGTCATCGTCGCCGGCCAGCCCGCGCCCGGTTATGCCGAGGAGAAGGGGCAGGCGGTCATGTCCCGCGACGAGATCCCGATTCGCATCGACCTCGGCGGCGGTGATGGCGCGGCGACCATTTGGACCTCCGACCTTTCCTACGACTACGTCAGGATCAACGCCGACTACCGGACCTGACGATGGCCGGCCCGCTCCTTGTGGTGGCCGCCGTCATCGTCGCTGACGACGGCCGGATTCTGCTCAGCCGCCGCCACGCGGCGGCACACCAGGGAGGCAAGTGGGAGTTTCCCGGCGGCAAGGTGGAGCCGGGCGAGAGTGTGACAGCGGCGCTGGCGCGCGAGCTGGCCGAGGAGCTGGGCATCACGCCACTGGACTATCGGCCATTGATTCAAGTGCCGTGGCGCTATCCCGATCTCGACGTCTTCCTCGATGTCTGGCGGGTCAGCCGCTGGCGCGGCGAACCGTCGGGCAGGGAAGGCCAGCAGACCGGCTGGTTCCGGGTGGACGAGTTGCGGCATTTGTCGTTTCCGGCCGCCAATGGTCCGATCGTCAGCGCCACCGAGCTGCCGAGCCTCATTGCCATCACCCCGCCCGATGCGCTGGAGCAGGCTGGTTTCGAGCAGCGGTTGACGGCCCTGGCCGCGTCGGACTGCCGCATCCACCTGCGGCTGCCGGCACTGGATGCCGGTGCCTATACCCGGGTGGTGGCCACCCTGGCGGAACGCCATCCGGCGTTGATGACCCGATTGGTGCTCACCTCCACGGCCGACGAAGTGATCCGCTTCGGGGCCGCAGGCCTGCATTTGAGCGCACGGCGGCTGCACGCGCTCGACCACCCCTTGGACGGTATCGAACTGTCGGCTTCGTGCCACGATCCGGCGGAGCTGGCGCGAGCCGCCGCCGTCGGTGCCCGTTATGCGCTGCTCTCCCCGGTGTTGGCGACCACCACCCATCCGGCGGCGAAGCCGCTCGGCTGGGATCGTTTTGCCGCCTGGGTCCGGGAGGCCACCATGCCGGTCTATGCGCTGGGCGGGATGGATCGCTCGCTGCTGCCGCGCGCCTGGCGGTGCGGGGCGCAGGGGATTGCGGCGATCGGTGGGCTGTGGCCGGACGTCAGAGGCCGCAGAAGCGGATCTCGAACGGGACGCTCTCCTTGGTCTGCCCCGGGCGATCCGACAGATCCTTCGGGTCGAAGAAGCGGATGCTGAAGCGCTGGCGGCCCGAACTCACTTCCGGGTAGCAGCTCTGCGTTTTGGGCACGCAGATCTGGAGCAGCTGGATCGAATCGGTCGGCGCCAGCATCTGCTCGAAATAGCCCTGTTCGGCCACGTAGGATTCGGTGCGGTGATTGTTACGGGTGATCGCCAGGATCTGGCGTACCACCTCGTGATAGCGGAAGTAGGCATCGGCCCATTCGCGTAGCAAGGCCGCCCGCTCCTCATGGGGCTGGGAGAGCCAGAAATGGTAGACCGGCAGATCGAAGGAGTTGATCCCGCCGGGCATCAATATCCGCTGGCGGATCAGGTTGAAGAAATGGTGGTTTCGCAGCTGCGCTCCCAGCTGGCCGTGAATGCCGTTGATCTGCCTGACGCCGTCCGACTGGAGTGCCTCGATCCTCTCGATGCACTGATCGGCGAAGGCTCGGTTGCCATCTTCCAGACGTTTGCCGAGGCGGTCGATCTCCCGCAGGGCCTCGGCCTTGAGATCGACGTGCATGCTGTGCTGGTACAGATCGAGCAGCGCGACCATTGCGGCGTGGGCGGCGCCGGGGGCCGGCTGTTCCAGTGTCCATTGGAACCGCTCCATCAACTGCTCATAGCGCAGGAACAGCCGGATCGGTTTGCTCAGGGGTTGTTCGTAGCAGGTCGCGTTGGTCACGGGAGGGGGTCGCCTTGCTGCGGGATCACGAGGTTATCAAAGCTCGAAGCCGTGCGTCGAGCCGGCCGACGCTGTCGCGGGTTCGTTCGATGCTGCCGCTGTTGTCGATGACGAAATCGGCGGCTGCCAACCGCTGGGTGCGGTTGGCCTGGCGGTCGAGAATCTTCCGTGCCTCTTCCGCCGAGACCCCGTCCCGCCGGATGACGCGGGCGATCTGCACGTGTTCGGGAACGTCGACGACGACGATGTGATCGACCAGATCCGTCATCCCGGTCTCGATCAGCAACGGGATGGAAACGATGCAGTAGTCGTGTCGTTGCGTGGCCAGATCCGTGATCGCCGCCACGATGCGTTCGCGGATCAGGGGATGGAGGATGGCTTCCAGCCGTTGCAATGCGGCGGGGTCGTCGAACACCACATTGCGCAGTCGGCGGCGGTCGAGTGAGCCGTCGGCGTCGAAGAAATCACTGCCAAAGGTCTCTTCGATCCGGCGGCAGGCGGTGCTTCCCGGCGTCGTCAGCGCATGGGCGATCTGGTCGGCATCGATCACTGGCACGCCGAGATCGGCGAACATTCGTGCCACCAGCGTCTTGCCGGAGCCGATGCCGCCCGTCAGCCCGATCGATTTCATCGTCTCAGCCGGGCATCGAAAGGCGCAGCCAGGCCTGCATCAGCACATCGCCCCAGAACAGGCTGATCCAGCCGGCGCCGGCCAGGAACGGACCGAACGGGATCGGGGTGCCGCGCTGTTGGCGGCGCAGCAGGATCAGGATGATCCCGACCGTGGCGCCGATCACCGACGAGAGAATGATCGTCAGCGGCAGTACCTGCCAGCCGCACCAGGCGCCGATGGCGGCCAGCAGTTTGAAGTCGCCATAGCCCATCCCTTCCTTTCCGGTGGCCAGTCTGAACAGATGATAGACCAGCCACAGCGATAGATAGCCGACAGCCGCTCCCCAGATGGCGCTGACCGGCGTTGCAAAGAGACCGCCCGTATTGACCAGCAGGCCCAGCCAGAGCAGCGGCAGTGTCAGGTCGTCGGGCAGCAGCTGTGTGTTGTAGTCGATGGCGGTCAGCGCGATCAGCGTCCAGGTGAACACCAGCGCGGCCAGCAGCGGCCAGCCAAATCCCAACTGCCAGGCAGCGACCGCGGAAAGCAGGCCGGTGGCCAGTTCCACCAGCGGATACTGCGCGGAGATGGGGGTCTTGCAATCGACACAACGCCCGCGCAGCAGCAGGTAGCTGACCACGGGGATGTTCTCCCAGGGACGGATGCGATGCCCGCAGTGGGGGCAGGTGGAGGCGGGCGTCACCAGGTTGAATCTCTCGCCGTTGTCGGCCTCGATGTCCGCCGTCTCCTGGCAGTCGGCACGCCACCGCCTCTCCAGCATCACCGGCAGGCGGTAGACGACGACATTGAGAAAGCTGCCCACCAACAGCCCGAGGATGCCGCAGACGACGATCGAAGCCAGCGGCGAGCTGGAGAGCAGTTGCATCATCGGTTGCGGCGGCGCGGGATCAGATGACCGCGCCGAGCTTGAAGATCGGCAGGTACATGGCGACCACCAGGCCGCCGATCAGCACGCCGAGGATGGCCATGATCAACGGCTCCAGCATGCTGCTGAGGCTGTCCACCATGTTGTCCACCTCCTCCTCGTAGAAGTCGGCCACCTTCGACAGCATGTGGTCGAGCGAGCCCGACTCCTCGCCGATGGCGACCATCTGCACGACCATGTTGGGAAATACGCCGGTGTTGCGGATCGACTGCTGAATCTGCATGCCCGTGGTGGTGTCGTCACGGATCTGCAACGTCGCCTTCTGATAGACGGCATTGCCGGTGGCGCCGGCAACGGAGTTGAGCGCCTCCACCAGCGGCACGCCGGCGGCGAACATCGTGGCCAGCGTCCGGGCGAAGCGGGCGATGGCCGATTTTTCGAATACCGGGCCGAATACCGGGAGCTTGAGCAGAAAACGGTCGACGCCGTCGCGAAATGCCTCCGAGCGCCGGTGGACGAACACAAAGGCCCAGAAGGCGATGGCGATGGCGCCGAATATCACCCACCACCAAGCCTGCATGAATTTCGACAGATTGATGACGAAGGTGGTGAAGGCCGGCAGGTCGGCGCCGAAGTCCTTGAACAGATCCTCGAAGGTCGGCACCACGAAGATCAGCAGAATCGCGGAGACGATGAAGGCGATGACCAATACCGAGATGGGATAGAACATCGCTTTCTTGATCTTTGCCTTGATGGCCTCGGTCTTCTCCTTGTAGGTGGCGATCTTGTCGAGCAGCGATTCCAGCGACCCGGACTGCTCCCCGGCCTCCACCAGGCTGACGAACAGGTCGTCGAAGTGGCGCGGATGCTGCGCCAGCGAATCGGCCAGGCTGTTACCGGCCTCGACGTTGTTCTTGATGGCGGTGACCAGCTCTTCCATCGCCGGGTTTTCATGGCCCTTGGCGATGATGTCCAGTGACTGCACCATCGGCACGCCAGCGGTGATCATCGTGGCGAGTTGGCGGGCAAAACCGGCAATGTCGCCGCCGGTGATCTTTTTCTTCTTGCGGAACAGCGGTTTGGGCTTTTTCTTCAGCTTGATCGTCTTGATGCCCTGGCGGCGCAGGTCGGCCTTGACGAGCATCTCGGACACCCCGAGCGATTCGCCGCGGACACGCTCGCCACCGCTGTTGATGCCTTCCCAGACGAAGACCACTTTCTCTGCTTTTGCTGCCATTTCTTCGGGCTAGTCCTTGGTGACGCGGTTGAGTTCTTCCAGACTGATCAGACCGGCGCGAACCTTGTCGAGCCCGGAGTCGCGAAGATCCTTGATCCCCTCTTTCTTGGCCTGTTCCGCCAGCTGCATCGAGTTGCCTCCTTCCATGATGATCCGGCCCATCTCTTCCGATATGGGCATCACTTGGAAAATACCAACCCGCCCCTTGTAGCCGCCAGTACACTTGTCACAGCCCACCGCGCGATAAATGGAAAAATTGCCGATTTCCTCGTCGGAAAACCCTTCGGCCAACAGCACTTCCCTGGGTACGTCGTGGGTCTCCTTGCAGTGGTCGCAGAGCTTGCGCGCCAGCCGCTGGGCGATGATCAGCGAGACGGAGGAGGCGATGTTGTAAGGAGGAACGCCCATGTTGGCAAGACGCGTCAGCGTCTGCGGTGCGTCGTTGGTGTGCAGTGTCGAAAGTACCAGGTGGCCAGTCTGTGCCGCCTTGATCGCGATCTCGGCCGTCTCCAGATCCCGTATTTCGCCGACCATGATGACGTCCGGGTCCTGCCGTAGAAAGGCGCGCAATGCGTTGGCGAAGGTGAGTCCCACCTTGGGATTCACGTTGACCTGGTTGACCCCCATCATGTTGATCTCGGCCGGGTCCTCGGCGGTGGAGATATTGCGGTCGGGGGTGTTGAGGATATTGAGGCCGGTATAGAGGGAGACCGTCTTGCCGCTGCCGGTCGGGCCGGTGACCAGAATCATGCCGTAGGGCTTGGAGAGGGCATCGAGATAGAGCTTTTTCTGTTCGTCGTCGTAGCCGAGCGCATCGATTCCCAGCTTGGCGCTGTTGGGATCGAGAATCCGCAGCACGATTTTCTCGCCGTAGAGCGTCGGGCAGGTGTTGACCCGGAAGTCGATGGCGCGCTTGTCGGAGATCTTCAGCTTGATGCGGCCGTCCTGCGGAATGCGCCGCTCGGAGATGTCCATCCGCGACATCACCTTGATCCGGGCGATCACCCGTGGCGCGATGTTGTGGGGCGCCTTGGTGATCTCCTGCAGCACGCCGTCGAGACGGTAGCGCACGCGAAAGACCTTTTCGTAGATTTCGAAATGGATGTCCGAGGCGCCACGGCGAATGGCATTGAGCAGCGTGCTGTTGACGAAGCGTACCACCGGCGTGTCGTCGATCTCGGTGGTGGCTGCCTGCTGGATCTGGGTGTCGTCGAGGCCGACCTGAAGCTCCTCCAGATCGTCTTCGAGTCCGTCGCTGGCCCAGTCGTTCGCGGCGTTCTCCAGTACCTGTTTGAGCATCGCCGTCAGCTTGTCGTCCTCGACGATGATGGCCTCGGCGGTGAGGCCGGTCTTGAACTTCAGTTCGTCCAGCGCGGTGACGTTCATCGGGTCGGAGATCGCCACGTAGATGCGGTTGCTGCGCTTGATCAGCGGTAGCGCATGGTGCTTGGTCAGCAGCTCCTCATCGATCAGCTCCGAGGGCAGGGCCTCCGGGTCGAAGGCGGCCAGGTCGAGCATCGGAAAACCGAACTCCTCGGCGCTGGCGCGGGCCACCTGCAGGGGGGTGGCGATGGACTCGTCCAGCAGCACCCGGATCAATGGCTTGCCGCTTTTCGACGCCAGTGCCTGGGTGTCGATGGCCTGGGTCTTGGAGATGACGCGCTCGGCCAATAGTCGGCGCAGCAGACCGTTGATGGCGAGGGTGGCGGTGGGGGGATTGTTGATGGAGGTTGCTGAACTCATCGTGCTGGAACCACTCCTGTTGTGTTCCGCTGGGCCGGATTGTTTCAACGAGACAGGCGGGATGGAATCTGAAGAAATTGATCAAAGGATCAACAACATACCACAATCACCGGGGAAGCGGTGTGACAAGTCCGACAGGAGAAAAAGAAAAGCCCCGCAAGCGGGGCCTTTCGTGTCGTGCAAGTCGTCCGGATTACTGACACTGCGCGGGCAGATACTTGTCGGGAATGTCATTATTGGGCACAGCGCAGTCGAACTTCAGCTCACCGCCATCGTCCTCATAGGAGAACGCCAGGGTCTTGCCATTCACGTTGGCATTGATGCCGGCCAGGGTCACGGTGAAAGTGCCTTTGGCGTTGGCCGTGCCAGCGGCGTTGGCGCCACGTGCGTAGGCAACCGCGGACTGATAGGACAAGCCGCTCATGGTGTTGTAGAAGCCTTCGGTGGTGGAACCGGCTTCGTCGATGGCGTTGTTGGCGGCACCGGCGACGTCCGGCATCTCACCAAGCTCGGAATAGCGATCGAACATCGCCGACTTGCCGGAAGAGGCGGTCGCAACGATGCTGGTGATCTTCGATTTGGCGACATAGTCCTGGTAGGCCGGCAGGGCGACGGCGGCCAGGATGCCGATGATCGCGACGACGATCATCAATTCGATGAGGGTGAAACCTTGTTGTGCCTTTTTCATGTTATTGGACTCCAGTCTTGTGGTGTTACGTGTTTCAGCTTTGCAGGCTGTGTTTCAACACGAGGGTAGCATACATATAGCGTGCCAGCGGCGGCGGGTGCCCGGATCGTCAGCGCCGGCAGATGCGTGGACGAACGGCGCCACCGGGATCTAACCGGTTGATTTTGCGGGGAGCCCGCCGGCCGACGAATGGCATGGCCAAGGGGGGAGAATGGTCGTGCGCGACCTGCCGGCGGCAGGGGATGCTCGGGCCGGCCCCGCTTTTGGTGACAGAAACTGACAAAAATGTCAGTTTCTGTCGTCAATCGATGTCAAACTTGCTCAATCGGTAGCGTAGCTGCCGCAACGTCATGCCCAGTTTCCTGGCCGCGGCGGTCTTGTTCCAGCGGGTCTCTTCCAGCGCCTGCAGGATGGCGGCCTTCTCCTGGCTGGCCAGTGAATCGGAGAGTGTCTCGCCCGCCAGCGCGGGCCGGGTGGTCGATGCGTGGCGCTGCTCGGGCAGTTCGATGTCGTCGGCGTCGATGGTGTCGCTGTCGGAGAGGGTACAGGCCCGCTCCAGGATGTTCTCCAGTTCGCGGACGTTGCCTGGAAAATCATAGCCTTGCAGCCTTGCCAGCGCTGCCGGCGAGAGACGTGCCACGGGGGTTCCCCACTGCTCTGCGATGCGCCGGAGAAAATGGCTGGCCAGGGTCTCGATGTCTTCGCGGCGCTGCCGCAATGGCGGCACCTGCAATTCGATGACGTTGAGGCGATAGAAGAGATCTTGACGGAAGCGGCCGGCGGCCACCTCGTCGAGCAGATTCTTGTGGCTGGCCGACAGAATGCGCACGTCCACCGGCTTCTCCTGCTGCTCACCGATCGGCTTGATGGCGCGTTCCTGAATGGCCCGCAGCAGCTTGACCTGCATGTTCAGTGGCAGGTCGGCCACTTCGTCGAGAAACAGCGTGCCGCCTTCGGCCGCCGCGAACAGTCCCTCCTTGTCGGCGATGGCGCCGGTAAAGCTCCCCTTCTTGTGGCCGAAGAACTCGCTCTCCATCAGCTCCGACGGGATGGCGCCGCAGTTGACCGCGATGAACGGCTGGCTGGCGCGCGGCCCGGCGCGGTGGATCTCCCGCGCCACCAGCTCCTTGCCAGTGCCCGATTCGCCCTGAATGAAGACCGGTGCCTGGCTGCGGGCCAGCTTGGCGATCATCCCGCGCAGCCTCTCCATGACGGCCGATTCCCCCAGCAGCATCGTGGCGGGGTCCGATGTCTGCCCCGTCGGTGAATCGGGGCGGAGTTTCAGCGCTGTTTCGATCAGGCTGCGCAGCATCTGCAGATCGACCGGCTTGGAGACGAAGTCGAAGGCGCCGGACTTGAGTGCCTCGACCGCGGCCTCGACGTTGCCGTGGGCGGTGATGACGGCCACCGGCAGGTCGGGATAGTGTTTCTGGATATATTTGACGATGGCCAGCCCGTCGCCGTCGGGTAGCCGCATGTCGGTGAGGCAGAGGTCGAAGCAGCGGGCGTCGAGCGCGGCCAGCGCCTCGGCCACGGTGGCGGTGGTGGTGGAGTCGAGGCCCATCCGCGCCAGCGTGATGTCCAGCAGCTCCCGGATATCGGGTTCGTCGTCGATGACGAGGACGTTCTTGATGCTCATGGTTGCCGGTTCCGTTCCGTGTCTGCCAGTGGCAGCCTGATCGTGAAGCAGTTGCCGCCATCGTCGAGTGCGCGGTACTCCAGCGAGCCGCCATTGGCCTCGGCCAGCGCCCGCGCCAGGTAGAGCCCAAGGCCGGTGCCCCGGCTGTCGGTGGAGAAGAACGGCTCGAACAGTCGTTCGCGCAACGCCGGGTCGATCGGCTCGCCGTTGTCGATGACGTCGATATCGACATGGCCGTCGTCGCCGCTGGCGGTCACGATCCTGATTCGCAGATTGCCCGATCTGCCGGAATGAATCTGTGCATTGCTCAACAGATTCCACAGGATCTGATGCAACTGCCCCGCATCCACCTCGATGGTAACCAATTGTTTTGTTTCGAGCTTCACGGCTTCCCCGGGCAGATCCTGCTGTTGCCGGAACTCGTCGGCCAGTGCCTGGAGCCAAGGCGTCAGCGCCAGCTGCTGGGGGGCCGGATTGCGGCGGCGGGAGAGATTGAGGACATTCTCGATCAGCTGGTTCATCCGTTGCGCATTGGACTGGATGATGGTGGCCAGCCGCTGGTCGGGATCGGTCAGTGTCTCCGACTCCTGCAACAGCTGGGCCGCGTGGCTGATGGCGCCCAGCGGGTTGCGGATCTCGTGGGCGATGCTCGCCGTCAGCCGGCCGAGGGCAGCCAGTTTCACCTCGTGGAGCTGGCGGCTGCGTTCGGTCAGATCGGTCAGAAAGATCAGTATCGCCCGCTGCTTGCCACGCCCGATGGGGATGAACTGGGCATCGAAGGCGCGACCGTTCGGTGCCGTGCCCCGTTGGCTGGCATGGGATGGGCTGCCGCCTTCCAGCCAGTGGTCGGCGGCCTGCTGCAGCGCCGGGCTGAGGTCATTCAAGGCCACCTGCTGCCTCGGGCTGTCGTGACCCAGCAGCTCCCAGGCCGCCTTGTTGATCAGCCGCACCCGGCCGTCCTCGCCGGCGACGATGACGCCGGTGTCCATCTGTTCGACGATGTGGCGGTTGAGTTGCGAGAGGTCGGCAAAATCGCGGCCGCGCCGCCAGGCCAGCTCCTCGCTGGCCAGTGCCTTGCGCGCCATCTTCGTTGCCAGAATCGCCACGGCGAAGAAGATCGAACCCTGGATTCCCGCCTGGGTCAGTGTGAACAGCTCGTGGCGGCCATGCAGAATGCTGATGCCCGCCTGGACGAAGACCGCCAGCGTCGCGAAAGCGGCATAGAACGGTGCCATGTTGCCCGGCAGCAGCAGGCTGGCGCCGGCGATGCTCGGCACCACCAGCAGGCCGATGCCGCTCTCCAGCCCGGTACTGGCATACATCATCACCGAAAAGGCGACGATGTCGATGATGACCTGACCGCTGACCAGGTGGCGAAACGGCATGCCCGGCAGGAACACCACCGGCGCCAGCAGCAGATTGATGGCGAACAGCGCCTCCGCCGCCTGCAGGAACAGCTTTTGGTCCGACGGTGATTCGCCCAGCGGCAGCGCGCCGAAGGAGTGCAGCAACAGCAGCACCAGCGAGATGCCGAGCCGATAGAGCAGAAAGAGCTTGAGCGAATTCCACGAATCGCGCTCGCTGCGGTGGGCGCCGCGGGCGTGGACCAGGCGCGGGTCTGGGTCGTGGTGGGCCGATCTATCCTTGACGGGTAATGGCATCTGACTGGGGGATGTATGACAATCCACCGCAATATATCCCAATAATCCATTGAGTATCCAAGCCGTGGCCGACACTTTGAAGATTGCGCTGGCCCAGACCAACCTGATGGTCGGAGACGTCAGCGCCAATGCCGACCGGGTCATCGAGCAGGCCTGCCGCGCCCGCGACGAATTGGGCGCCGATCTGATCGTCTTTCCTGAACTGACGCTGACCGGCTATCCGCCGGAAGATCTGCTGTTTCGCAAGAGCCTGATCGAATGGTGCGAGCGGGAGCTGTTCCGCGTCGTCCGCCGGGTCGATGGCATCGACGTCGTTGTCGGGCTCCCCTGGCAGGATCGGGACGGTCTGCACAATGCCGCCTTCCTGCTGCGTGATGGCGGGATCGCTGCCCGCTACTACAAGCAGAAGTTGCCGAACTACGCCGTCTTCGACGAGAAGCGCTATTTCGTTCCGGGGCGGGAGAGCTGCGTCTTCGACTGCAAGGGGCACCGGATCGGCCTCACCATCTGCGAGGACATCTGGCACAGTGGCCCGGCCCTGACCGCCCGCGATGCCGGTGCCGAGCTGCTGGTCAACCTCAACGCCTCGCCGTTTCACCGTGACAAGCATGCCGAACGGCTGGAGATGCTGCGCGCCCGGGTGGCGGAATGTGGCCTGCCGATCGTCTATGTCAATCTCGTCGGGGGACAGGACGAGCTGGTGTTCGACGGCCGCTCGGTGGTCGTGGCCGCCGATGGGCGGGTGGTCTCGCAGAGCCCCGGTTTCGAGGAGGCAACGACCATGGTGGCGTGGCCGTTCACTGGTACCGTGACGGCAAGCGGCCACGACCCGGTGGCCGATGTCTACCAGGCGTTGGTGCTCGGCGTGCGGGACTACGTGGGCAAGAACGGCTTTCCCGGCGCGCTGCTGGGGCTGTCGGGCGGTATCGACTCGGCGCTGACGCTGGCCATCGCCGTCGATGCCCTCGGCGCGGAGAACGTCAACGCCGTGATGATGCCGTCACGCTACACCTCCCGGATGAGCCTCGACGATGCCGCCGCCGAGGCCGAGACCCTCGGCGTGGACTACCGGACCATCTCCATCGAGCCGGCCTTCCGCACCTTTCTCGAAATGCTCGAACCGGTGTTCGACGGCCTGCCGCCCGACACCACCGAGGAGAACCTCCAGGCCCGCAGCCGTGGCGTCGTCCTCATGGCCTTGTCCAACAAGAGCGGCCGCATCCTGCTGACCACCGGCAACAAGAGCGAGATGTCGGTGGGTTACGCCACCCTCTATGGCGACATGGCCGGCGGCTACGCGCCGCTGATCGACTGTGCCAAGACGCTGGTCTACGACCTGGCCCGCTATCGCAACACTCGCTCACCGGTCATCCCCGAGCGTGTCATCACCCGGCCGCCGTCGGCCGAGCTGGCGCCTGACCAGCAGGACAGCGACAGCCTGCCGCCCTACGAGATTCTCGACCCGATTCTGGAACGCTTCATCGAGCGCGATCAGTCGGTGGAGGAGATCATCGAGGCCGGGTTCGATCCGGAGACGGTGCGACGGGTGGCGCGGATGGTGCTGCGTAACGAGTACAAGCGCCGTCAGGCGCCACCGGGGGTGCGGATCACGCGGCGGGGGTTCGGCAAGGACCGGCGCTACCCGATCACCTCCGGCTATGCCCGGCGCTTCGCGCGCTAGCCCGAATGTTTCATGGGAATGCGGGGTTTGGGGGAATCCCGGTGAGGCAGTTTGTTCGATTCGCCGAAAAGCATGGCCGTGGCGATGGTTGCCGGCGAATCGGGCAAATGGCGTGATGATGGGGGTTCAGCGTTCTCGTGAACTATTCGGGCTCGAGGGCGCCGCTACCACTTGGAGAAGAGCCGCCGATCCTCTTCCAGTAGCGCCTTGCGCTGCGGAAAGTTGGCCTCGAACAGCTTCACCGCATCGGCGTATTCCTCCTCCAGCCCCAGCTTGCGGTAGGCCCGCGCCATCAGCGCAATGGTCTCCGGCATGATCTCTGCGCCGTCGTAGTCGCGCATCAGGTCGGTGCAGCGGTTGATCACCGCCACATAGGCGCCACGTCGCCAGTAGAAGTCGGCCACGTTGTACTCGTGACGTGCCAGCGCATTGCGCAGATAGACCATGCGCTGCTTGGCGTCTTCGGCATAGCGGCTGTCGGGAAAGCGCCGGACCAGCAGCTTGAAATCGAGAAAGGCCTGCTTCAGCGGATTGGGGTCGAGATCGCCCAGATCCTTCGGAATGAACTTGTCGAAGAAGCCGTCGTAGCGGGTGGCGTTGGCCAGTCCCTTGATGTAGTAGGCGTAGTCGACGTTTTCGTGCAGCGGATTGAGGCGGATGAACTGGTCGGCCGCGGCGATGGCGGCTTCCGGCTCGTGCATCTTGTAGTGGGCGTAGGCGATGTCGAGCTGAGCCTTCTGCGCGTATTCACCGAAGGGGTAGGCCGCTTCGAGCTTCTCGAACTGCTCGATGGCCAGCTCATAGTTCTTCCGGTCCAGCTCCTTCTTGCCTTTTTGATAGAGTTTCTGCGCCGTGGCGTCGGCATCGGCCTTGTCCTGGTCGCCGGTGGTGGCGCAGGCGGTGACGAACAGAGAGAGGAGCAGCAGTGACAGGAGCTTTTTCATCGGCAGGGCGATCGCTGGGAAAAGGGGGCGTCATTGTAGCGCAGCGGCCTTTGGGCGGCGAATCCGATACACTTCGGCCATGCACGCCGACTCCCTGACCCGAACCATTCCCGATGCGCTGGCCGGCCAGCGTATCGACAAGGCGCTGGCCGAGCTGTTTCCCGAATACTCGCGTGGCCGGCTGCAGCGCTGGCTGAAGGAGGGTGCCATCGTCGTCGATGGCCGCACGCCGCGTGGACGGGACAAGGCGCGGGGCGGCGAGCGGGTGGTGCTGAACCGCCCCGACGAGGTGGAGCCCGACCTGGCGCGGGTGGAGGCGGAGCCGGTGGCGCTGAACGTCGTGTACGAGGACGAGGCCATCGTCGTCATCGACAAGCCGGCCGGGCTGGTCGTGCATCCGGCCGTCGGCAACTGGTCGGGGACGCTGATGCAGGGTCTGCTCCACCGCTACCCCGACATCGGTGGCGTGCCGCGGGCGGGCATCGTCCACCGCCTCGACAAGAGCACCAGTGGCCTGTTGGTGGTGGCGCGGACGCTGCAGGCCCATGCCGCGCTGGTCGAGGCGCTGCAACGCCGCGAGATGCGACGCGAGTATCTGGCGCTGGTGGAGGGGACGTTCGTCGCCGGCGGCCGCGTCGATGCACCGATCGGCCGTCATCCGGTGGATCGCAAGAAGATGGCCGTGGTGCGCCACGGGCGCGACGCCATCACCCACTACCGTATCCGCCAGAAATACCTCGCCCATACGCTGCTCGACGTCAAGCTGGAGACCGGTCGCACCCACCAGATCCGCGTCCACATGGCACACATCCGCCATCCCATCGTCGGCGATCCGGTCTATGGGGGGCGCCGACGTGTCCCGGCCGGGCTGGACGATACGACAGTGGCGTTGCTGCACGCTTTTCCCCGGCAGGCGCTGCATGCGTGGCGGCTGGGGCTGATCCATCCGGCCAGTGGCGAGGCGATGCGCTGGGAGTCCCGTGTGCCGGACGACATGCAACGGTTGCTCGACGGGTTGGCACCGTGGCGGATCTGACGTTGATCCGGCCCGATTGGCCCGCGCCGGCGGCGGTGCGGAGCTGCGTGACGACGCGCCATGGTGGGGTGAGCCGGCCACCATGGGACAGTTTCAACCTCGGTGCCCACGTGGGGGACGCGCCGGCCGCCGTTGCCGCCAACCGCCACCGGCTGCGGCGCATCGCCGGGTTGCCGGCCGAGCCGGCCTGGCTCGATCAGACCCACGGCGCTGAAGTCGTCGAAGCCGGTGACTGGGCCGAGCCACCGGCGGCGGACGCCAGCGTCAGCCATCGGACTGGCGTGGTCTGTGCGGTGATGACGGCCGACTGTCTGCCGGTGCTGTTCTGCGCCGTGAACGGCGCTGAGGTGGCGGTGGCCCATGCCGGCTGGCGTGGACTGGCCGGCGGCGTGTTGGAGGCGACGCTGGCGGCGATGGCGACGCCCAACGGGGAGATCATGGCGTGGCTCGGTCCCGCCATCGGCCCGCGCGCCTTCGAGGTGGGTGACGAGGTGCGGCAGCGCTTCGTCGCCGCCGATGGCGATGCCGCCGGAGCATTCGTCGCCCATCGGCCGGGGCGCTGGCTGGCCGATATCTATGCGTTGGCGCGGCGCCGGCTGCGAAAGGCAGGGGTAACCCACCTGTTCGGCGGTGACCGTTGCACCTATACTGAGCGGGATCTCTTCTTTTCCTATCGCCGTGACGGCACCACGGGCCGGATGGCGAGCCTCATCTGGATCGAAGCGCGATGACGCCGTTCAAGTCGGTCGAAAAAATCGGCGATTTCCTGGTCGAGCTGTTTCACCTGATCGGCCTGTTCGTCATTGGTGGCACCATCATCTGGAGCGCGGTGCACGAATACCTCGGCATCATGGATCGCGGTGTCGCCGGGCTGGACGACATTCTGCTGCTGTTCATCTATCTGGAGCTGGGTGCGATGACCGGCGTCTTCTTCCGCACCCACAAGCTGCCGGTGATCTTTCTGATTCTCATCGCCATCACAGCGCTGACGCGCTATCTTGCGATCGACCTGAAGGGGTTGAACATCGGGGAGATCGTCACGCTCTCCGGTTCCATCCTGATCCTGACGCTGGCAGGGCTGGTGCTGCGCATCAGCGAGTGCCGTTTCTCCAGTTCGCAGGAAGCCTCCCACACCTCGGACGAGTCCTGACGGGTCGGCTCGGGAAAAAAGTGGCTCGATGCCTTGAAAGGCGGGGCAACAACCCAATATCTGGGGTAATCCAACAAAATAACGGGAACGACCATCATGCGAATGGACAAACTCACGACCAAATTCCAGCTGGCGCTGCAAGAGGCGCAGTCGCTGGCGGTGGGGCGCGATCACCAGATGATCGAGCCGCTGCATCTACTGGTGGCGCTACTGGACCAGGAGGGTGGCACGGTACGCCCGCTGCTGTCGAAGCTGGGCGTCAACGTCAATCAGCTGCGCTCGCAGCTCGGCGAGGCCCTGGACCGCCTGCCGCAAGTGGAGGGCACGCCGGGCGAGGTGCATATCTCCAACGATCTGGCAAAGCTGCTCAACATCACCGACAAGATCGCGCAGCAGCGCAAGGATGCCTACATCTCGTCCGAGCTGTTTCTGCTCGCCGCACTGGAGGACAAGGGGACCACCGGCGACATCCTGCGCAACGTCGGCGTCACCAAGGAGGCGCTGGAGACGGCGATCGAGGCGCTGCGCGGCGGTGAATCGGTGGACGACCCCAATGCCGAGGAGCAGCGCGGCGCACTGGAGAAGTACACCATCGACCTGACCGAGAAGGCGGAGCAGGGCAAGCTCGACCCGGTCATCGGCCGGGACGAGGAGATCCGCCGCTCGATCCAGGTATTGCAACGCCGCACCAAGAACAACCCGGTACTGATCGGTGAACCGGGCGTCGGCAAGACCGCCATCGTCGAGGGGCTGGCGCAGCGCATCGTCAACGGCGAGGTGCCGGAAGGGCTCAAGCACAAGCGGTTGTTGTCGCTGGATCTGGCCGCGCTGGTGGCCGGTGCCAAGTTCCGCGGTGAGTTCGAGGAGCGTCTGAAAGGGGTGCTCAACGACGTCGCCAAGCAGGAGGGGAACGTCATCCTCTTCATCGACGAGCTGCACACGATGGTGGGCGCGGGCGCGTCGGAAGGCTCGATGGACGCCGGCAACATGCTCAAGCCGGCGCTGGCGCGGGGCGAGTTGCACTGTATCGGCGCCACCACGCTGGACGAATACCGCAAGTACATCGAAAAGGATGCCGCCCTGGAGCGGCGCTTCCAGAAGGTTATCGTTGACGAGCCGACGGTGGAGGACACCATCGCCATCCTGCGGGGCCTGAAGGAGCGTTACGAGGTGCACCACGGCGTCGAGATCACCGACCCGGCCATCGTCGCGGCGGCGACGCTGTCGCACCGCTACATCACCGACCGGCAGCTGCCGGACAAGGCCATCGACCTGGTGGACGAGGCGGCCTCGCGGATCCGCATGGAGATCGACTCCAAGCCGGAGGCGATGGACCGGCTCGAACGCAAGCTGATCCAGCTCAAGATCGAGCGCGAGGCGTTGAAGAAGGAGACCGACGAGGCGTCGAAGAAGCGGCTCGAGGAGCTGGAGAACCGTATCGCCGAGCTGGAGAAGGAATACAGCGATCTGGAAGAGATCTGGAAGGCCGAGAAGGCCGCCGTCGAGGGCACGGCTCATATCAAGGAGGAGCTGGAGCGTGCCCGTATGGAGCTGGAGACGGCGCAGCGCGCCGGCGATCTGGCGCGGATGTCGGAGCTGCAGTACGGCACCATCCCCGAACTGGAGCGTCGTCTGGCCGAGGCGGCCGCCGCCGAGGAGCGGGCCGAGACCGAGACACAGTTGCTGCGCAACAAGGTCACCGATGAGGAGATTGCCGAGGTGGTGTCGGCCTGGACCGGCATTCCGGTGTCGAAGATGCTCGAGGGCGAGCGCGAAAAGTTGCTGAAGATGGATGAGGTGCTGAAATCGCGCGTCGTCGGCCAGGACGAGGCGGTCGAGGCCGTCTCCAACGCCATCCGCCGCTCGCGCGCGGGGTTGGCCGATCCGAACCGGCCCAACGGCTCGTTTCTCTTTCTCGGCCCCACCGGCGTGGGCAAGACCGAGCTCACCAAGGCGCTGGCCGAGTTCCTCTTCGACACCGAGGAGGCGATGGTCCGTATCGATATGTCGGAGTTCATGGAGAAGCACTCCGTGGCGCGGCTCATCGGCGCACCGCCGGGCTACGTCGGCTATGAGGAGGGTGGATATCTCACCGAGGCGGTGCGGCGCAAGCCCTACTCGGTCATCCTCATGGACGAGGTGGAGAAGGCGCACCCCGATGTCTTCAACGTGCTGTTGCAGGTGCTCGACGACGGCCGCCTCACCGATGGGCAGGGCCGTACCGTGGACTTCCGCAACACGGTCATCGTCATGACCTCGAATCTGGGCTCCAACCTGATTCAGGAGATGGCGCGGACCAACGACTACGAGGCGATGAAGACCGCGGTGATGGAGGTGGTCGGGCAGCACTTCCGGCCCGAGTTCATCAACCGGATCGATGAGACGGTGGTGTTCCATCCGCTGGGCAAGGCGCAGATTCGCAAGATCGCCGACATCCAGTTGCAGTATCTTCGCGACCGGCTGGCCGAACGCGATCTGGCGATCGAGTTCACCGACGCCGCGATGGACGAATTGGCCGAAGTGGGTTTCGACCCGGTCTATGGCGCAAGGCCGCTCAAGCGGGCGATCCAGCACGAGATCGAAAACCCGCTGGCGCAGAAGATTCTTGCCGGCGAATTCCTGCCCGGCGACACCATCGTCGTCGATTGGCGCGATGGCAAGATGGTCTTCGAGCGCGAGGTGGCGGCCGAGATCGTGGACGACTAGGCGTAACGGAAACGCAGCCGAAAAAAGCCGGGGCTTGCCCCGGCTTTTTCGTGCCTGGTCAACGGCATTTCTCCATTCGGGGTTACACTCGGCGCATGTTCGTCAGCAACGCCGAAATCGCCGCCATCTTCGATCGCATCGCCGATCTGCTGGAGATTCAGGGGGACAATCCATTTCGTATCCGGGCCTACCGCAACGCGGCGCGGACGGTGCAGGGGTTGTCGCGCAGCCTGGCCGAGATGGTGGCGGCAGGAGAGGATCTGGAGGCCTTGCCGACGATCGGCAAGGATCTGGCGGCGAAGATCCGTGAGATCGTCACCACCGGCGGTCTGCGCAAGCTGCGGTCGCTGGAGGCGGCGGTGTCGCCGGGTCTGGTGGATCTGCTTCAGGTGCCGGGGCTGGGGCCGAAGCGGCTGAAACGGCTGCGCGACGATCTCCAGATCGGCAGTCTCGACGACCTGGAGCGGGCCGCCCGCAACGGGCTGGTGCGGCAGTTGCCGGGGTTTGGCGTGAAGACGGAGCAGAACATCCTGCGTGAACTGCGTCAGCTGCAACAGCGGCTGCGCCGGCATCTCTGGGCCGAGGTGGAGGCGATCGCGGAGGCGCTGCTCGAACACCTGCGGATGGTGGCCGGCGTGCGCCGGGTGGAGATGGCCGGGAGCTTTCGCCGGCGCCGCGAGACGGTGGGCGATCTGGATATTCTCGCGGTGGCCGCGAAGGGGCGAGCGGTGGTGGATGCGTTCACCACCTTCGAACGGGTGGGGCGTGTGATCTCCAGTGGCGGTACGCGCTCGACGGTGGTGCTCGACAATGGCTTGCAAGTGGATCTGCGGGTGGTGCCGCGGGCCAGCTTCGGCGCGGCCTGGCACTACTTCACCGGCAACAAGGCCCACAATATCGCGGTGCGTGTCATGGGGGCACGGCGCGGGCTGAAGATCAATGAATATGGTGTTTTCGACAAGGCGGGCAAGCGAATTGCCGGCGCCAGCGAACGCGAGGTCTATGCGGCTGTCGATCTGCCGTGGATGGCGCCGGAGCTGCGCGAGAACCGTGGCGAACTGGAAGCGGCGGCCGAGGGCAGGTTGCCGACGTTGATCGAAGAAGCCGATCTGCGCGGCGATCTGCATTGCCATACCGAGGCCAGCGACGGCCGCGATTCGCTCGAATCGATGGCCGAGGCTGCCCGCGCGTTGGGTCACGATTACCTGGCGATCACCGATCACAGCCACGCCCTGCGCGTCGCCGGTGGGCTCTCGGAAAAGCGGCTGCTGGCGCAGTGTGATGCGATCGATGCGCTCAACGAGAGGCTCGACGGCATCCGCATCCTCAAGGGGCTGGAGGTGGAGATCCTCGAAGATGGCAGCCTCGACATGCCCGATCCCGTGCTGGCGCGGCTCGATCTTTGTATCGGCGCCATCCACTCCGCGTTCGGGCTGTCGCGGGAGAAGCAGACCCGCCGCATCCTGCGAGCCATGGACAACCCCCATTTCAACATTCTCGCTCATCCCACCGGCCGGCTCATCGGCAAGCGCCAGGCCTGCCGGATCGATCTGGAGCGGGTGATCGATGGGGCGGTCTCGCGGGGCTGCTATCTGGAGATCAACTCGCAGCCGCAGCGGCTCGATCTCGACGATGTGCACTGCCGGTTGGCCAAGGCGCGAGGGCTGAAACTGGTGATCTCCAGCGATGCCCATGACAGCGGCCAGCTTCGCTATCTGCGCTACGGCGTTGCCCAGGCGCGGCGGGGCTGGCTTGAAGCGGGCGACGTGCTCAATACGCTGGGGCTCGATGCGTTGCTGCGGGCGCTGAAACGGTCGCCGTGAGCTACTCCCAGGTGGTGACCTGGTTCTTGCCCTGATTCTTGGAGATGTAGAGTGCCTTGTCGGCCCGGCCGATGAGGCTGTCCCGGGTGTCCTCGGGGCGGAAGCCGGTGACGCCGATGCTCAGGGTGATCGTCGTGCTGCCGGGCGCCGGTTTCGCGGCCACCGCCTCGCGCAGCCGTTCGGCCAGTTCGGTGGTGCCCTGGATCGAGGTCTCCGGGCAGATGATGAGGAACTCCTCGCCGCCCCAGCGCACGAAGAAGTCGGTCTGACGGATCAGCGGCTGGATGGTGTCGGCCACATGCACCAGTGCGTCGTCGCCGGCCTGATGGCCGAAGGTGTCGTTGATGCGCTTGAAGTCGTCCACGTCGATCATGATCAGCGACAGCGGGCGGTTGTAGCGCCGCGCGCGCAGAAACTCCTGCTCCAGCACCACCTGCCCCTTGTGGCGGTTGTAGATGCCGGTCAGTGCGTCGGTGTTGGCCAGTTTCTCCAGCGAGCGGTTGGCCTCCTCCAGCTCCCGTGCGGTGGTGTTGACCAGCCGCGAGACCGCGCGCATCTCCAGCGTATCCTGCGAGAAGGGGTTGGTCAGGCCGGTGGTGCTGGGATCGCGTTCCTTGTCCTGCCCTTCGGTCAGCGAGAGCGTCGTCTGTGAATAGTGCAGATAGCTGAACTGGCCGGGGCTGTAGCAGAACTGCCCCAGTGTGAACATGCCGGTGGTCGGCGCGGTTTCGGCGAACTGCGAGATCTCGTCGCTGGTCAGCGACTTGAGCAGGTGCATCCGTACCTGCCCCGGATAGACGAACAGCGCGTCGCAGGGCTGTTCGTGCAGCGATTCGATGAGGAAGTTGAAATCTTCCATCGCCACCACCGGGCTGGGGATGCCGAAGCGCACCTTCTCGCCCGGATAGAGGTTCCCCCACAGCTCGATGCCGCCGTTGTCCAGCAGCTTCTTGCCCAGTCGTGCCACCGTCACCCCGTCGCGATCGGCCAGCAGCGGAAACCGCACCGACGTGGTATCGAACTCGGCCACCGCCTCCTCGCCCAGATAGCGGGAGTAGATCTCCCGCACCGGCGTGTCGTTGATGCGATGGACGACGTTGTCCTCGGCGTGCGTTACCTCCATCGCCGTGCCCAGCATCATCCAGTCGGTGCTGAAATGGATGCCGGCCAGCAGCTCCTCGCCCGACAGCGACACGGCGATGACCGCGTTGTCGTGAATCTGGTCCTGATGGAACACCAGCGCCTGGCCGCCGTTGTCCGGCGCCATGGCCAGGCAGCCGGCCAGTACGGTGTCCTGGAAGTGATCCGTCATGCCGCGGGCGAGGTTTTCGGCATTGAGCGCGGCGCCGGCGGCATGACACAGCAGCATTCGCGTGTTCTCCCGGCTGCATTCCTCGCTCAGCCGCTGCCCCAGCAGCAGCCAGTCGGTGTCGGCGGGCAGATCGGAGGCGATGCTGGTGGTGATCTCGCTGGCATCGAACTCGCAGACGGAGACGATCGTGCCCTCGTCGCAGATCTCGCCGTCGTGGATCACTGCCGTCGTCGTCGCGCCGATCACCGTCGCTTCCGGCAACAGGGCGCGGATCTCGTGCAGGACACTTTCGATGAACGGCCGCTTGGCGCTGGTGGTGAAGACCTGAACCAGCGTCGGCAATTCGCCATCGAGCCCCGCCAGTTCGAAGTCGTCCCGGAGTTCGGATGATACGTCGTAGAGAAAGGTGTGTGCTCTCATGTCGTTCTGAAGATCGCTTCCATGCCTGGTATCTACCCCGACAGGCGCCGTTTGGAGGCCCCGCCCGGGTCGTTGTCCCACCGCCCGCCTTCAATCCTGAAGGGTGGAGCGAGAATACAGAAAAAAGCCGGGCCCGGTCACAACGCCGGTGAGGTTTCGGATAGGCTGTTTGCAATTGTTGACAAGAAAAGCGTTGCCGTTGGTTCGTCGCCCGTTGTTGGTGGTTCAACGGCTGGCTGGTCGATTCGGGTCGAGCGCGGCGAGGCGTTGCCGCAGTGGGGGGATCGACGGCGTGCCCGGTGCGATCTTTTCGAGGATGGCAAGGCAATGTGTCAGTGCCTCGTACAGCGGGGCGTTGTGGGGGTGGGAGGCGGGAATCGCCGTTGCCGGATCGAAGCGGTCGAGGATGCCCAGTAGTCTGTCGGTCATCATGGTGGCGATCTTTCCGGTCGTGTGTCGCTCCGCGTCGCCCTGGCCGTCGATCTGCTCCCTGAGCAAGAACATCATGTCGGCGACGATGGCGAAGCTGTCGGCCGTCTCGGGGTAGGTGCCGATGAAATCGAGCTGTTCCGGCAGCTTGAGTATCCGGCCGAACGTATCGGCCGGGATTCCGGGGGGTAGGGGGCCTCTCCATTGGGGATGTGTGATCGATCGCCACTTTTTTTCGAGCCGGGCGATGGCGTCGGGTGGTTCGATATAGCAGGGAATGGTGGGGTCGCCCTCCGCCGTGAACAGCAACCCCTGGGGATCGTCGGCCTCCTGCCTGCCGGTTACCGGTGTCAGCCGATGGTCGGGAAGAGGGCGGCTCAGTGCCTGCACCACCCACTCATCGAGCCGCGAAACGAAGACGTCCCCGGCAACGTCGCCGTCCTCGGATGTCGAGCGGATGGAGGAGGTATCGAAGCCCTCTTCAAAATCCTCTTCCGGGCCTCTTGCGTGCAGCGGGTAGAGCTCGTCTTCCAGCCGTGTGGCCAGTTTGGACCGGGACAGCACCCGCTCGTTCGGCTCGATGAAGGCGTGGGCGAGAAAACTGGCGATCAGGGGCGCGTGGTCGGCCAGCAGCAACCGCCCGGCCGGGTGCTGGCGGCGCAGGCGGTCGAGGGTGAAGTAGTCGAGCGGCATGGCGACATCGGGTAAATGGCCGGGCTGCTATTATGACACCCATGGACAGGACCATTCTCATCACCGGTTGCTCCAGCGGCATCGGGCTGTGTGTTGCGCGGGGCTTGAAAGCGCGGGGGTATCGTGTCGTGGCGACGGCGCGCAAGGCGGCCGACGTGGCGCGGCTGGTCGACGAGGGGTTCGAGGCGCGGCGGCTGGATCTGGATGATTCGGCGTCGATCCGCGCGGCGGTGGCCGAGACGGTCGCTGCCGCGCCGGATGGCATCTACGGTCTGTTCAACAATGGTGCCTGGGGCTTGCCAGGCGCGGTGGAGGATTTGCCCCGCGATGGCCTGCGGGCGCAGTTCGAGACCAATCTGTTCGGTACGGTGGAGCTGACCAATCGGGTCATCGCCCGGATGCGCGAGCGTGGCGGGGGGCGGATCATCCACAACAGTTCGGTGCTGGGGCTGGTGGCGTTCCCCTACCGTGGCGCTTATAACGCCTCCAAGTTTGCGTTGGAGGGAATCGCCGACACCCAGCGGATGGAGCTGGCCGGTACGGGCATCCACATCAGTCTGATCGAGCCGGGGCCGATCGAAAGCCGCTTTCGGGAAAATGCCTACAAGGCCTACCAACGCTGGATCGACAAGGCCGGCAGCGCCCATCGAGCCCAGTACGAGGCGATGGAGGCGCGGCTGTTGAAGGAGGGGCCGGCGGCGCCGTTCACGCTGCCGCCGGAGGCGGTGCTGGAGAAGGTGATTCACGCACTGGAGAGCCCGCGGCCGAAGATTCGCTACTACGTCACCGTGCCGACCAAGGTCTTCGGCCTGCTGCGCCGGCTGTTGCCGGCTCGCTGGCTGGATGCGGCGCTGGTGAAGGCTTCCAGGGGTGGCAGCCGGTAGTCTATTCCGTCGGACGAATGCGCAGAAAGCTGGCGAATCGTGGCAGACCGTTGCGGGTCTTGCCGTGGTAATCGAATTTCTCGCTGATCCAGTAGTCTCGAACATCGATGGTCTCTTCGTAGACGTTGGCGAGCAGCAGGTCGGGTGCCTGGCGGGCGTAGACCGCGGGCACCGCAATGAGCAGGCAGATGAAAAATCGTGTGTGGAGCGTGCATCCGTGCATTGTCATGATCGAATAGTGTCATCTGTGGTGTATCGGGTCGGAAGGGGAGTCTTGCGCACCCTGGGGCTGGGCGCAAACAGCGTCTACCGATGATGAGACAGCAGCGGAATGAGGCCAACGCCCAGTCGCGAGCGGGCCAGTACCGTGAACCAGATCGTCCGCAGCATGATCGAGAGTGCGGTAGCTGTTGCCGCGCCGAGCAATCCCCACTGAGGAATCAGGATCGCGTTCAGCACGATATTGGCTACGGCGGTGTAGCCGATTGCTCTGGCGGTGGCGGCCTGGTGGCCGGTCATGCTCAGCAGAAAACTTACCGGGCCGAACGCCGCTTCGAATAGCATGGCCGTCACCAGAATTGCCAGCGCCGGGTAGCCGCTACTGAACTGTGGGCCGAAAAATGCCAGGATCGGCTCGCCGAAAAGCAGTAGCAGTGCCCCCAGTGCCAGTGAGGGCCACAGCGTCAGGTGAATGCTTTGGTGATAGAAGGCACGCAGTTCAGCTGTCTTTTCCTGGGCATGCAGCGTTGAAAAGCGTGGAGCGGCCAATGCCGAAACCGCGAAGGCGATGAAGCCGAGCAGGCCGCTGGTGCGAATGACGGCGTAGTAGATCGCAATGTCATCGGGTGGGGTGAAATAACCGAGCATGACGATGTCGGTGTTCTCCAGTACCAGATAGGCGGCTTCGATGAACAAAAAGGGAAAGGCTGCCCGCAGCCAGTGCCGGGCATGATAGGTGGCCCGATCCGCCGAGAACTCCGAGCCGACTTTGCCGCGGAATAGCGCAAATTGCGCCCCCAGTGTCGCCAGACAGGCAATGAGCGCTGCCGTGCTGGCGCTGCTGGCCGTGGTTGGGATGCCGCGGTAGACGATGATGCCTACCAGAAGCAGTAGCATGGCGGGGCGCAGCACATAGGTGGGGAAGTAAGCCTGGCGCATCCAGTCGAAGCTTCGTGACAGCTCCTGATGGAGGTCGATCAGGCCCATGAGAGGCATGGTGGCCGCGGCCAGATAGAGCGGTAGACGGTAGTGCGTGGGAACCAGGTCACCGAGCAGAAAGATGGTCAGGCCGAATGCCGTGCCGATGACAAGGCCCGAGAGTGCCACTGCGATTCTGCTGAAGGAAATGAGCCCGCGTGCCCGGCGCCATTTGCCGCGTGCCAAGTAATCCGGCAGGAACTTGACCACGGCGCCGCTGATGCCAAGTGGCGCGATGTAGCCGATGATAGTGACCCAGACCCAAGCGTAGGCGAAGATGCCAAACTCGAAGGCACCCATCCAGCGCGCCAGCATCACATGCGACAAATAGGTGAGCCCCGCGCCGGCAACGCGGATCAGCATGACCCATGAAATGCCGTGGATCAGTGACATCCCGCACCGACGGGCATCAGCAGCCGATCCAGCGTGCCACGATCTTGCGCAGGCCGCGCGGCAGGGCCCGGTAGCCGCGCAGCCCGAGTGATTGCAAGGCGGGGTTGTAGCATGCATTGACAATGCGGCCTTTCGGAGTGATACCGAGGCGGTAACTCGAGACTTTGACCTCTGTATTGGCCCAGCAGGCCTTGTAGTCGTCGTTTGGCGGCATCAGGTCGAACTGTTCCATGCCGTTATCGATTGCCCACTGCAACAGATCCTGCGTCAGAATATTGCCGGGGGAGTAGCGTTGCAGATCCAGGTCAAAAGAGCCGAAATAGTTGTACAGTTGCCTGTCACGGGTGAAGCCGAGCTGGCTGGCAATGATTCTGCCGTCGAGCTTGAGCACCGCGTAGACCAGCCTATCTTCGGTCAATGCATCGATTGCGGCGCGGGTCATCCATTCAGCAGCCTGTGGATGCTCGATGATCCGGCCGTACAGTTTGCGCGCCCGGAACCATGCTTTCTTGTGTTGCAGCGCGATGGGAATGGCGTTTTCGATCTCCTCGATATCTCGCAGCCGTTCAAAACGCACCTCACCGAGCTCGGCCAGGCGTCGGCGGCGGCGCCGCAGATCCTTGCGAAAGCCCCGTTTTTGCGACAGTTGCCATTGTTTGGGGTCTTCGAGCATGGTGATGTCGAAGACAGGCGCAAAATGCGTTGTCTGCGCCGGAATGCCCTCCTGCTGCAATAATCGGCCAAGACAGCTGTCGGCGTGAACGCCGGGCAGGGTGATGATGTCGAATCCCGAGTGGTCGACAATGTATTGCCATGTCGCCTTGATCCAGAAGTCACAGTCCCCGTCGCGGATACTGAGGATATTGCCATATTGCCCGGTGTCGGCCGCCATCCAGCTGGCAATACGCCAGAAGCCATTGCGCCGCTGGACCAGTGGCCAGAGCAATACCGGTGCGCCATTGTCATAAGCGACGACAATGGACAGCTGCCAGCCGGACGAACGACCAAGCGTCCGCCACCATGCGTCGATCCAGCCCATCGACTGGAAGGCGCTGGCTCGACAATTGTCTGTGAGCAACTGTGGCCACGCTCGCCTGAGTCTGTCCAGCTCCGCCATCGAGGTGATGGTTTCGATTCTGAGCTGAGGATCGGCTGTTGATATTATCGGCTTGCCGTACCCCGATCGTACTGGCTGGGGTTCCCCCATTGTGCTTCCCCCTGTTGGGCATCCGGTGCCGGACCGGCTCTGTACCTTGCTTCATCGTCAGACTGGGCGGGGCGGCAATAGTTCCTGTGCCGCGATATTGTTTTGGATAGGCGCATCACGTATGATTACGCGCCTTTTATCCGTCGGGCATGCCTGGCGGCTCCTTGCCTCACCGCTGGCGCGGGAGGCTGAACCATCCGTAAGGAGTAACAATGAGACACTACGAAATAGTCTTTCTGGTCCATCCCGACCAGAGCGAGCAGGTGCCCGCGATGATCGAACGCTACCGCAAGCTGGTCGAAGACGGCGGTGGCAAGGTGCATCGCCTGGAGGATTGGGGGCGCCGCCAGCTGGCCTACCCGATCAACAAGATCCACAAGGCGCACTATGTGCTGATGAACATCGAATGCGGCCAGGAAGTCCACGACGAACTGGTCAGTATCTTCCGTTTCAACGATGCCATTATCCGCAACCTCATCATCCGCCGCGACGAGGCGGTGACCGAGCCGTCGCCGCTCGCCAAGCAGGAGGAGGAGAAGAGCGCCCCGGCCAAGCCGGAGACGCCCGCGCCCGCCGCCGAGGCCAAGAGCGAAGAGGCCAAGAGCGAACAGCCCGCCAAGGCGGATTCCTGATCAGCAAGCAGAGAGGTTAACTGGACATGGCACGTTATTTTCAACGCAAGCGATTCTGCCGTTTTACCGCTGAGGGCGTGAAAGAGATCGATTACAAGGATCTCGACACCCTCAAGCAGTACATCAGTGAGACTGGCAAGATCATTCCCAGCCGGATCACTGGCACCAAGGCCAAGTATCAGCGTCAGCTGGCCACCGCGGTCAAGCGGGCGCGCTATCTGGCGCTGATCCCCTACACGGACCGTCAGTAGAGGCGGTCGGGAAAGGGCCATGAAGAGGCTGGCCGAGTTCATTCTGCAGGGCCTGCCTCAAGCCGTGGCGGTGGCCGCGGGGTTTGCCGTCCTTGGCCTGTTGCTGCCGCCGCTCGGTATCTTCAGCAGCGCGGCGGTGGGGCTGGTGGCGCTGCGGGTCGGGCTGCGGCAGGCGATCTACGTCACCGTCGTCAGCTCCACGTTGTTGGCGGTAGCGGTCATCGCCATGCGTCATCCACCGGTGATCGGGATACTCTCGGGGCTGGCGCAGTGGTTGCCGGTGGCGCTGCTCGGTACGCTGCTGGCGCGAACGGTGAGCTGGACGTTGGTGATGCAGGCGGCCTTCGTCGCCGGCGTCGTCGCCGTCGTGGCGCTCTATCTGCTGTTTCCCGACATCGACCGTTTTTGGGCCGAGACGTTGCGGAGCATCCTGCAACCGGCACTGGAGCAGGGCGGTGAGACGGAACAGGCCAGGACGCTGGGTGAGGGGCTGGAGGTGATCGCGCCGATGATGACCGGGATACTGGTTTCGGCCTTCGTGCTCACCTCGCTGCTGTCGCTGATGCTGGCGCGGGCCATGCAGGCGGCGGTGGAGAACCCGGGTGGTTTCGCCCGCGAGTTCCAGGCGTTGCGTATCGGCCTCTGGCCCGCCGCGCTCAGCGTGGCATTCGTGGCGCTGGCGACATTGACCGATGCCGCCTGGATCGATGCGCTGGCCTCGGTGGCGATGACCGTGTTCGTCATCCAGGGTTTTGCGCTGGTACACGGCATGGTGGCGCGGCTGGGCTGGCCCAAGGGGAGCATCGTCGCCCTCTATGTGCTGCTGGTGGTGTTTCTGACCCCGGTGATCGTGGTGATGGCGGGACTCGGCATCGTGGATGCCTTTGCAGATTTCAGGCGGCGGCTCGATGGCCCCGCGGAGTAGTTATCCATATTCAGGTGAGAGACGATGGAAGTAATTCTGTTAGATAAGGTGGAAAATCTGGGCAACCTGGGCGACAAGGTATCGGTGCGCCCCGGCTATGCGCGCAACTATCTGATCCCCAGTGGCAAGGCCAAATACGCCACCAAGGAGAACATCGCCGAGTTCGAGGCGCGTCGCGCCGAGCTGGAGAAGGCAGCGGCCGAAGCGTTGGCCTCCGCCGAGGCCCGTGCCGCCAAGCTGGCCGATCTGGAGGTGACCATCACCGCCCACGCTGGCAACGAAGGCAAGCTGTTCGGTTCCGTCGGCACCGCCGAGATCGCCGAGGCCATCTCCGCCACTGGCGTGGAGGTGGTGAAAAAGGAGGTGCGGTTGCCCGAAGGCGCGCTGCGTTCCACCGGCGAGTTCGATGTCACCATCCACCTCCACAGCGACGTGGATGCCGATGTGAAGATCATCGTCGTGCCCGAGGAAGAGCAGTAAGCACCGTGCTGCCGGGAACCACTCCCGGCAGCCGCCACGACCCGCTATCGTACTGATATACCAGCGGATTCCGTGATCGGCGCCGTTGTGTCGCCGCCCGCGGGCCGTGCCATGGGGCGCCCCTTTTCCTCCCTGCGGGTGATATACTGAACGGCCGTTCGGTGAATCATCTCAGGCGCCATCACTATGTTCGAACCCTCCGGTTTCGATTCTCGCCACGACACCCCCGAGTCTGTCCAGCAACTCAAGATCCCGCCCCACTCGGTCGAGGCCGAGCAGGCCGTTCTCGGTGGCCTGATGCTCGACAACCATGCTTGGGATCAGGTGGCCGATCGTGTCGGGGAGGAGGACTTCTACCGCCAGGATCACCGCATCATCTTTCGCGCCATCGCCGCGCTGGCCGAGCGCAACGACCCGTTCGACGTCGTCACCCTGTCGCAATGGCTGGAGCCGCGAGGTGATCTGGAGAAGGCCGGCGGGCTCGCCTATCTGGGTCGGCTGGCCAAGGATACGCCATCGGCGGCCAACATCCGTGCCTACGCCGACATCGTTCGCGAGCGCTCGATTCTGCGCAAGCTGATCGGCATCTCCGGGGAGATCGCCGATGCCGCCTTCAACCCCCAGGGTCGTGACAGCAAGGAGATTCTCGACGAGGCGGAACGCAAGGTGTTCCAGATCGCCGAGCAGGGGATGCGGGGGCAGCAGGGCTTTCGCGGCCTGCGCTCGCTGGTGAAGAACGCCGTCGAATACATCGACGAGATGAACGAGAAGGGGGACGGCATCACCGGCTGTCCCACCGGCTACGAGGATCTCGACGAGATGACCTCGGGCCTGCAGAAGGGGGATCTCATCATCGTTGCCGGGCGGCCGTCGATGGGCAAGACCACCTTTGCGATGAACATCTGCGAATACGCCGCGATCAAGCAACGCAAGCCGGTGGCCATCTTCAGCATGGAGATGCCGGGCGAGCAGCTGGCGTTGCGGATGCTGTCGTCGATGGGGCGGATCAACCAGCAGCGGCTGCGTACCGGCAAGCTCAGGGAGGAGGACTGGCCCCGGCTGACCAGCGCCGTCGAGCTGCTGGCCGAGGTGCCGATGTTCATCGACGACACCCCGGCGCTGACGCCGACCGAGATGCGCGCCCGCGCCCGGCGCCTGGTTCGCGAACATGGCGAACTGGGGATGATCATGATCGACTATATGCAGCTGATGAAGGTGGCCGGCACCTCGGAGAACCGCGCCACCGAGATTTCCGAGATCTCGCGCAACCTCAAGGCGCTGGCGAAGGAGCTGCAATGCCCGGTGATCGCGCTGTCGCAGCTCAACCGCTCGCTGGAGCAGCGCCCCAACAAACGGCCGGTGATGTCGGATCTGCGCGAGTCGGGCGCCATCGAGCAGGATGCCGACCTCATCATGTTCATCTATCGTGATGAGGTCTACAACCCCGACAACGCCGAAAAGGGCGTCGCCGAGATCATCATCGGCAAACAGCGCAACGGCCCCATCGGCACGGTGCGGCTCACCTTCCTCGGTGAGTTCACCCGCTTCGAGAACTACGTGCCCGACGTCTATTCCAGCGAGGGTTTTCAGTGAACCGTCACGCCAGCGTCACGGTCGATCTGAAGGCGCTTCGGCACAATCTCTCTATCGTCCGTTCGGTGGCGAAACAGCAGAAGGTGATGGCCGTGGTCAAGGCCGATGCCTATGGTCACGGGATGATCGAGGCGGCCCGCGTGCTCGACGATGCCGACGCCCTGGGCGTGGCGTTCGTCAGCGAAGGGGTGGCGTTGCGTGAGGCCGGCATCGACAAGCCGATCCTGGTGATGGAGGGGGCGCGACACGAGCTGGAAGTCGCCTGGGCCAGCAAGGCGGGGCTGATGCTCGCCATCCATGATGAATACCAGATCCACGATCTGCCGGAATCGCTCTTTCTGCGCCCGGAGCTGTGGCTCAAGCTCGACACCGGCATGGGGCGGCTCGGCTTTCGTCCCGAGGTGGCGGCCCAGGTAGCGGCTCGGCTCGGTGTCCGCTGCACCACGATGATGACCCATCTGGCCTGTGCCGACATGCCGGAGCATCCCAGCAACGAGATGCAGCTGGCGCGCTTCGAGGCGGCGCGCCGCGACGTCGGCCTGCCGTGCTCGGTCGCCAATTCCGCGGCCACCTTCGCCATGCCCCATGCCCGCTACGACTGGGTGCGCCCCGGCATCGTCCTCTACGGCAGCTCGCCGTTTCGTGACGAGTCGGCGGCCGACCTCGGGTTGCAACCGGTGATGACGCTGCGCGCGCCGATCATCGCCATCAACCACCACCGCAAGGGGGAGTCGATCGGCTACGGCGCCGACTACCACTGTCCGGTGGACATGCCGGTGGGCGTGATCGCCGCCGGCTATGCCGACGGCTATCCCCGCCATGCCGCCCCGGGTACGCCGGTGCTGGTCGGCGGGGTCGAGGTGCCGCTGATCGGTCGCGTCTCGATGGACATGATCACCGTGGACCTCACCGAGGTGCCTGACGTCCAGGTGGGGGAGTACGCCACGCTCTGGGGCGAAGGCATGCCCATCGACTACGTTGCCGCCCACGCCGGCACCATCGCCTACGAGCTGCTCTGCAATGCCGGCGCGCACGCGCGGATCGACTATCGCTGAGCGCTTGGTTCTGCCGCCTCCGTCACCGCTCGTCGTCGCGCTGGGCCGCCGCCTGCTCGTCGGCATGGCGCATCAGCTGCAGCGTCAGATAGAGCTTGGCCGGCACCGACAGAAACAGTCCGCCGACGATCAGCGCGGTGATGATGAGCACCCCCTCGACGCCGCGATGGGTGGCGATGCCGGTGAAGGCGGCAAGCGCCAGGCCGGTGGCGGCCAGCAGGATGCCGATGACGATCAGCGCGGTCATCACCCGCCGGGTGCGCCGCCCGCCGTCAGGTGGCATCGTCGCTCTCCAGCGGCTTGAGCAGCTCGTTGAGATCCTCGGCGGTGAGGCTGCTGGCGGCGTCGCCCCCACCGCCCTGTCGGGCGTAGATGGCATCGGCCAGCGACTGCTTCTTCTGTTGTAGCGCGAGAATCTTGTCCTCCACCGAGTCTTCGGTGATGAGCTTGTAGACGAACACCGCCTTGGTCTGGCCGATGCGGTGGGCGCGGTCGGTGGCCTGGTTCTCCACGGCGGGGTTCCACCACGGGTCGTAGTGGATCACGGTGTCGGCGGCGGTGAGGTTGAGACCGACGCCACCGGCCTTGAGGCTGATGAGGAAGACCGGCACGTCGCCGTCCTGAAAGCGACCGATGACCTCGTCGCGCTTGCGGGTGCGGCCGGTGAGCTTGCAATAGTCGATGCCGGCGGCCTTGAGCTCCTTCTCGATGATCGACAGCATCGAGGTGAACTGCGAGAACAGCAGGATGCGCCGGCCCTCCTCGATCATCTCCGGCAGCATCTGCATCAGCAGCTCCAGCTTGGCGCTCTTGGTGACGTTCCTAGCCTGCGGCAGCGACACCAGCCGCGGGTCGCAACAGACCTGCCGCAGTTTGAGCAGGGCGTCGAGGATCATGATCTGGCTGCGGGCAAAGCCTTTGCGCTTGATTTCGGCGCGGACTTTCTTGTCCATCGCCAGGCGGATCGATTCGTAGAGATCCCGCTGACGGCCTTGCAGCACCACGGAGCGGATGATCTCGGTCTTCTCCGGCAGTTCGGCGGCGACGTCCGACTTGGTGCGCCGCAGCATGAATGGGGCGATGCGCTTGCGCAGCTGTTCCCGCCGCAGGCCGTCGCCGCCCTTTTCGATCGGGTTGCGGAAGATGCGGTTGAAGCGCTCCAGCGGGCCGAGATAGCCCGGCATCAGAAAGTGGAACATCGACCAGATCTCGCCGAGGTGGTTCTCCAGCGGTGTGCCGGTGAGGCAGAGGTGGTGCTGCCCCTTGAGCTCGAACACCACCTGGGTGGTCTGCGATTTGGGGTTCTTGATGGCCTGGGCCTCGTCGAGCACGATGAGGTGGAAGTCCTGCTGCAACAACATCTGCCGGTCGCGGCGCAGCAGCGGGTAGGTGGTGAGGACGAGGTCGGCCTGGTCGATCAGGTGGAAGCGGTTTTTCCGCTCCGGCCCGTGCAATACCAGCACGTCGAGGTCGGGGGCGAAGTGTTCCGCCTCGCGCCGCCAGTTGCCCATCAGGCTGGTCGGCGCGATGACCAGGGCAGGGTGGGTCAGCCGGCCTTGCTGTTTCTCCAGCAGGATGTGGGCCAGCGTCTGCACCGTTTTGCCCAGCCCCATGTCGTCGGCCAGGATGCCGGAGAAGCCGAACTCGCGCAGAAACTGCAACCACGCCAACCCCTGCAGCTGGTAGGGACGCAGTGTGGCGTTGAAGCCGGCCGGCGGCTCGACCGGCGCGATGCCGGTGAAGTCCTCCAGCTTTCGGCTCAGTTCACGCAGCTCGTCGGCGCCGCGCCAGCGCAGCTTGGGGTCGTTGAGCAGATCGCCGATCTGCACACCCTGGTAGCGCGAGAGCTTGAGGTTGCCGTCCTCGTCCAGCGGGTCGCGGTCGTACAGCTCCACCAGTGTTTCGAAGATGGGCCGCAGCCGCTCGGACGGGATCTTCAGCCAGCGGTCGCTCTCCAGCGGCAGCAGAAAGTGGGGCTGGGTGTCGAGCATCTCCCGCAGGTGCTCGCTGCTGCTGGCACGGGCGAGGATGTCCACCAGCACCGGTAGCAGGTTGACGCGCACGCCGTCCACATCGACGCCCAGCGTCAGCGTAAACCACTGGTTGCCGCTGGTGTCCAGCTCGGCATCCCAGGTGTCGGTCTCGGTGAAGTGCAGCTTGAAGGCGTCGGTGTGTTCGATCTCCCACCCCTGCGCCACCAGCTCGGGCAGGTCGTGCTCGATGAACTCGTGCCACATCAGCGCGGTCTGGACGCTGTCGGCCTGGGGAAAGTTCCAGTCCAGCGTCACCCGGTCGTGCTGGTCGAGCAGTGGCAGCAGGCCCATCTCCAGCAGCGTCGTGATGGCGCGGTTCTCCGCCTCCAGGTCGCGCTCGATGTGGTAGAGGGTGTCGCCGTCCATCACCTGGGCCGTGGGATGGCCGCCGGGTGGTTCGCGCAGCAGCGCCTCGCCATAGCGGAAGCCGAGGCGGGCGCAGTGCAGCGGGCGTTCGTCATTGCTGTCGAGGGTCTCCAGTGCCAGTCGCGGAACCGGCTCCACGCCGCGGATGGTCCGGCGTTCGATCCGCAGCTCGACCGGTGGCTCGATGTTGTATTCCGGCACCTCCAGCAGCAGCCGGCGGCTGATCGGTTCGACGTGCTCGTCGGGAATCAGCGGCGCCTCCAGCAGCACCTCGAGCTGGGCCGGGGTGAGGCCGGCGTGTTCCACCGGGCCGGCCGTGCCGGTGGTGGTGTCGATGTACCAGAACATTTCGACGCGGAACAGTTGGTCGGTCGGTGGGTCCAGCCGCCAGTCGAGACGGTGGCCCTTATCGGTTCGTACCCAGTCGAAGCGGATCGGCCGCAGCGGCGCCAGCTGCAGTGGTGGGGTGTCGGTGTCCCGCCAGAAGCAGCGGCCGGTCATCAGCATTTTCTGTAGCGCCAGTTCGCCCAGCTCGCCCCGCAGCGAGTGGCTGGTGGTGTAGTTGGCGTAGTAGAAGTGGTTGCCGTCCACCAGCAGGCGGGCGATCTCCTGATCGGAGGGCTGGATGAATTCGCTGACGTAGTATTCGTTGGTGGCGCGTTCCAGTGAAAAAGCGGCCGGCTTGCCATAGCCCCCTTTCTTCAGTTGCCGCACCTTGTAGGTGGAGACTTCCAGCGAACGGTGGCCGCGGGCGTCGGCTTCCGGTGTCAGCACGTAGAGCAGGCGGTACTGGACGTTGGGCGCGTACTGCTCGCGCGGCGGCGTCAATGACTGGAACGAGGCCTGTTTGAGCTCCTCGAGCCAGCTGTCGAGGCGTTGCTCGTGGCGGGCTGGTGTCTGCTCCCGGCCGATGAAGTCCAGCAGGTCGAGCAGGGCGGCGGCCACGTGTTTGCAGTCGTAGCCCACCGGGCAACTGCATTCGCCGTCGATCTCGATCTCCCGCCGGGGCCCCTCCCGCAGCTCGATGAACTGGTGATAGACCCGCCGGCCACTGCCCCGGACCTTGGCCGAGACGATGTCCAGAGCCGGATCGTCCGTCTCTTCGAGCCGGCATTCGATGACCCGGCCATCGTCCCAGTAGGCGACGCCGCGCTGGAAGCTGGCGGGGCCACAGGTGCGTTTGATGTCGCGCTGGGTGAGTCGGGTGGCAATCATGGCGCGGGCCGGTGAAATCGGACCGGCTATTCTACTTTTTTTTCCCGGCCCGTGATACGCGGTACACTCGTCGGTGGGTCACAGACAACGAGGAGTCGATGATGGATGCAAAAGCGTTGCTCGATCAGTTGCTGCAGTCGGGACAGCAGTGGTTGGAGAAGGGTCAACGGATCGCCGAGGAGAAGCTGGACATTCCGCCGGAGGGCGAGAAGCGCGAGGCGGTGCTCGACGGCATGAAGAAAGGGGCGGTGGCCGCTGGTGCGCTGGCGCTGCTGCTCGGCACGCGCGGGGGGCGCGCCGTCACCGGGACCGCGCTCAAGCTCGGTAGCGTCGCGGCGCTGGGCGGATTGGCGTGGAAGGCCTACCAGGATTGGATGCAGGGTTCGGGGCAGCAGCCGCCGTCTGATGCCAAGCCGCTGGACCGGCTCGAAGGGGAGGCGCTGGACCGGCGCAGCACCCAGATCATTCGTGCCATGATCGCCGCGGCCAAGGCCGACGGCCATATCGACGAGGAGGAGAAGCGTCGCATCGACCAGCAGATCGCCGAGATGAACCTGGTCGACGGTGCCGCCGACTTCATTGCCCGGGAGCTGGACAAACCCCTCAACATCCACGATGTCGTCGAGGGGGTCGATGATCCGGAGGCGGCGGTGGAGATCTATCTCGCTTCACGGATGGTGATCGACGTGGACAACACCCCGGAACGTATCTACCTCAAGTCGCTGGCGCGGGAGCTGAAGCTGTCGGACGATCTGGTCGAGCGGCTCGACAAGGTCGTACAGAGTAGCTGATGACCGTGCGTTGGCGGCGCTGCCCACGCGGAGTCCGACGTTGAAGGAGAAGCCCATGACACGTTACCTCGTCATTACCGCTGTCGGTGAAGACCGCCCCGGCCTGGTGAAGACGCTGTCGGAGTCGATCCTGGCATTGGATGCCAATATCGACGAGAGCCGGATGGCGCTGCTCGGCGGCGAGTTTGCGATGATTCTGCTGGTCTCCGGCGAGCAGGAGGCCATCGGTCGGTTACGGCAGGCGTTGCCGGAAATTGGTGAGGCGACCGGCCTTCAGATCTCCGCGCGGGAGACGACGCCGAAGGCCGGTGGTGAGACCACGCTGCCCTATGAGGTGACGGTGGTGGCGATGGACCAGCCAGGGATCGTCCATTCGGTCACCGAGTTTTTCTCGTCACGCGGCATCAATATCCGCGAGCTGAGCACCAGCACCTATCCAGCGCCCCATACCGGCGCGCCGATGTTCTCGATGGAGATGGCGGTCGATATCCCGGCCGGCAACAGGCTCTCCAGCCTGCGTGGTGAGTTCGTCGATTACTGTGACGAGCAGATGATCGACGCGACGATCGAGCCGGTCGCGGGGTGAGTGGGCCGTTGTCCAGCGTCGCTTCCGGCGGTTCCAGCGGTGAGGTCTGGCCCGGTGGAGACTATTGGCGGCAGATCGAGCGTCTGCGGGCGGCGGTGGGCCGGCCGGTCTATCTGGCCGAGGTGCGCAGCAGCGAGATCAACCTCTCGGTGACGATGGAGAACCGTGCCTTCGAGCTGCTGGCCGTCATCGACTTCCCCCGCCCCGATCCGGCGCGGGGGCTCTATCCCCATCTGCTGTTGCTCGACGATGGCCGTGGCATCAACATGGGTCAGATCGCCCGTGTCAGCGTTGACCGGCCTTTCCAGCCGCGGGATGAGGACGTGCTCTATCAGGATGGCAGGCTGTTGGAGACGCTGCTCTATTGCGAGCGCCGGCTCAGCCGCGAACGGGTCGAGGCGGTGTCGCAACAGGCGCTGGGCGCGCTGCTGGCTGGGCAGCCGGAGGCCAAGAATCGGCTGCCCGAATAGTGCGAGTGTCCGTCGCCCGGTGGGGTGTGTCACCGGCCTGTGGGGAACAATGCGGATCGATGGGGTGGGGGTTGTCAATTTTTTCGGAGCGTGTATTATTACGCCCTCTTTCACGACGGGTCGTTAGCTCAGCTGGTAGAGCACCGCACTTTTAATGCGATGGTCGAGCGTTCGAATCGCTCACGACCCACCATTTTTCCTCCCCTCGTTCCCCGTTGTATCGCTGCTTTTTGCGCCCTGATGCACGCGGGATGGCATTCCTCTGTTGTGTCGATGCCCGGCCTTGCGCGCGATGTCGTGATGCTTCTTGGCCGATGCGTCACAACCCCGATTTCAGGCTGGCTTCGATGAACGGGTCGAGGTCGCCGTCCAGCACCGCCTGGGTGTTGCCGGTTTCCACCCCGGTGCGAAGATCCTTGATGCGCGACTGGTCCAGCACGTAGGAGCGGATCTGGCTGCCCCAGCCGATGTCCGACTTGCTCTCCTCCAGCGCTTGCTGTTCGGCGTTGCGCTTCTGGACCTCCAGCTCGTAAAGCTTGGCCTTGAGCTGTTTCATGGCGTGGTCTTTGTTCTGGTGCTGGGAGCGGCCGTTTTGGCACTGCACCACGGTGTTGGTGGGGAGGTGGGTGATGCGCACCGCCGATTCGGTCTTGTTGACGTGCTGTCCGCCGGCGCCGGAGGCGCGATAGACGTCGATGCGCAGATCCGCCGGGTTGATTTCGATCTCGATGTCGTCGTCCACCTCGGGCGAGACGAATACCGCGGCGAACGAGGTGTGGCGACGGTTGCCCGAGTCGAAGGGGGATTTGCGGACCAGCCGGTGGACGCCGATCTCGGTGCGCAGCCAGCCAAAGGCGTAGTCCCCCTTGAAATAGACCGTGGCGCTTTTGATGCCGGCCACCTCGCCGGGGGAGACCTCCATCAGCTGCGTCTCGAAGCCGTGGCGCTCGCCCCAGCGCAGATACATTCGCAGCAGCATCTCGGCCCAGTCCTGGGCTTCGGTGCCACCGGAGCCAGCCTGGATGTCGAGATAGGCGTTCTTCTCGTCCATCTCGCCGGAGAACATGCGGCGGAATTCCAGCGCCGCCACCTCCTGTTCAAAGCCGGCCAGGTCGGCCTCGACGGCGGTGACGGTGTCGGCGTCGTTCTCCTCCTCGGCCATGGCGAGGTATTCGCCGGCGTCCTGCAGGCCCGATTGGAGTTTCGTGATCGTGTGCACCACGCTTTCCAGCCGCGCGCGCTCCTGCCCCAGGGCCTGCGCCTTTTCCGGATCGTTCCAGATGTCCGGGTCTTCCAGCTCCCGGCTTACCTCTTCGAGCCGTTCCTGCTTCTCGGCAAAGTCAAAGATACCCCCTAAGGCTCTCGAGACGAGCCTGGAGGTCGTTGATCTTGTTGTAGAGTGGATTGAGTTCCATGAGATTGTACGCTTGCGGCAGAGCGCGGAATTCTAGCGCCTTCGCGTCAGTGGCGCCATGCCGGCGCGGCGGTGCCGCCTGTCGTCCGTGTGCCGCCTTTTGTCGTCGTGGGACGGATTTCACGCCCGTCCGTCGGTCATTTTCCTACACTACGCCGAGTCACCAATCACAACAAAGTAGTGGGGAGCCATCATGGGTAACAAACGCTCGGCCAACTGGTACGCCGTACACACCAAGCCACGCCAGGAGAAGGAGGCGCGGCAGCATCTGGAACGTCAGGGGTATGAGGTCTTTCTTCCGCTCATCAAGGTGAAGAAGCGGATCCGCAACAAGTGGACCAATCGCATCGAACCGCTGTTCCCCCGGTATCTCTTCATTCGCCTCGCCATGTTCGAGGACAACTTCGCACCGATCCGCTCCACCCGGGGTGTCCATGAACTCGTCCGCTTCGGTGAATACCCGGCCCAGGTGCCGACCGACCTGGTACGCGCCCTGATCGTCGGCCAGGACGAACTGCTCGGCCTGACCAAGCAGCGCCCGACGTTCGAGAAAGGGCAGAAGGTGGCCGTCATCGACGGTGCGCTCAAGGGGCTGTCCGCCATCGTGCAAAAAGACAGCGGCGAAGAGCGGGTCATGGTGCTGTTGAGCCTGCTGGGGCGGGAGAGCGTGGTGGAGGTCGACCCCGACTTTCTGGTCCCCGAGAGCGCGTGATTGTTGCCGCCGGCCCGGCCGACGGCAACGAATGGCATTACTGGCTGGGTGAGGTCAGCGTGATCCGATCCTTGATCTTCGCCAGCGTCTTCTCACCGATGCCACGGACGTTGGTCAGCTCGTCGACCGAGGTGAATGGGCCGTTGCTCTTCCGATAGGCCACGATCGCCTCCGCCTTCTTCATCCCGATGCCCTGAAGGCCGGCGGCGATGGTGGCGGCATCGCTGGTGTTGATGTCGATCTCGTTCGCACCGGCGATACCGGTGAAGAACAGCATGCAGACAATGGCGATGGTATTGAGCAGTTTCATGATGTTTCTTCCTTGAAATGTACTGAACGTGCGGCGAAGTCTATCGTCAGAGGCCGTCGGAAAAAGGGAAATACGGCGCATTTGTGCCGTAGAAAATGAAGGGGGAGTGGATCTGGAGCCCGATCGGCACGGCGCCGGGAAGCGGCCGGAATGCATCGGTACCCGTCATTGCGAGTGAAAGCGAAGCAATCTCCCGGACCAGTGCTCCACAGTAGGAGATCACCACGCTCCGCTCGCGATGACGGGGTGCTCCGTAGCCGGAGGTTGTCATATGTCGTTGCGCTCCTCGCAACGACGGAACTCGTCATTGCGAGCGCAGCGAAGCAATCTCCCGAAATGGTCTTCCTCAGTCGCCAGATTATTGCCGATGCACCTGTCCGGCGCATGAAGTCGGGAACACCAAAGCTACCGTGTGCCCTACCCAGTCGAACAGCAATTGCCTATAGGCTGGCATTGCCCTATTCCAGGAATACCGGCGCAGCCTGTAGAGCCAGGAAGGGCAGGGGACAACCCCACTATTGAGGCCGTGTATTCTCCTCGCCCTCCCAGGGAGAGGGCCGGGGAGAAAAGCCGTGTAATGATGAAACTCTTGGGGCCAGATTGAAGTAGCTCCCTTAGCTGTGATCCAGTTCCTGTTTTCGTGGTAGCCCCCAATGACATCCTACAGCCCCAGTTTCTATCGAATCCAACGGGTAAGAATAATGAAGGTATTGGTAACCGGTGCAGCCGGATTCATAGGCGCTGCGCTCAGTCAGCGGCTGCTTGACCGTGGGGATATCGTTGTTGGTTTGGATATTCTCAACGACTACTATGACGTATCACTCAAAGAAGCTCGGCTGGATCTGCTGAAACCCCACCGGAACTTTACCTTCGTCAAAACAGATCTCGCCGACCGCCAGGCCATCGAGGCACTGTTTGCCGATGAGCAGTTTGATGCTGTCGTCAACCTGGCCGCGCAGGCAGGCGTGCGCTATTCGCTGGAAAACCCCTTGGCTTACATCGACAGCAACATTCTGGGTTTTGCCCACCTGCTGGAAGGTTGCCGCCACAACAATGTCAAGCATTTGGTATACGCTTCATCGAGTTCGGTCTATGGCGCCAATCGAAGCATGCCGTTCTCCATTCATGACAACGTCGATCATCCGCTGAGCCTCTATGCTGCCTCCAAGAAATCCAATGAGTTGATGGCTCATACTTATTCGCATCTTTACGGTATACCAACCACAGGGCTGCGATTTTTCACTGTCTACGGCCCCTGGAGCCGCCCTGACATGGCGATGTTCAAGTTCACCCAGAAGATCATCGCGGGAGAACCTATCGATGTTTACAACTATGGCAACCACCGCCGTGACTTCACCTATATCGATGACATCGTCGAAGGTGTCGTTCGTGTGCTAGACAAGCCCGCCGCCCCCAATCCCGAATGGTCGGGTGAAAACCCCGACCCCGGCAGCAGTACAGCACCCTGGCGGGTCTACAACATAGGCAACCAGCAGCCCATCGAACTGATGAAATATATCGAAGCGCTGGAACAGTCACTGGGAAAAAAGGCAGAGAAAAACCTCCTGCCACTACAACCCGGTGACGTGCTGGACACCTATGCCGATGTAGAAGACCTTATAACGGATGTAGGGTATAAGCCGGAAACCGAGCTTGAGGATGGCGTGCAAAAGTTTGTTGAGTGGTATCTTGATTACTATGGCGAGTCAGATGCCTGACCTTGAGCTTGTCTATCGGCCAAACCGATCGAGAGGAGTCTCTGATGAGCAGAGCTTGACGGTCGACAGAGATGCTTGCCTGACTGTACGTATCTCCTGCCTTTCGATAAAGGGGGGCAGGTCTGCCTTAACCAACTAGCTAGCGCATTGATCAGTTTTATTATGTCTTGGATGCTACCAATGCCATCCTGAATGGCCACTCTTGCGCGTATGGGGCGGTGATCCCTGGCGTTATTCCGCATTCTGGCGCGCTCGCCTATCAAAACAAGCCAGCTGTCACGGTGAGACCAAAATCACGCCCGCCGGTCAGGTAATTGCTTACACTCCTTTCGTATTACGTCACCGCTTTTTTGGCGACTGGGTTGGGGGTGGCTGGTGCGCCCGAACTCGAAGGTGCTGGACTGTGGTCAATTGCACTGCTTCGCTGGGTAACAACAATCAATGTCACGTGTCTCCATGTTGTTCCAGAGTGGTTCGGCAGGGCGGTAGCGTGCCTGAAGGGTTCTCAATCGGCTGAAGTACCGATAGGACCTCACCGACGGGTAGCGGGCCGGGCGATCAGAACGGAAATATCTGAAATTCCCCAAGTCGCCTCGGCTATTATCGACAACATCAGTGAGGCAGCGTCCATGGCCACCAAAACCGACCCAAGGCGTCTGATCTTGAGCGGATTGAGAGGTCCGGATTTCGCCGATATCAACTTGGCCGACCAGGCCGCCTGAGGTCGTTCATTCGTTTCCTTTGTCCTCGCGCATCTCGATGGGTTCGGGGATCGGCCCGACTTATAGCGTGGGCTCCGAGATCCCTTCCTGTTTTGCAACCTCCCGGATGCTCTGGTGGCTCGATGGCGACATCTCGTTTGGCGCCGCCTCTTGAGCTCCATTGAACCACGAATTTTCTCCTCAAGTCGCCCTTTCTGTCAGGATCCCGCATCTGTGGGGTGATATCCGACCAGACAGACGGTTGGAGGGGAGGGAGTGAGGCAACCTTCAATTGCCTGAGCAAAAAAGCGGGTATTCTGTGATCTCCTTCATATGTGGATGTCGGACGACTGAGCTAGGATATACGGTTCCTATGGTGGCATTATTGGGAGACCTCGACCAAGAGCCTGGGGTGAAGCGCATTCGATGCAGGATGTTTTAGAAGCTAGTTGTGTTGGCGAGGGGGCGCCGCTCTACCGGCTTAAAGAGGGTTGGAGTTAGTAGTTGTTGAGGGTGGGGGAAGGCATTCGGTTGTAGAAGGGGAGAGACGGGATCGCGATATTTCAGGAAGAGAAAGCGCGGCGGGTATGTTTACGCGGAGTGTGGGTGCTGAAGGGTACAAAGTTCGTCAGTGAGAACGACTCGTCGGCGACTATTTCTCGGCATGAAATGCAAGAAAAGGTACCAGTAAATCCAAGAAATGTTTTTAGTTTTCGATCATGGGTGGTCGAGTAATTGTCGACATCTTTGGATGTGTTCCCTAGGCGCCTGAGCCGCAGCCTCAATTGAAAGATACTCTAGTTTGTCGATGGCGCCACGTGCACACGCGGGAGCTTGTGAAGCAATGGATGCCGGAGAACACCGACATGATCGAACAGTTTTTTTCCTGTCACCCAATTCGCCAGAGCTGAGCCCGATGAGCAGGTTCGGGCATATGTCAATATTGGAACTGGAAAGATCATTGTGCTGAATACGCTGACTCGGGCCGGCGCTGTTGATCACACCACGCGGAGTTTGCAGAAAATCCATCGGATAGTCTGCGGAATATACTTAATAAGGCGCTATACCTATGCGCAAGTATGAGGCGTAGTTAATGAGGATATTGGTAAGTAACATGCCGATGGTGCTGCTTCTGGTGGTGGTATCGTTTGGTGGCTTGGTAGAAGGCTGTGGGGAGGCCGGTGTTCAGGCGCCGACAGCCCACGCGGGAGCCACCGATTATAATCCTGAGAATGGTATGGTGCAGGACGAAGGGGGCGCTGATCCCACCGAGAAGGCCGCAAAAAAAACCTGTGGTTTTCAAGTCGGTTGGACTTCTGATGTGGTTGGGGGGCTAGGTGGCAGAATAATAAAGGTGACGACTCTTGCAGTTGAAGGTCCAGGTTCAATATCTGCTGCCATACATGAAAAAGGGCCACGAGTTATCGTTTTCGAGGTGGGTGGTACGATCAATCTCAAGAAGCATAATCTGGTAATCGACCAGCCCTATCTTACTATTGCAGGTCAGACAGCTCCTGAGCCAGGGATAACATTTATTGACGGTGGGATCGAGGTGTCTACACATGACGTGGTTATCCAGCATATCAGGGTTCGCCCGGGACAGGGTAAGCATGGCAAAGGTTGGGAGCCGGACGGAATATCTCTTGAGGCTGCAAGTAATGTTATTATTGACCATTGTTCAATCACCTGGGCAATCGATGAGAATTTGAGTGCGTCCGGCCCTCGTTTCGAAGGCAAGTCGGCTCGGGAGTGGAGGAGGAATACCTCCCACCATGTCACGTTCAGTAACAATATCATCGCTGAAGGTCTCAATAATTCAACTCACTCACTTGGTTCTCACTCGAAGGGATCACTGATACATGACAATGTCACCTCGGTATTGATATACGGAAATCTTTATGCCAATAACGCTGATCGTAATCCGCTGTTCAAGGGTGGTAGTCAGGCTGTACTAGCTAATAACTATATTTTTAATCCTAAAAGAAACGGTCCGAGCTATGCCCTTGTAGAAAATGAATGGGGCACCTTGCCGGCCCAGATCGGTTTGCTGTCTTTGGTAGGCAACGTGTATCGGGAGGGGCCAGATACGAGGAGTGGTGAGAGGGGGTTTTTTCACTCCGTGTACGGTCCTGTAGTTACCTACATTGAAGATAACTTGCTAATCGGTAAGGGGGGTAGTGATGTCGCAGAGGTTAGTCATGAGAAGTTCGATGTTATGACGCGGCTGCCAGTTGCACCGCTGTGGCCCCCTGGCTTCAAGGCAATAAAGTCTGAGGAGGTTTTAAAAAGAATTCAATCAAATGTTGGCGCAAGGCCCTGGTCACGTGATCGAATTGATACGCGTATTGTCAATGATTCCATCGCTGGGATTGGTCGCCATATCGATCATGAAAATGATGTGGGAGGGTTCATTCAAACTACAGAGTCTTTTAAGTCTTTTAATCGAGATGAGTGGGATGACTGCTTCGAAAAGCTCGATTGAAAAACGGGTAGAGCATGTGGTGGGTGGTCTAAGTCGGCGAGGTGTTGTATCCAAAATTCGCGTGCAGTGCAGTGATGCTAGACCACAGTTTTACATTGTGGTGAATCGTCATTTAGTGTAAAATGGTTTGCAGTCGTTGGCTACTGTAATTCGCTTGAATCATCAGCAGCCATTAAAAAACCGATCTGAGAAGACTGTCCCATCAAGAACTCACCCAATTTCGCCGTCAGGCCATTGCGAAAATCCAGGAAGGTGTACCCGTCGAGGAAGTCATCCGTAGCTTCGGCATCTCCCGTGGCGCCCTGTTCAACTGGCTGGCCCTCTATCGGGCCGGCGGATGGGATGCGCTGGATGCCAACAAGCGCGGTGGCCGCAAACCGAAACTGAACGCCAAACAGATGGCATGGATCTACGACACCATCACCGGGGGACAGCCAAAC
>CAZTOZ010000012.1:0-3007 GCA_964614535.1 uncultured Thiotrichales bacterium | reverse complement strand
TTGCGGGTCCTTGCCATTCTTGCCGGTGCGCACGACCTGGGCATGAACGACATTGAACGGCGGCAGGATGCTGAAGATCTGGTAGTCCTTGTCGGCACAGTGCATGCCCAGATCGTTGGCGGCCAGTACGCGGTAGTCGGCCGCCGTGGCCGTACCACCCCCACCAGCGTTGCCACCACCGGCTCCGTGATCTTTGTCGTCGTCTTTGTCGTCGTCCCGGTCCTTGTCTTCCTTCTCTTTCTTGTCCTTCTCCTCCTCCCGTTTTCTCTCCTCGTCACGTTCGTTGCGATCCGAATCGGTTTCCGAGCGCTGTACACCGCTCGCTGCGCTGCCCACGGCACCAACGGCATCTCCACTGGCGGTATTACACCCGCTCACCAACGCCGAAACCGGCAATAGAAGCAATAGCCCACAATACTTCATTTTCATGACATCACCCTTTGTATCGATTGAATGGCCCCGATGTTCATCACCCATCGGCGACGATCGACGCCTTCTCCTCTGCCCCGGACACCATTTGCCCGAGCCTGATGGGCAGGCTGCTGCAAGGATCAGGCCAATCATCGATCACGGCTGGAGACGACCCCCATCAGCATGGGTCACGCCGCCCCTTTCCATCCATCGACCTGTGGGCAGGTGCTTGAAAACACGGGAAATCCACGGAGACCGGTGGGCTGGGGGGATCATGCCGAAAGCTCTCGATGGTGGGCATGCGACAACCCCGCGCCAATTGTCACACCATGCAAAATCCGTAGACAAAGACTGCAGTCCGACAAGCGCTGCAGGGTCAGGGCATGGTTGCGGCCATCCGCGCCATCGTGGCGTGATGAGGCCATTGCCCGACGCGGGAGAGCCAGCGCCGGACGGCCGGATAGGCCGCCAGGTCGAACCCCCCTTCATCGGCCACGTGGGTGTAGGCATAGAGGCTGATGTCGGCGATCGTCGGCTGCTCACCGACGAAAAAAGACTGCCCGTCGAGCACTTGCTCCATGACCCGCAGCGCCCTGTGACCACCCCGTTGCTTGGCGAGGTATTCCTCACGCCGGTCGTCGGGCAGGCCGAGATAGCGGTTGATGAATCGGGCCGTCGCGATATAGGGCTCGTGGCTGTACTGCTCGAAGAATTGCCACTGCAGCACCCGGGCACGCGCCAGCGGCTCGTCCGGCAGCCACGGTGTACCCGTTGCAAGAAAATTGAGGATGGCGTTGGACTCGGTCAGCACCGCGCCATCGTCCAGCATCAGCACCGGGATCATGCCGTTGGGGTTCATCGCAAGGAATTCGTCGCTCCCGGTCTCGCCCGCCAGAATATCGACCGGCTCCCAGTGGTGGTCGATCCCGAGCAGAACGAGCAACAGCCGAACCTTGTAGCAGTTGCCGGAATGGATGTCTCCAAAGACGCGGTAGGGCATGGGCGTTACCTCGGGTGGCTGGTTCAACCTCCAGCATACGCCCCCAACGGCGGTGGCGGCCCTTGGACGCCCCGTGGCTACCCCGAATGTTTGCGCTCGAAGAGAATCTTCTGCCACTGTGCCGGACCGCTCTGGTGGACCGACTCCCCCCGGGCGTCCACCGCCACCGTCACTGGCATGTCTTTCACCTCGAACTCGTAGATGGCTTCCATGCCGAGATCGGGAAAGGCGACGACCCGGGCGGCGGTGATCGCCTTCGACACCAGGTAGGCCGCGCCACCGACGGCCATCAGATAGACCGAGCGATGCTTCTTGATCGCCTCGATGGCGGCCGGGCCACGCTCGGCCTTGCCGATGGTGCCGAGCAACCCGGTCTCATCGAGAATACGGTCGAGATAGCGATCCATTCGCGTCGCCGTCGTCGGCCCGGCCGGACCGACCACCTCGCCCGGCACCGGATCGACCGGACCGACGTAGTAGATGAACTTGCCGGCCAGATCCACCGGCAGCGGCTCGCCATTGTCGAGCAGTTCGAGCATCCGCTTGTGGGCGGCGTCGCGGCCGGTGTACATCTTGCCCGTCAACAGCAGCACCTCGCCAGGACGCCACTGCCGGATCTCCTCTCGGTCGAGACGATCGAGATCCACCCTGCGCGCATCGGGCGCGGCCTGGTACTCGATATCGGGCCAGATCGACAGATCCGGCGGCGTCTGCAACGCCGGACCGCTGCCGTCGAGGACGAAACGGGTGTGGCGCGTCGCCGCGCAATTGGGAATCAGACAGACCGGCAGCGACGCCGCGTGGGTGGGAAAGTCGCGGATCTTCACATCGAGCACCGTCGTCACCCCGCCCAAGCCCTGCGCACCGATCCCGAGATCGTTGACCTTTTCCATCAACTCCAACCGCAACGCCTCGATCCGGTTCCGTGGCCCCCGCGCCTTCAGCTCGTGAATGTCGATCGGCTCCATCAATGCCTCTTTGGCCAGCACCGCCGCCTTTTCCGCCGTGCCACCGATCCCGATGCCGAGCAACCCCGGCGGGCACCAGCCGGCACCCAGCGTCGGCACCGTTTCCAACACCCAATCGACGATGCTGTCGCTGGGATTGAGCATCGCCAACCGCGCCTTGTTCTCTGAACCACCCCCCTTCGCCGCGACCTCCACCTCGACCGTATCACCAGGCACGACCCGCATATGAATCACCGCCGGCGTATTGTCACCGGTATTGCGGCGCTCACCGGCGGGATCGGAAACCATCGACGCACGCAGTACATTGTCCGGCCACAGATAGGCGCGGCGTACGCCCTCGTTGATCATCTCCTCCACACTCATGTCACCTTCCCAGCGCACCCCCATGCCGATATCGATGAACACCGTGACGATCCCCGTGTCCTGGCAAACCGGCCGATGACCAATGGCCGACATCCGTGAATTGGCCAACAACTGCGTCAGCGCATCCCTGGCCGCCGGAGACGCCTCCCGCTCCCACGCATTCGCCAACGCACGAACGAAATCCTCCGGGTGGTAGTACGAAATAAACTGCAGCGCATCCGTCACGCTGGTGATGAGATCCTCGGTCTTGATCAGAGTCATGGCA
>CAZTOZ010000011.1:0-40359 GCA_964614535.1 uncultured Thiotrichales bacterium | reverse complement strand
GTGGCCGCCGACTATCTGCGCGCCAACAAGACTCTCAAGCTCGACAAGGTCAATCACCCTTCCATCAAGGGCGTCAAGGACAATCCCGGTATCGCCGACTATGCCGGAAAGTTGATCTGAACCGCTTTACACCACCCGATGGTGGAAGACCGATTACGGATCGTCTCCGGCGGCCGGTCGGCTGCGCCGATTTTCCCGCGCGATCATCGCCCGGCCGCTGGCTTGGCTGGGGCGATGATGTTCTTTTCGATGAAATCGGCGACCGCGACCGGATCGTTCAGATCGAGCGAAGGCAGCGGGTGCGGTTCGATCGGTGCATCGGTGGCGATGGCCACCACGTGCCGATCGTTGGGAAATATCAGCGGCTTGCCCAATGACGGGCGATGAAGTTCGATTTTGGGCAACGCCTCGTGACGGTAGCCTTCGACCAGCACGAGATCGAGGGCCGTAACGTCGAGCTGGCACAGCAGCTCCCGCAACGGCGGCGCATCGTCTCGGTTCTCCAGCTCGGTGACATGGACGGTACGATATCGGGAAGCGATCAGCAGTTGATTGGCGCCAGCCCGACGCAGTTCATAGCTGTCTTTTCCCGGATGGTCGATTTCGAAATCGTGGTGGGAGTGTTTGATGACGCCCAGCCGCAATCCCCGCCGCCGTAACAGCGGGATGAGTTTTTTCAGCAGGGTGGTCTTGCCGGTACCGCTGTAGGCACAGAAACCCAACAAGGGCACCTTCGAATCGAGGGCTGCGGACATGGTGGTCTTCACGAAACGAAACGGCCGGTTACCTTACCAGCCTGTCGATGGAAGGTCGAAAGCCGTCACCCCGCCGGGCCTCTTCGGGGCAAGCGACGACGGCCAAGGCCAGATTGGACGATAGGGCGGCCCGCTCAGGTCGCGGTAGCCGCCAACGAGACGAACGGCTGTATCGTCACTTCATCACCCACGGCCACCTGCCCCTGGGCCGGCGGCAGGACGATGTAACAGTTGGCACGGCTCATCGAAGTGAGAATACCGGAGCCCTGCTGCCCGGTGGTGGCGACCTTCAGGCCATCGGCATCGAGATGGAAGATTCCGCGGGCGAATTCGGTGCGTCCCGGACGCTTGCGGATCGGCTCGGTGGCGATGGCCTTGAGCAGCATCGGTTGCGGCTGGCGCCCACTCATCATGTATTGCAGCGCCGGCAGCACGAATTGATGGAAGGCCACCATGACCGCCACCGGATTGCCCGGCAGACCGACGAACGTGGCATTGCCCAGACGTCCGAAGGTCAGCGGCCGGCCCGGTTTCATCTTGATCTTCCAGAAGGTGATCTCGCCGAGCGATTCGAGTACCGGCTTGATGTAGTCCGCCTCCCCCACCGAGACACCGCCACTGGTCAGAATCAGGTCCGCCACCTGGGCCGCAGTCGAAAACGCCGCCTCCATCGCCTCCGGATCATCGGCGACGACGCCCATGTCGAGCAACTCCACGCCCAGCTCGGTGAGCATGCCGTAGAGCGTATAGCGGTTGCTGTCGTAGATCTCTCCTTCCCCGAGCGGCTCGCCGATCGAACGTAGCTCGTCGCCGGTGGAGAAGAAAGCAACGACCGGGCGGCGGCGGACCCGTAACTCGGCGATACCAAGCGACGCGACGACGCCGAGATCGGCCGCCGTGATTTTCCGGCCCGGCGAGAATACGACACCGCCTCGGGCCAGATCCTCACCCGCCTGGCGGACGTTCTGACCAGGCTTGTGTCGGCCGCCGATGCGCACCATCTGCCCGTCGTATTCGGCCTGTTCCTGCATGACGACGGTATCGAGCACATCCGGCACCGGCGCACCGGTCATGATCTGCACACACTCGCCCGGCCCGACCTCGCCATCGAACGGATGGCCGGCCAACACCGTGCCGACGCAGCGAAACTCCGCGCTCTCACCCTCGGGCGGAATCTCCGAGCCGCGGATGGCAAAACCATCCATCGCCGAGTTGCGATGCGCCGGCACATCGACCGGGGAGACCACGCTTTCGGCGAGGTAACGGCCCAGCGCGCTGCGGATCGGCAGCTTCTCGTAACCGGCCAGCGGGCGGATGCCGGCAAGAATCATCTCCCGTGCCTCGTCCACCGAGAGTGCCCGGCTGGTATCGACCGGATCGGCACAGGAGGGCTGATGTCGAATGTCTGTTGGGCTCATGGCGGTTCCTCCGCGGTTGCTGTCGGGACGCTACTTCACCAACTTCAGGCCACTGTGGGCCTGACGGCTCTGCTCGTCGAGCGTCACTTCGAGCAGGCGGCCATCACGCAGATCGAAATGGTGATCACAGCGCAGATCCAGTCCGGCGATGTCGTGACTGACGAGGACGACGGCCTGACGGCGGTTGCCGGAGTGGAACAGCATGGTCATGAACTGGGCGCGGGACGCGGCGTCCATATTGGCGGTCGGCTCGTCGAGCAACAACACCTCGGGCTCGGTCAACACCGCCCGGGCCAGCGCCACCCGCTGCTGCTCGCCACCCGAGAGCGAGCGCGCGTCACGCTGCAACAGGCTGCCGAGAAAAAAACTGTCGATGACGCTGTCGAGCCGCTTGCGCCCGTCGCGGCCACGAACGTGGTTGACCGACAGCGCAAAGCGCAGATTGTCGAGCACGCTGCCCGAGAAGAGGTAGGGACGCTGGTGCAGATAGACGGTGCGGCGCCGCAGCGCCTTGCGAGACTTGCGCCAGCTGCGCATCTGCCCCACCAGCATGACGCCGGCACGGTCGGGGCGGTCGAGCCCGGCGATGATGCGCAGCAGCGTGGTCTTACCCGATCCGTTGGCGCCAGTGATCAGCGTGAACTCACCGGGATGAATCTCCAGCCCGACATCGGTGAGAATCTCCTGGCGGCCATATCGCTTGTGTATTTCGACGAATCGGATCATCAGACCACCACGGGTTCACGCCCCTGGGAAAAATGCAGCAACAGATTCAGCGCCAGTGCAATCAGCATCAGCACGATGCCGAGGGCGATGCCTTGGGCAAACTCGCCCTTGCTGCTCTCCAGCGCGATCGCCGTCGGAATGTTGCGTGTATAGCCGAGGATGTTACCACCGACCATCATCGAGACACCAACCTCGGAGATGATCCGGCCGAAGGCGGCGGCAAAGGCCACGAACAGGCCGAAGCGCACCTCGTGGAGCAGCTTGAAAAAGGCCCGCAGCCGGCTGGCGCCCAGGGTTCGCGCCGTCTCCCATCCCCGCCGGCCCGCCGCCTGGAATGCGCTGTAACCCAGGGCGACGATGATCGGAAAACTCAACAACATCTGGCCAATGACCATGGCCGTCTGCGTGAACAACAGTTTGAGGTCGCCGAACAGCCCCTGCCGCGCCAGCAACAGATAGACGGTCAGGCCGACGACGACCGCTGGTATCGACATCAGCGTCTGGAACATCACCACCACCAGACGCCGCCCCGGAAACTCCAGATAGGAGAGCAGGAACGCCAGCGCGATGCCCGGTGGCAGGCAGAACAGCAAGGCACGGCCCGAGACCGTCAGCGAGATCATGATGATCTCCCACAGGGCCGGGTCGCCGCTGATCAACATCCGCAATGCTTCGGTGGTGGCGTCGGGGATCATGATCAACTCCAGATGGCGTGGCGAAGCTGGCGGTAGTGTCTCTTCGCCTCGTCGGCCAGCGCCTCACCGCTGTCGATGCGGCTCTCCGTCTCGTCGGGCTGCGGCTCGCCGGCGGCCCAGTGCCAGCGACGCTGCCACCGCAGGCCCGTCTCCATCGTCGCGAGGCTGAAGGTTTGCAGCGTCACCGCCGCCCGTTCGCCATTGGCCGGCTGCTGTCGCGCAACCGCAACGAGATGGCGGGCGCAGCGGGCCGCGGCCTGGTGGGCGGCAGCGGCGCTGCGACCGAACGGGGAGGCTGCGGCATCACCGATGACGTGGATGCCGGGCACGATGGTCGATTCGCTGCTCCAGGGGTCGACCGGACACCAGCCACTGGCATCGACCAGGCCGGCCGCCTCGGCCAGGCGGCCGGCCCGCTGCGGCGGGACGACATCGAGCAGGTCGGCCCGATGACGCTGCTCGATCGCGCCGGCGTAGACCTTGCGACCCAGCGGATCGACCCGGTGGATGCGCGCATCCCGGCCGGTCACCTGTTCGATCACACCCCGCCCGTCGCCCAGCAGCCCGGCCTCGCGCCACAGCGCTTCGAAGCGCCGACGCAACGGCGTGGGCGCGGACGGATCGAACAATCGCAGTCTCGCGGTCGGATCGTGGTTCCGCAGATAGTCGGCGATCAGACCGGCCCGCTCATAGAACGCCGGTGGGCAGCTCATGTCGCCGGCGGGCCGCGCCAGCAATACGGTGGCGCCGCGACGCAGCCGTTTGAGCTGCTGCGCCAGCTGCAACGTCTCCATCCCCGGCAACCAGCCGTGTGGCAGGCTTTGGGCGGCCTTTTCGTCATAACCCTCCAGCGCCTTCCACGTCATCGCGACCCCGGGGGCGACGACGAGACGATCGTAACCGAGCCGACTGCCATCGTCGAAACGCAGGTTGTGTCCATCGACGTCGATGGCGCTGACCCAGTCGTGAATCACCTTGACGCCGAGCCGCTCCAGCTTGCGATAGCGCGCGAGTATCGACGGAAAGGGTTTCAAGCCGGCGATCACCCAGTTGCTGGCCGGGCCGGTGGCATGAACCTTGTCGTATTCGATCAGTGTGACCCGGATTTCAGGGTCGAGACGCTTGAGGAAACGGGCCGTGCTGGCCCCACCATAGCCACCGCCGACGATGGCAACATGGAAATGGCGGGTCTGACCCGGGGGTCTCTCCGGCACCGTGGCGCAGGCCGGCAGCAACAGCGTCGCGGCCCCGCAGCCGAGAAACCGACGACGACGCCGATCCACCACCTCAGCGATCCCGCATCGGCAGGCCGCCAAAGTACTTCGCCAACGCCTCCAGCTCCTCACCGGAGTAGGCGGTGACGATGCCCTGCATGATCGGTGAGTCACGCTCGCCGAGCGCGAAGTCCTCCAATGCCCGCAGGATCTCGGTCTCGCTCTTGCCATAGAGAGAGGGCACGGCGCCGACACTCTTGCCATCGGGGCCATGGCAGGTGGTGCAGGTATCGACGATGCTCATCAGCTCGGCCGGGGGGCGGTCACCATTTCCGCCACAGCCCGTCGGGCCCAACGGCAGCAGCATCAGCAGGGTGCCGGCAAGGCGCAGCATCAGAGGCCGTACTCCGCCCGCAGTTCCCCGATCCGCTGCCGCACCTGCGCCGGCGCGGTGCCACCGAAATGGTCGCGCGCGGCGACGGAACCTTCCAGCGTTAGCACATCGTAGACCTCTTCATCGATGACCGGCGAAAACCGCTGCAATGTCTCCAGCGACAGATCGGCCAGATCGCAGCCCTGCTCCGCCGCGTGCTGCACGGCCTTGCCGACCACTTCGTGTGCATCGCGAAACGGCAGGCCCCGGCGCACCAGATAGTCGGCCAGGTCGGTGGCCGTGGCGAAGCCCTGCCGTGCCGCCGCGAGCATGTTGTCGGCCTTCACCGTGAGCGCGGGCACCATGTCGGCAAAGGCACGCAGCGAGCCGCGCAGCGTATCGACGGTGTCGAACAACGGCTCCTTGTCCTCCTGGTTGTCCTTGTTGTAGGCCAGCGGCTGGCTCTTCATCAGTGTCAGCAGGGCAATCAGGTTGCCGTTGACGCGACCGCTCTTGCCCCGCACCAGTTCGGGAACGTCGGGGTTCTTCTTCTGCGGCATGATCGACGAGCCGGTGCAGAAACGATCCGGTATGTCGATGAAGTCGAACTGTGCCGACGCCCAGACGACCAGTTCCTCGCTCATCCGCGAGAGGTGGGTCATCACCAGGGCGGCGGCGGCGGTGAACTCGATGGCGAAATCGCGGTCGCTGACGCCATCGAGCGAGTTGCGGCAGGGCCGTTCGAACCCGAGCAGCTCGGCGGTCATGAAGCGGTCCAGCGGGTAGCTGGTGCCGGCCAGCGCGGCACTGCCCAGCGGCATCACGTTGACCCGGCGGCGGCAGTCGGCCATGCGGTCGAAGTCCCGGTCGAGCATTTCGAACCATGCCAGCATGTGATGACCGAACGTCACCGGCTGCGCGACCTGCAGATGGGTGAAGCCCGGCATGATCGTCTCCGCCTCACGTTCGGCCAGGTCCAGCAACCCCTTCTGCAGACGCCGGATCTCGGTGTTGATCGCGTCGATCTCATCACGGAGGTAGAGGCGGATGTCGGTGGCGACCTGGTCGTTGCGCGAACGGCCGGTATGGAGTTTCTTGCCGGCATCGCCGATCAGCGCCGTGAGCCGGGACTCGATGTTCATATGGACGTCTTCACGCGCCACCGACCAGTCGAAACGGCCCGATTCGATCTCGTCCCGAATCGTCTCCAGCCCTTCCACGATGCGGGTTTTCTCCTCCTCGGAAAGCAATCCGATATGCGCTAACATCGTCGCGTGGGCGATCGAGCCCGCAATATCCTGCCGGTACAGCCTGCGGTCGAAACCCACCGATGCGGTGAAGGCCTCGACGAAGGCATCGGTCGGTTCGGTGAACCGGCCGCCCCACAATTTGTCCTGATTCTCGGTCATCGGGGATACCCGGATAAGATTCGAAGCGAACGTGAAAAGTGTGACGCGATTATATCACCCGTTATTGAGTTCCGGCGCCATATCACGCTATTTTTGGCGTTGAATTAAACAGGATGTTTATGACTACCATCACCGGAAACGAGAACGGGCTTGGCAGCGAGGGATTTCTGCCAAACTTCTGCGAGGGACGCAATGTCATCCTCGTGATCGCGGGTGCCGAGGTGCTCGCCCTGATCCTGTCGCTCGCGCAGGAGGCGACCGGGGCGGAATTCGGCACCCGGTTGCTGTTGATCTCGCTGTTCACCCAATGGGTCGCGCTCACCTCCGTCGCCATCCTCTGCTACTTCAACCGCAAGGTGAACGACGAGGACACGCGCAAGACGATCGCGCTCACCTACGGCATCATCCTGTCGGTGACGGCGCTCTTTTCACTGGCCTCGCTCTGGCTGATCCGCTCGCTCTATCTCCAGGTCAGCCCCGACTATGCGGGTCACTTCGTATTGCGCAACCTGATCATCTGCGCCATCGTCACCGCGCTGGTGCTGCGCTACTTCTACGTGCAGCACCAGTGGAAGAGCAACACCGAAGCCGAGGCCAAAGCACGAATCCAGGCGCTGCAGGCCCGGATCCGGCCCCATTTCCTGTTCAACAGCATGAATCTCATCGCCAGCCTGACACGGACCAACCCGGACGAGGCGGAGGCGGCCGTGGTCGATCTGGCCCATCTCTTCCGCGTTTCGCTGGCGGAGAAGAACATGCTGACGCTGAAGGAGGAGTTGCAGGTCACCAAGCGCTATCTCAGCATCGAAAAGCACCGTCTGGGCGACCGCCTCCGGGTCGAGTGGGAGATCGACGACGACATCGACATGTACACCAAGCTGCCGGCGTTGATGTTGCAGCCGCTGGTGGAGAACGCGCTCTATCACGGCATCGAGCCATTGACCGAGGGCGGCACCGTCAAGATCAGCCTGCTCAACAAGCCGGATGCCATCGAGGTGCGGGTGGCCAACCCACTGAGCACCCGCTCCGGGCAGCGGGAACACAAGGGCAATCGCATGGCCCAGGAAAATATCCGCCAACGTCTCCAGCTGGCTTATGGAGACGAAGGCAAACTCAACATAGACGCCAGGGACGACCTCTACGTCGTCTCCTTCAGGATACCGAGGTAAACCGATGAAAATAATGATTGTCGACGACGAAAAGCCGGCACTGGACCGTCTCTCCAGCCTGCTGGACAACAAGGGAGAATTCGAGGTCTGCGGCGAGGCGATGAACGGGCTCGAAGCCATCCGCTGTGCCGAGACGGAGCAACCCGACATCGCGTTGCTGGACATCCGCATGCCGGGCATGGACGGGCTCGAGGCCGCCCGCCATCTGTCGGAGATGGAGGAGCCCCCCGCCATCATCTTTACCACGGCCTATGAAGAACACGCGCTGGAGGCCTTCGAGACCGAAGCGGTGGCCTATCTGCTCAAGCCGATTCAGGAGGAGAAGCTGCTGTCGGCGATCGAGAAGGCATCCAAACTCAACAAGGCACAGCTGGCGCATCTCAACCAGGGCGAGAAAAACGTCCGCACCCACATCTGCGCGCGGGTCCGTGGCAATCTCGAGTTGATCCCGCTGACCGATATCTACTACTTTCAGGCCGATCAGAAATACGTCACCGTCCGTCATGCCAATGGCGAAGTGCTGATCGAGGAGCCGCTCAAGTCGCTGGAGGAGGAGTTCTCCGAGCGCTTCATGCGCATCCACCGCAATGCCCTGGTCTCACGCGATCACATGATCGGCATGAACAAGACGCCGGAGGGGCGGTTCCAGCTGGTGCTGCGCGACGCCGACGATCTGCTGGAGATCAGCCGCCGGCACGTGGCCGAGGTTCGCCGTTTCCTCAAGGGCAAGGCGTAGCGCCACCGCCCGGGCCGATCACCGTTTGGCCGGCGCACCCTGCGGCGCGCCGGCCTTCAGTTTCTCCCGCGCCTCGGCGATGGCATTGTCCAGATAGGCGCCATAGAAATCCTCATTGTTGATTCCGAGCTGTCTCGGCGCCAGTTCCTCCCCATCCGGCCCCAGCAAGAGCACCGTCGGCGTCACGAAGACGCCATAGGCCCGGGCCAGATCGGGTGGATCGATCGGCTGGCCATTCTTGCCAGTGACGGACTCATAGATATCGAGTTCGGTGATCCGGATCAGAATCCGGTCGTCGTAGTCACCGCTGCGCAACATCGGTTTGACGATGTTCTCTTTCAGGCGTTCGCAGAAGGGGCAATGATCGGCGCTGAAGATTAACATCAGCGGACGGCCGCTGCGTCGCACCTCGGCCAGATCCTGTTGCAGGTTCCGTAACGGTTCGATCCGAACCGGCGGCAGCATCGTCTCGTCGGCGGCCGACATACTCATCAACAGCACCAGCAGCAGTCCTGACCACTGGAAATAAAAGGTGATACTATTTTTCATCATCGATTTCCGTTCCGTGCCGCGCCCGGCCATCCGTTCAAGCTACGACAGGTTTCAATTTGACTCACAACCATGATTCGCTCAGTGGCACGCGAGTGCTGGTGACACGCCCGGCGCACCTTGCCGACCATTTCTGCCAACTGGTGAAATCGGCTGGCGGTGAGGCCGTTTCGTTGCCAGCCATCGACATCATGCCCATCACCCCCCAATACGTCGACGAGGGCGATGCGGGCGCAGCCACTGGCCGTAAGTTTGCCATATTCGTCAGCCGCAACGCGGTCGACTACGGCACGCCGTTGCTGGAGAAGTTGCCGCGGGACCTGACCTGCCTCGCCATCGGCTCGCGTACCGCCGACCAACTGGAGAAGGCGGGGATCACCGTGGCTTTCCACCCGGCACACGGCTTCACCAGCGAGGATCTGCTGGAGTGGGAGGAACTGCAGGCACTGGACGATGCGCAGGTGTTCATCTTCTGCGGCGAGGGGGGTCGCAACCGTCTGGCCGAGGAACTCACCGATCGCGGCGCGAACGTGATCCGGCTGGAGGTCTACCGACGCTGCAAGCCGGAGCTCACGCTGGCCGAGCTGGAGGAGAAGCTCGTCAAGACACCGGTCGATGTGGTGACCGTCACCAGTGTCGAGACGCTGAACAACTTCCTTTCGATGGCTGCTAGACTATCCGACTTCGACCCGTACTCGCTGCCGGTGATCGCCGGCAGTCCACGCATCGGCGAGGCCGTTGTCGAGGCGGGCTTTCGCGCCCGGCCGTGGATCGCCGCCGATCCGACGGACGACTCCATGTTCAAGGCGTTGATCGAGTGGCGCCGGAGCGAGACTGCCGACCATGACCGATAAACCCTCCAGCAACGAACCGATCGACCGCACCACCGCCGAGACGGCCGAACCCGCCAACGATTCACCCAATGCCGGCCGGCCCAAGCGGGGCGGTGGCCTCGTCGCCTGGCTGGCACTGCTGACGGCGATCGGCGGCATCGGTGGCGGTTACTATCTCTACCAGCAGAAACTCGAACCACTGTTGACGCTGCCGTCGCGGCTCAGCCAGCAGGGTGAGCAGACGGCCGGTCAACTGGCTGAACAGGCCGAGGCGATTTCCCGCCTGGCACGACAGCAGGCGTTGCAGCAGGAGGCGCTGAACCTCGATCAGCAGCGCTTTCATGGTCTGGAGCAGAATCTCGCCACGATCCGCGGCCAGGCATTCTGGACCACGCGAGAGTGGAAACTGTCGGAGATTCGCTACCTGGTGCGAATGGCCCAAGACCGGCTGCAACTGATGCAGGATCGGGCCACGGCCCGCCGTGCCGTGGAGGCCGCACTGGGACGCCTGGCCGAGCTTGCGGACCCGACGCTGGAACCGCTACGGCAGCGGCTGCAACACGACCTGCAGCGGCTCGCCATCCCGAGCGAAACCGATCCGGCGGCCATCATTGCTACGCTGGAACAGCAGATCGCCCGGCTGCGCCCCTACCCTCGCCCACCACGGGCGGAGGGCACCGAACCACAGGAGACCCCGGCAACGGCCGAGACCAAAGCGGCGCCGACGGACAGACTGCTCTCGCTGCTGACACAACGCATCCGGGTGGTTCACCACGACCGGCCACTCGACGCACTCGACGGCAGCCGCGTCGCCGCCCGTCAGCTCGAACTGCTGAAGATGCGCTTGCTGACGCTGCGTCTGGCGCTGGCCCAGAACAATCCCACCTTCTACCGCCATGCCCTCGACGGCATCGATCTGTGGTTACAGGACAACGCGCTGGGCGCCGATGGAGAGGCCATCGCCGCCGAACTGGCGCGGCTCCGCGACATCGACCCCTTCACCTCCCAACCCAGCCTGCAGCCGACGCTCGACCTGATCGCCTCGCTGCTCGGCTCCCATCCGGTCGTCGACACCGAAGCCGGGCGGACGCAATGAAGTTTCTGTTGATTCTCTTCGCGGTACTCTTCGGCGTCAGCGGCCTCGCCTATCTGGCGCTGAACAAGCCCGGCTATGTGCTACTGGGTTACGGCAGCACCTCGATCGAGATGCCGCTGTTCGATTTTCTGATCATCGGCTCGCTGCTGCTGCTGGCGCTCTATCTGCTCGCCAAGATGTTGCTGGGCATCATCAACACCCCCGCCGGCCTCAAGCGTTTCACCCACCGTAAACAGATCAGAAAGGCCCGCCGTGATCTTGCCGACGCTCTACTGCAGATGGCCGAGGGCAACTGGAAGAAGGCCGAGAAACTGGTCACCGGCGCCGTCCGGCACAGCGAATCACCGGTGATCAATTACTTGGTGGCGGCCCATGCCGCCCAGCGACAAAAAGCGCCGGAGCGACGGGACGACTATCTGCGCCAGGCCATCCAGACCGACAGCGGTGCCGATCTTGCGGTCGGGCTGGCGCAAGCCGAGCTGCAGACCCACCAACAGCAGTACGAGGAGGCACTGGCGACGCTGAAGCGTCTACAAGCCCTGTCGCCGCGGCATCCGTTCATTCACAAGCTGCTGGCGAGGGTCTATCACCGCATGGGGGATTTCGACAGCCTCTACGCGCTGCTGCCAAAGCTGCGCAAGGGAGGAAAACTGCTCCCCGAAGAGCTGCGCTCACTGGAGTTCGCCGCCGCCAACGCGCTGCTCAGCGCGGCCGGTGAGGCGGGCGACTTCGAAAAACTGCAGGCGCTGTGGAAAAGCCTGCCGAAGGACGCTCGCCAGCAGCCGTCGCTGATCTTTCTCTACGCGCGGTCGTTGATACGCATGAAGGAATACACCAAGGCCCGGCGGGTGATCGAATCCGCCCTCGCCGACACTTGGGACGACCCTCTGGCCGCGCTCTACGGCGATATCGAATTCGACGATCCAATCGAGGCGCTGAAAAAAGCAGAGGGGTGGCTGGCCGCCCATCCCGACAGCCCCGAACTGCTGGTGACGACAGCCCGGCTTTGTATCAGCAACGGGCTTTGGGGCAAGGCGCGCAGCCTGTTGCAACAGAGCCTGGCGCTGAAACCGAGCGCCCGCGGCTATCAGGCGCTGGCCGAGCTGCACGAGCGCATCGACGAGCCGGAAGAGGCCAAGCGGGCCTACAAAGAAGGCTTCAGATTGCTGGTTCAGCAGGAGCAGCGCTGCTGAGACGAAGGCCCTCGCCGTTCACGATTCGGCGAAGTCGAAGCTGTCGTAGAAGAGTTGGGATTCCGGCAGGCCCTGCCCGGCAAAGACGCGCTTTGCCGCTTCGATCATCACCGGCGGTCCGCAGAGATAGACATCGTAGGCCGACATCGCCGGGAACGCCCTGGCCACGGCCTCATGGACGAAACCGGTCTCTCCCGTCCATTGGTCCGCCGGGGCCGGTTCGGAGAGTACCGGCGTGAAATGGATGTTGGGATGCCGCGCCACCCATCCCTCGACCAGCTCCCGCAGATAGAGATCGGCTTTGGCTCGCACGCCCCAGAAGAGGTGAAGCGGCCTTGTCGATCCCTTGTCGATCAAATCCTCGATGATCGCCTTGATCGGTGCAAAGCCGGTACCGCCGGCGACCATGATCGCCGGCCGCGGGCTGTCATCACGAAACCAGAAGCTGCCGAACGGGCCTTCGATCCGCAGAATGTCCTTCGGCTTGAGCTGGTTGAACACTTGGCCGGTGAAGAAGCCACCGGGCACATGGCGGATGTGAAGCTCGATCGGTCGACCGGCGCCTGGCGGACTGGCCATCGAAAACGAACGACGGCGCCCATCCTTCAGCAGGATATCGAGATACTGCCCCGGCAGATAGTCGAAGTGTTCGTGCTCGGGAATCTTCAGCACCATCCGCATGACGTCGTCGCTGAGCCGCTGTAGCGTCTCAATCCGCGCAGGGAGGGTCTTCACCTCGTGGGATTCCCTGCGGTACTCCGGTACCGAGATCTCCAGATCACTGCGGGCAACGGCCTTACAGAACAGCGCCTTGCCGGCGGCGGCATCCGCCTCGCTGAGCGCGTCGGGCAGTCCCTCGGGATAGTCCACCTCCCCTTCGAGAACCTCGCCCAGGCAGGAACCGCAGAAACCGCCCCGACAGCCGTGTGGCAGCAGAATCCCCTGCGCCAATGCGGCATCGAGTACCGGCTCGCCGGGCGACGCCTCGAAGCTGTCGGTGGTGTCGTGTATCGTGATCTTGTAGCGTTTGCTCATCTCTTCCCTTCCGGCAATGGAATACCCAGACTGTCCCAGATTTCGTCGATGCGCTGGACGACATCGGGGTCCATGACGATGGGGCGACCCCATTCGCGATCGGTTTCGCCCGCCCATTTGGTGGTGGCATCCAGCCCCATCTTCGAACCGAGCCCGGAGACCGGCGAGGCGAAATCGAGGTAATCGATCGGTGTGTTCTCGATCAGCGTCGTGTCACGCGCGGGGTCCATCCGCGTGGTGATGGCCCAGATGACGTCTTCCCAGTTACGGATATCGACGTCGTCGTCGACGACGATGACGAACTTGGTGTACATGAACTGACGCAGGAACGACCAGACGCCGAACATCAACCGCTTGGCGTGACCGGGATACTGCTTGCGAAGGCTTACGATGGCGAGCCGATAGGAACACCCTTCCGGCGGCAGGTAGAAGTCGACGATTTCGGGAAACTGCTTTTGCAGGATCGGGACGAAGACTTCATTGAGCGCAACGCCGAGAATGGCCGGTTCGTCCGGTGGCCGGCCGGTATAGGTGGAGTGGTAGATCGGGTCGGGACGGTGGGTGATCTTCTCGATGGTGAAGACGGGGAAACGCTCCACCTCGTTGTAATAGCCGGTGTGGTCGCCAAACGGCCCCTCGTCGGCCATGTCGTCGGGATAGATATGGCCTTCGAGGACGAATTCCGCGCTGGCCGGGGCCTGTAGATCGGAGAGCCGGCAGGCGGCGACCTCGGTGCGGGCGCCGCGCAACAGGCCGGCAAAGGCGTATTCCGACAGGGTGTCCGGGATCGGTGTCACCGCAGCGAGAATGGTGGCCGGGTCGGCGCCGAGTGCTACGGCGACGGGAAAGGGCTCGCCTGGATGGGCGCGTTGCCAGTCCCGGAAATCGAGTGCGCCGCCCCGGTGGGCCAGCCACCGCATGATGACGCGATTACGCCCGATCACCTGCTGGCGATAGATACCGAGATTCTGACGGCTCTTCTCCGGCCCCCGGGTGATCACGAGCCCCCAGGTGATCAACGGGCCGGCGTCGTCGGGCCAGCAGGTCTGGATCGGCAAGCGCCCGAGATCGACTTGCTCGCCATCGAGTTCGACGGCCTGACAGGCGGCCTTGCTCACCTTTTTCGGCGCCATGTCGAGCACCTTGCGAAACACCGGCAGGGTCTCCCAGGCGGATTTCAGCCCTTTTGGTGGCTCCGGCTCCTTGAGGAAGGCGAGCAGCCGACCGATCTCCCGCAACCGCGACCGGTCCTCGGCGCCCATCCCCAACGCCACCCGCCCGATGGTGCCGAAGAGATTGGCCAGCACCGGCACCTCGGAACCCACCGGCTTCTCGAACAGTAAGGCCGGCCCGCCCTGGCGCAGGACACGGGAGGCGATCTCGGTCATCTCCAGCTTTGGGTCCACCGGCCGGGTGATCCTGAGTAACTCCCCGCGTGCTTCCAGCTGCGCGATAAAGTCACGTAAGTCATTGTATTTCATATAATTATTATTCTCTTCGAGGCGCCATGTCGGCTATACATCGAGATTGGACACCGACAACGCATTGACCTCGATAAAGTCCCGCCGCGGCTCCACCTGATCCCCCATCAGCGTCGTGAAGACCTCGTCGGCGAGAATGGCGTCCTCGATGCGCACCTGGAGCAGGCGACGGGTCTCCGGGTTCATCGTCGTCTCCCAGAGCTGATCCGGGTTCATTTCACCCAACCCTTTGTAGCGCTGGATGTTGAGCCCCTTGCGCGACTCCCGACCGAGCCACTCCATCACCTCGTCGAAGCGACGCACTTCCTGCCGCCGTTCACCCCGCTGGACATAGGCTCCTGGCTCCAGCAAACCGTCCAGGCGCTGGGAGAGTTCGATCAGGTAGCGAAACTCATTGCTCTTGAGCAGGGAGCCGTCGAAAAGATAGCTGTGGCTGGTGCCATGCTCGAAGCGCTCCAGCAGCACTTCCGCCTCCCCTTCGTCGTTCTTTCGGGAATGCACTTCGTATCGCACCGGCGAACCACTATCGCCGACGTCGATCTGATCGGTGGTGCGCCGAAACCATGCCGTCAGTGCCTCCTCGTCGTCGAGCTCGTCGCTCTTGGGCGGCGGAACGAAGATCATCTGATGCAGCACCTCCGCTGGAAACCGTTTCGCCAGGCGCTCATTGGTCGCGGTGACCAACAGGTAACGCCGCGCAAGATCCTCCAACGCCTCATCGCTGATCGGCGGCGACTCGGGGTTGATATGGAGCTTGGCGCCATCGAGCGCAATCGCCAACAGCCGGGCATTGAGCTCGGCATCGTCCTTGACATACTGCTCCTGCTTGCCCTTCTTCAGTTTGTACAGTGGTGGCTGCGCGATATAGATATGCCCTCGTTCGATCAACTCCGGCATCTGCCGATAGAAGAAGGTCAGCAGCAATGTGCGGATATGGGAGCCATCGACATCGGCATCGGTCATGATGATGATGCGATGGTAGCGCAGCTTGTCCGGGTCGTAGTCCTCCTTGCCGATGCCACAGCCCAGTGCGGTGATCAGCGTCCCCACCTCTGGCGACGACAACATCTTGTCGAAGCGCGCCTTTTCGACATTCAGGATCTTGCCCTTCAGCGGGAGAATGGCCTGGGTGCGACGATCCCGCCCCTGCTTGGCCGAACCACCTGCCGAATCCCCCTCCACGAGGTAGATTTCCGATTGGGCCGGATCCTTCTCCTGACAATCGGCCAGCTTGCCCGGCAAGCCGGCGATGTCGAGTGCGCCCTTGCGGCGGGTCATCTCCCGCGCCTTTCTCGCCGCCTCCCGCGCTCGCGCCGCATCGACGATCTTGGCGGTGATCGCCTTCGCGTCCGCGGGATGCTCTTCGAGGAATTCGGCCAGCTTTTCGGCCAGGCTGGATTCGACGATTCCCTTCACCTCCGACGACACCAGTTTCTCTTTCGTCTGCGACGAAAACTTCGGATCCGGCACCTTGACGGAAACGATGGCGGTCAACCCCTCCCGCATGTCGTCGCCGGTGGTATTCACCTTGCTTTTCTTCAGTATCCCCTCTTTTTCGAGGTACTGATTGATCGTCCGGGTCAGTCCGGCACGGAAGCCCGCCATATGGGTGCCACCGTCTCGTTGCGGGATGTTGTTGGTGAAGCAGTAGATGTTCTCCTGATAGGAGTCGTTCCATTGCAATGCCGCCTCGACGGTGACCCCGTCGCGTTCGGATCGGATCGAGATCACATGCGGATGGAGCGGCGTCTTCTTGCGGTTGAGGTGGCTGACGAACGCCGAGATTCCCCCTTCGTATTCAAAGACTTCCGACTTTCCGCTGCGATCGTCGGTCAGGACGATGCGAACGCCGGAGTTGAGGAACGACAACTCCCGCAGCCGGTTGGCCAGGATGTCGTAGTTGTATTCGGTGATCGCGAAGATCTCGGGGTTGGGCTTGAAATGTACCTTGGTCCCGGTCTTGTCGGTATCGCCGATGATCTTCATCGGCGCATCGGGCTCGCCATGGGTGTAGCTCTGAAAATGAATATGCCCTTCCCGATAGATCGTCAGCTTCAGCTCTTCGGACAACGCATTGACGACGGAGACACCGACACCGTGCAGACCCCCCGAAACCTTGTAGGAATTGTCGTCGAACTTCCCGCCGGCATGGAGCACCGTCATGATGACCTCGGCAGCCGATACCCCCTCTTCCTCGTGGATATCGACGGGTATCCCCCGGCCGTCGTCGGCGACACTGATCGAGTTGTCGTTGTGGATCCGGACCTGGATCTCGTTGCAATAACCAGCCAGCGCCTCATCGATCGCATTGTCGACCACCTCGAACACCATGTGATGGAGGCCGGTACCATCGTCGGTATCACCGATATACATACCGGGCCGCTTTCGAACCGCCTCGAGGCCCTTGAGAACCTTGATATTCGAAGAGTCGTAGGTTGACTGCTTATCGCTCATTCAGCACTTCCTGTCAGTGTTTCACGTGAAACGTATCGCCGGATTATACCACCGCTTCGATTTCCCCATGTTCCACGTGGAACAGTCGCTTCTCCTCCGCCTTCCATCGGTCAAACTTCTCCGGGTGAAGCGTCGTCGAAACCACCTGAACCCCAAGCGAGCCGACCAGTTCGAGGAAAATCGAGAAATTCCGTTGGTCGAGTTCGGCGTCCAAATCATCGAGCAGCAACAAACACCCTCTCCCCACCGACCGGCTGAATACCTCGATTTGCGCGAGTTTGAAGGCGATCGTCGCCAACTTGAGTTGACCGCGTGATGCCACTTCGGCAATCGGCTGCCCATCGAGCTGAACCGAGAAGCCGCCCCGCTGCGGACCCGCCTGGGTGAACCCCCGCGCCCTATCCGACGGTTTCATCTCCTGCAACTGCGTCAACAGCGGCTTGTCGGCTGCCCAACCCGACAGATACCGAATCGACAGTTCCAAGGCCGGGTCGAAGCGTCCGAGAATCGCCGGCGCCAACTCGACGACACTGGCCAGATAGGCGCGGCGCAGCCGCCCGATCTCCTCCCCGGCCTCGGCCAGCGGCCCATCCCAGCAATCGACCCAACGCGCCGGCAGCCCCTCCCGGAGAGCGGCATTGCGTTGTTTCAGCAGTTTGTTGAACCGGCGCCACAAACCGCGAAATGCGGGTTGTTGGTAGAAGACGCCCCAATCGAGGAATGCACGACGTTCCCCCCGGCTCCCCACGAGCAAGCCGAAGGATCCAGGATGAATCACGAGCACCGGCAGCCGCGCTGCGATTTCACTTGGACGCGAGATGTCCCGACCATTCAACCGCAGCCGCATCTGCTCGGCCGAGCGCAACACCGCCATCCGCCAACGGCCATCGGCATCGGTCAACTGCCCACGGATCAGCAATTCGGATTCGCCGCGGCGAATGAGATGGGCGGGATTTCTGCTCTTGAACGAGCGCCCGTGGGATAGCAGATGGATCGCCTCGAGCACACTGGTCTTGCCGGCGCCATTGTCGCCATACAACACGTTGAAACGCGGTCCCAGTGACAGATCGACCGCGCGCAGATTGCGCAATGACGAGATGCTGAGCTGTTCGAGAATCAAGACGGTAACGGGCGGCTACGCCGACCGCCAACGGGCGCCGGCGAAGAATCTGGCCGGCGTGAGGGCCCCCGGAACACCGAAAACCACGGGTATGCGCCACCCCGCCTGCTGTCGCTCATCACGGGGAACCACCGACCATCATCACGAAGAGACGGTCAAAGACGCATCGGCATGACGACATACTTGGCCGAAGCGTCTTCCGGGTCGGTCAGCAACACGCTGGAGTTGGAGTCCTTCAGCGCCAGCATCACCTGCTCCCCCTTCATGACGGTGGTAACGTCGAGGAGGTACTGCACGTTGAAGCCAATCGACAGATCATCGCCGCTATACTCGACCGGCAGGCGTTCCTCGGCCTCCTCCTGTTCGGCGTTGTGCGCCTCCAGCGTCAGCAGGTCGTCGCCCATCATCAGGCGAATACCCCGATACTTCTCATTCGACAGAATCGCCGCTCGCTGCAACGCCTCCCGAAAGAGTGTCCGTGATACCAGCAGCCGATTGCCGGCATCCTCGGGCACGACGCGATTGTAGTCGGGAAACTTACCGTCGATCAGTTTGGAGACGAACTCTCCGCTCGATGTCTCGACCCGCAGATGCTTGGCTCCGAACACCAACGTCACGTCGCCATCTTCGTCCGCGAGCAGGCGCTGCAACTCGAGCACGCCCTTGCGCGGTACGATGACCTGCTCACCGGCGTCGATCGAATCGATCTGCGCCTCGATCTGACAAAGGGTGAGTCGATGCCCGTCGGTGGCAACCGCCCGCAGTCCCCGCGGGAAACGCTCCAGCATCAGACCGTTGAGATAGTAGCGAACGTCCTGATTCGCCATTGCAAAGGCGGTCTTGTTCAGTAACTCCTGCAGACTCTGGGCCGGAAGCACGACAGACGAGGCGCCAGGGCCGGTCTCCAGCATCGGGTAGTCCTGTGGCGGAAGACAAACGAGGGTAAAGCGACTGTTGCCGGCTCGCAACGTGCCTTTCTCCTCGTTGGCCTCGAGTGTGATCTCCGCGCTCTCCGGCAAGGCCTTGCAGATATCGAGCAGCTTGCGAGCCGGAATCGTCGCGCTGCCGACGCCCTCGCCGACATCGTGCACCACTTCGGAGCGCAACAGGATCTCGAGGTCCGTCGCGGTGAAGCGGACACGGCCATCCTCCGCCTCGATGAGGACATTGCCCAGCATCGGCATCGTCTGCCGTTTTTCGATGGCACCCACCACCTTCTGCAGCGGGGAAAGCAAATCGTTTCTCTGTATGACCAGTTTCATTGTCCAACCCTGTGGTTGTCGAGCACTGGCTTCCTTGCTGGCTGATCGCTGTTCAAGGTTGTCCACTGTGCCCGGTGAATGACGTAGCTGTCGTCGACCGTTGTTGTTCGATCCTCCCGAAATGCTCCCGCCCTCGATAATGCCGAGTTGTCGAAAACAGGGAGAAAGCGAGGACTGCCTGCCCTGTTCCCGCTTTGCCTGTGCCCGAAGGCCTTTTCGGCACCCTGCCAATTATTGATTTTCTATATAGAAACCCTGTTGTTCTTATTAAGGGGCCACCAGTGCTGTGAATAAAATAATTTTCCTTTTAAAATCAATGCGTTATAACAAATTTCCACAATAGAAAGCGGTGTATGACCGCCCCCATAGCCTGTAGACAGTTTGTGAATAACTCAACCACGATTTCCGATGCAATCTTCTCTGGCGGCTTATCCACAGGCTTTTGCACACCTTGTTCGCTCTATTCTACCGTTCGTCGGCCGGGTTGTGACCGTCGTCCCGGAATGATCGCCGTGGCCATTTCGACTTCTTCGGGTTGCTACCGGGCCCGGTGGTTACGCGAGCATGCAGGTATGGAGGGATCTCGGCGATCCCCCAAACCGGTCTAGTGTGACAGCGTTCGAACGAGGTTTTCGTAGTCCTCGTCGATCCGCCGGTCCTCCTTGCGCAGCGCGCCGACCTTCTTGCAAGCATGCAACACCGTGGTGTGGTCGCGACCGCCGAACTTGTCACCGATCTCCGGCAGGCTGTGATTGGTCAGCTCCTTGGCCAGCGCCATCGCGATCTGCCGCGGTCGCGCGATGGAGCGACTGCGTTTCGGTGACAGCATCTCCATCACGCCGATCTTGTAGTATTCGGCCACCGTCTTCTGGATGTTCTCGATCGTCACCTGCTTCTCCTGCAGCGCCAGCAGATCGCGCAGGCTCTCGCGTGCAAAGTCGATGGTGATCGGATCGCCGATGAAGCGGGCGTTGGCGATGACCCGCCGCAATGCCCCTTCCAGTTCCCGGATGTTCGAACGGATCCGCTTGGCGATGAAGAAGGCCACCTCCTGCGGCAGTTCGATCCCGCTCTGCTCCGCTTTGTTGTTGAGGATGGCGACCCGGGTCTCCAGCTCCGGCGGTTCGATGGCCACGGTCAAACCCCAGCCGAAACGTGACTTGAGCCGCTCCTCCAGCCCGTCCACCTCCTTGGGGAAGCGGTCCGAGGTCATGATGACCTGCTGTTGATCTTCCAGCAACGCATTGAAAGTATGGAAGAACTCCTCCTGTGAACGGTCCTTGCCAGCGAAGAACTGGATGTCGTCGATCAACAGCGCGTTGAGTGAACGGTAGTGGCGCTTGAACTGGTCGATCATGTTGTTCTGCAGGGCTGTCACCATATCGGCGACGAAGCGCTCCGAGTGGAGATAGACCACCCGAGCATTGCGGTTGTGCGCAAGGATCTGGTTGCCGATGGCGTGCATCAGGTGGGTCTTGCCCAAACCGACGCCGCCATAGATGAACATCGGGTTGTACGCTTCACCGGGTTGCTGGGCGACCTGTAGTGCCGCGGCCCGGGCGAGCTGGTTGGACTTGCCCTGGACGAAGTTGTCGAAGGTGAAGTTGCTGTTGAGGTTGTTGGTGAACTGTGCCGAGGCCGGCGCCGGTCGGGAGATCGATGGCGCGAAGTCCGGCGCCACCGCCGCCGAAGCGACCTCGGCCTGTGGTGCCCGCGCCATGGCCACGGTTTCGGTGCCGACACCGATGTTGACCGTATGGCGGGGATTGCCGGTCAGCTCTGCCGTCAATGCGCGGATGCGGTCGATGTAGTTGTCCTTGACCCAGTCGAGAACGAACCGGTTGGGGGCCAGCAGCAGCAGCTCCCCCTCGCCCTCCACTGCTTGCAATGGCCGGATCCAGGTGTTGATCTCCTGTTCGGTCAGATCCGCTTCCAGGCGGTGGGTGCATTGCTGCCAGAGCTTGTTCATCGCAAAGAAGGAGACGGGCCGGTTTTGTTGTGGGGGAGCCGACAGATGATAAACTACGGCGCAGTGCATGTGAACGAAATGCCAGAAGCCCACCAATTGACAAGCTCCGGTGCAGTCGGTAGTCTCGCGCGCCCTGTCACGGCGGTTTCGGGTCGGACCCGAACGCCGGCGTCGGCTACAGGATCATGATTCAAGGCCCAGGTATCGAAGCTATGAAAAGAACATTTCAGCCCAGCAACATTCGTCGCAAGCGCACTCACGGATTTCGGGCGCGGATGCGCACCGTCGGCGGACGCCGGGTGTTGCGAGCCCGTCGCGCCAAGGGACGAGCCCGGCTCTCTGCCTGATCGTAACGCACAGACGGGCTTTCCGCGCAGCGCGCGGCTGCTGCGCGCTGCGGAGTTCAGCCGGGTCTTCGACGAGGCCAAGCCCTTCGGTGCCGCGACGTCGACGATTCTTGCCCGTCCCAACGACCTGGGGCATGCACGCCTCGGGCTCGTCATCGGCAAGAAGAAGATCCGGCGCAGCGTCGATCGCAACCTGATGAAGCGGATCGTTCGCGAGTCGTTTCGGCGGATTCGCCAGGAACTGCCGCCGGTCGATCTGGTCGTCATTGCGCGCCCCGCCCGCCGGATCGATCGCCAGCAGCTGGCACGGGATCTGGACAGACAGTGGCGACGAATCCAGCGCGCCTACCCGGTAGAAGCCCGGCGCAGCGCCTGACCGGCCGGACCGGTCAGCAATCCATCGCCGTTGCCATCCGGCTTTATCACTTCCGAAATCACGCCCATGGAAAGTCAACGCTCTCTACTTCTCATCACCCTCGCCTTTCTGGGCTTCATGATCTGGCAGGCCTGGATGCAGGATCATGCGCCGCCACCACCGGCCCAACAGCCGGTTCCGCAGGCGAGCACGACGGAGACGACCGCCGGCATTGCCGAGGGTGGCACCGATATCCCAGCCGCCACCTCCGCCCCGGAGAGTACCGGGCAGGTGGTGACGGCGCAGCCGGAAGCCGGCTCGGCGCCGGCCGCCACCATCCACGTCGTAACCGACGTCCTTGATCTGAAGATCAGTAGCCGTGGTGGCGACATCGTCGACGTCAGACTGCCCACCTATCCGGTCAGCCTCGAGCGCAAGGACGAGCCGTTCCAGCTGCTCCATGCCGAGCCGCCCCCGTATGTCGCCCAGTCGGGCCTGCTCGCCAACCATCGCGATCGGGCGCCGACCCACCACGCCCGGTTCGTCGCGCCGCAGACCAGCTACCGCCTGGCCGACGGCAGTGACGAGCTGGTCGTGCCGCTGACCTGGGTTGGTGCGGATGGCGTCCGCGTAACCAAGACCTATACCTTCACCCGCGGCCAGTTCTATGTCGACGTGGACTATGAGATCGACAACCAGTCAGCGGCCGATCTCGCCACCGTGGCCTATATGCAACTGCGTCATGGCCCCGCCGAGGTGCAGAAAGGGATGTTCGGCGCGCGTTCGTACAACGGCGCCGCCTACTACGACGGCGAGGCTTACCACAAGCTGCCGTTCGAAGACATGGAGGAGGAGCCGCTCGATCTGACCGTGAAAAGCGGCTGGGTGGCGGTCCTGCAGCACTACTTCATCTCCGCCTGGCTGCCCCACAGCAGCGAGACGGAGAACCGTCTCTATTCCAAGGTGGTCCGCGAGGGCAATGTACCGGCCTATCTGATCGGCATGCAGACACCCCGAATCACGGTGCCGGCGGGACAGAGCGCCACCGTGGGCGGACGCGTCTATGTCGGCCCGAAGCTGCAGAAGGCGCTGGCCAAGCTCTACCCTGGTCTCGAGCTCACCTCGGACTACGGCATCTTCACGATCTTCGCCAAACCGTTGTTCTGGATGCTGGACAAGATCCATGCCGTGGTCGGCAACTGGGGTTGGGCCATCATCCTGCTGACATTGCTGATCAAGCTGGCCTTCTTCAAGCTCTCGGCCACCAGCTACCGCTCGATGGCGAAGATGAAGCAGGTTGCTCCGAAGCTGCAGGCGATCAAGGAGCGCTACGCTGACGACAAGGCGCGCCAGCAGCAGGCGATGATGGAGCTCTACAAGACCGAGAAGATCAATCCGCTTGGTGGCTGCCTGCCGATTCTGATCCAGATTCCGGTCTTCATCGCCCTGTTCTGGGTGTTGCAGGAGAGCGTGGAGCTGCGCCAGGCGCCGTGGATACTGTGGATCAAGGATCTGTCGCTGAAGGATCCCTACTACATCCTGCCGCTGCTGATGGGCGCCAGCATGTTCTTGCAGAACCGGCTGAATCCGCCGCAGCCCGATCCGATGATGCAGAAGGTGATGATGACGATGCCGATCGTTTTCACCTTCTTCTTTGCCTTCTTCCCGTCGGGGCTGGTGCTCTACTGGGTGGTCAACAACATCCTGTCGATTGCGCAGCAGTGGTATATCACCCGTCAGATCGAGCAGGAGGCGGAAAAAGCCAGGACGTGACCACCGCCGCGCCGATCGACACCATCGCCGCGCTGGCCACGCCGGTCGGTCGTGGCGGCGTCGGCATCGTTCGGGTATCGGGGCCGGCCGCACGTCGCATCGCCGAGGCGGTACTCGGCCGCTGCCCGCCACCGCGCCACGCCAGCTATCAGCCCTTTCTCGACGCCGATGGCCAGCCGCTGGACCAGGGCATCGCCCTGTTCTTTCCCGGCCCCCACTCGTTCACCGGAGAGGACGTGTTGGAACTGCACGGACATGGCGGCCCGGTGCTGATGGACATGCTGTTGTCCCGCTGTCTGGCGCTGGGGGCGCGCCCTGCCCGTCCCGGCGAGTTCTCCGAGCGCGCCTTTCTCAACGACAAGCTGGATCTGGCCCAGGCCGAGGCGATCGCCGACCTGATCGACGCCGGCTCAGAGCAGGCCGCCCGCTCCGCGCTGCGATCCCTCCAGGGGGCGTTCTCCGAAGCCGTCGATACGGTGCTGCGGGAGCTGATCGAGTTGCGGACCTACGTCGAAGCGGCGCTCGACTTTCCCGAGGAGGAGATCGACTTTCTCGAAGGAGACGAAGTGCTGGGCCGGCTCGACGCGCTGCGCGATACCCTGCGGGAGATCTTCCGCAAGGCGGGTCAGGGCAGCCTGTTGCGCGAGGGCCTGCACCTGGTGATCGCCGGCCAGCCCAACGCGGGCAAGTCCAGCCTGCTCAATCGGCTGGCCGGGCGGGAGGCCGCGATCGTCACCGATATCGCCGGTACCACCCGGGATGTGCTGCGCGAGCAGATCCAGCTCGATGGCATGCCGCTGCATGTGGTCGATACCGCTGGCCTGCGCGACAGCGACGATCCGGTGGAACGGGAGGGGGTGCGCCGCGCCTGGTCAGCGATCGGGAATGCCGATCTGGTCCTGCTGCTGATCGATGACGAAACCGGCTTTACCGCGGCCGACCAGGCCATCCTCGACCAACTTCCCGAGCGCCTGCCGGTGATCCGGGTCCACAACAAGATCGATCGTAGCGGCCACCTGCCGGGCGAGTTCGATGGTGCTCTCTACGTCTCGGCCAAGCGGGGCACCGGCATCGACGCCTTGCGTCGGCGGCTGCAGGCGGCCGTGGGCTTCGAAGCCGGTACCGAGGGGGTGTTCACTGCCCGCCGCCGCCATTTGCTGGCGCTGGAGCAGACCCTCGATGCGCTGGCGCGTGCCCGCACCCAGCTGGTGACGTTCCGGGCCGGCGAACTACTGGCCGAGGAGCTGCGCATTGCCCAGGAGCACCTTGGCACCATCACCGGCCGTTTCACCCCGGACGATCTGCTCGGGGAGATCTTCTCCTCGTTCTGCATCGGCAAGTAAGCGGTTGTATTGCATCGACAAACGCGCTAAAAGGGGCGGTTCCTCCTGCGTTGTCCGGTTGTGATGAAATACCCCGAGAGCTTTGATGTCATTGTCGTTGGTGGCGGCCATGCCGGTGTCGAGGCGGCGCTCGCCAGCGCCCGCACCGGTGCCCGGACGCTGCTGCTGACGCACAACATCGAGACCATCGGCCAGATGAGTTGCAACCCGGCCATCGGCGGCATCGGCAAGGGGCATCTGGTCAAGGAGATCGACGCCCTCGGTGGCGTCATGGCACGGGCGGCCGACAAGGCCGGCATCCACTTTCGTATCCTCAATCGTCGCAAGGGGCCGGCGGTGCGAGCCACCCGCGCCCAGGCCGACCGTGTGCTCTACAAGGCGGCAATCCGTGGCTTCGTCGAGAACCAACCCAATCTCAGACTGTTCCAGCAGGCGGTCGATGATCTGCTGATGGATGGTGACCGCGTGGCCGGCGTGCGCACCCAGATGGGGCTGGACTTCACCGCGCGCGCCGTCGTGCTGACCGTCGGCACGTTTCTCGACGGCCTGATCCATATCGGCGAGAGTCGGCACCGTGGTGGCCGCGCCGGTGATCCACCGGCGATCGCGCTGGCCCGGCGGTTGCGAGAGCTGCCGTTTCGCGTCGGCCGGCTCAAAACCGGCACGCCACCGCGGATCGATCGCCGATCCATCGACTTCTCCGTGCTCGCCACCCAGCCGGGCGATGAGCCGAGGCCGGTGTTCTCGTTGCGCGGCAGTCGCGACGATCACCCCGAGCAGATGGTCTGTCATATCACCCACACCAATGCCCGAACCCATGCGCTGATCAGGGATGGCCTGGACCGTTCGCCGATGTACAGCGGCGTTATCGAGGGGGTCGGGCCGCGCTACTGTCCGTCGATCGAGGACAAGATCGTCCGGTTCGCCGGCAAGGAGAGCCATCAGATCTTCATCGAGCCGGAGGGGCTGACCTCGAACGAGGTCTATCCCAACGGCATCTCCACCTCCCTGCCCTTCGATGTCCAGTACGACTTCGTGCGTTCCATCGAGGGCTTCGAAAACGCCTTCATCACCCGCCCCGGCTATGCCATCGAATACGACTTCTTCGATCCACGGGATCTGAAGCCGACGCTGGAGACGCGTTTCGTCGAGGGACTCTACTTCGCCGGCCAGATCAACGGCACCACCGGCTACGAGGAGGCGGCGGCCCAGGGGTTGCTGGCCGGTGTCAATGCCGCATCGACCGCGCGTGGGCAGGCGCCGTGGTCCCCCCGCCGCGACGAGGCCTATATCGGCGTCATGGTGGACGATCTGATCACCCAGGGGACGCTGGAGCCGTACCGGATGTTCACCAGCCGCGCCGAGCACCGGCTGCTGCTGCGCGAGGACAACGCCGACCTGCGGTTGACCGAGACCGGCCGCCGCCTCGGTCTGGTGGACGACGACCACTGGGCGCTGTTCAACCGCAAGCGCGAGGCCGTCGAACGGGAGTTGGCGCGGCTGCGGGACACCTGGATCCATCCCGGCCATTTGAGCGAGGCGGAGGCGGCCGCCCTGCCCGGCGGCGTGCCGTCACGCGAGCATCGTCTCGAGGCGCTGTTGCGGCGGCCGGACATGACCTACCGGGACCTGATGGCGCTGGCGGTGGCCGGACCCGGCGTCAGCGACGAGGTGGTGGCCGAACAGGTGGAGATCCAGGTCAAGTATGCCGGCTATATCGCCCGTCAGCAGGAGGAGATCGAGAAAGTCCGTCGCCACGAGGAGACCGCCCTGCCCGATGACATCGACTATGATCAGGTGGCCGGCCTCTCCCATGAGGTACGACAGAAGCTGGCCGAGCATCGCCCTTCGACCATCGGACAGGCGGGAAGGATCCCGGGCGTGACCCCGGCGGCGCTGTCGCTGCTGATGGTGCATCTGAAGAAGACCGCGGCGGCGCGCAGGAAGACCGCCTGATCGTGACGGTACACGAGGAACTGGCCGCCGGTCTCGACAGCCTCGCCCTGCCCTGGCGGCCGGCGCAGTTGGCGCAGGCGCTTGGCTACATCGATCTGATCGCCCGCTGGAACCGGGTCGACAACCTCACCGCGATCACCGAGCCGGCGCGGATGGTGAGCCATCATCTGCTCGACAGTCTGTCGGTCTCCCCCCACCTGCCCCCGGCCCGACGCGTGCTCGACGTCGGCGCCGGCGCCGGCCTGCCCGGCATTCCGTTGGCGATCTTCCATCCCGGGATCGATTTCGTGTTGCTCGACGCGGCCGCCAAACGGGTCCGTTTCATGCGGCATGCGGTCGGAACGCTGGAATTGCCCAATGTCGAGGTGGTGCAGGCCCGTGCCACCGACTTTTGCCGGCGGCCACGCTTCGACGTGATCATCAGCCGGGCCTTCGCCCGAACCGAGCAATTCGTGCTGCAGACCGCGCCAGCACTGGCCTCCGGGGGTCGCCTGCTGGCCATGAAGGGGAAGGTTCCGCAAGAGGAACTGGACGCGTTGCCGACGGATTTCGAGTACACTGTGATTCCGTTGCAGGTGCCCGGTCTGCACGCCGAACGTCATTTGATCACCATTGCGGCCAACTCATGACCCAGATTCTCGCAGTCACCAACCAGAAAGGCGGCGTCGGCAAGACGACCACCAGCGTCAATCTCAGCGCGTCGTTGGCTGCCACCAAGCGTCGCGTGCTGTTGATCGACATGGATCCCCAAGGCAATACCACGATGGGCTGCGGGGTCGACAAGCATGCGCTGGAGCTGACCACCTGTGACGTCCTGCTCGGCGATGCCACCGCATCGGAGGTGATCACCCATCTCGACGAATGGCATTTCGACCTGCTGCCGGCCAACAGCGACCTGACCGTTGCCGAGGTCAAGCTGACCTCGATGTTTGGCCGGGAATACAAGCTCCGCAAGGCGCTGGAGCCTGTTGCCGCAGGCTACGACTTCATCTTCATCGACTGTCCGCCATCGCTCAATATGCTCACCGTCAATGCGATGGTGGCGGCCCGGGGGGTCATGATCCCGATGCAGTGCGAATACTATGCGCTGGAGGGGCTGTCGGCGTTGTTGAACACCATTGCCGAGATTCGCGATTCGGTGAATCCGGCGCTGGAGATCTTCGGCCTGCTGCGAACCATGTACGATCCGCGCAACAATCTGGCGCGGGATGTCTCCGAACAGCTCGAATCCCATTTCGAGGACAAGGTCTTCAATACCATCGTGCCGCGCAATATCCGCCTGGCCGAGGCGCCGAGCCACGGCACCCCTATTCTGCATTACGATCGCAACTCGACCGGCGCCAAAGCCTACCTCGCCCTGGCCGGCGAGGTGCTGCGCCGGATCAGCGGCACCACCAGCATCAATGCCGGAGTGGAAACCCATGGCTAGAAAGAAGGCGGGCCTGGGCCGGGGTCTCGACGCCCTGCTCAGCACCCATCGAAACGAAAAGCGCGGCTCCAACGAGTCGGAGCTGACCAGGCTGCCGGTGGACAGGATCCAGCGGGGCCAGTATCAACCGAGAATCAATATTCGCCAGGAGACCCTGGAAGAGCTGGCCGAATCGATCCGTACCCAGGGGCTGGTGCAACCGATCGTCGTGCGCCCGCTCGGCGATGGTTACGAGCTGATCGCCGGCGAGCGGCGCTGGCGTGCCGCCCAGATGGCCGGAATGCACGAGATTCCCGCCATCGTCAAGGATGTGCCCGATCAGGCCGCCGCCGCGATGGCCCTGATCGAGAACATTCAGCGGGAGAACCTCAATCCGCTGGAGGAATCGCAGGCGTTGCAGCGTTTGATCGACGAATTCGGCCTGACCCACCAGCAGACGGCCGAGTCGGTGGGCCGCTCCCGCACGGCCGTCACCAATCTGCTGCGGTTGCTGGACCTGGAGGATGCGGTCAAGACGCTGCTCGACGAAGGGGCGCTGGAAATGGGGCATGCACGTGCCCTGCTGGCCCTCTCGGGTCAACCCCAGGTGGCGGCGGCACGCCATGTCGTCGCCAAGGGCTTGTCGGTGCGTGAAACGGAGCGTTACATTCGCAGGCTCAAGGCCGATGGTGAAGGCAAGCCGCGCCCGGCCAGGGCGGAGCGTTCACCGGACGTGGTGCGGCTGGAGAACGATCTGGCCGACCGTCTCGGGGCGCCGGTGAGGATTCAGTACAACACCAAGGGGCAGGGGAAGCTGACCGTTTCATACAACAATCTCGACGAGCTCGACGGCATTCTGGAGCAGATTCTCGGACGTTGAACCTCGTGCCCGCTGCCGTGTGATTCGGCGCTGGCGAGCCGGCCTGAAAACGGTGTGGCGGGGCGGTGAACAGAGACGAAATCCGGGGTGGAATTTCGTTACGATAAGTTCAGGCTATTTGGTCATAACTTTTATTGACCGACTACTGGTCGGCCTTTATACTCCGCCGACCCAAAACGCGACGTGGTCATCGCGGGTTCTCTGCTGCTCGTCATCGGTAGTGACCAGCCCGGTATTTCCCCGTCCCGGCCTCCTTGGCAAAGCCGGTAGAGCAAGCGTTTTGGCAGAGACGACAACCATTGATTCAGGGAGGCTGGTTCCGGCATGAAACGCCTGCTCGGCATACAGGCCGTCCTCGTGCTGCTGGCGTTGCCGTTGGCCTGGAAGTGGTATGGCGCCGATGGTTCGGTAGCGGCCCTCTATGGTGGCGCCATCGCCCTGATCAACACCCTTTGGCTTGGCAGAAAAGTGGCGCTGGCCGGGGAAATGGCGGAGGAGGACCCGCAGCGGGGGATCTACGCCATCTATTTCAATGCTGTGCAGCGCTTCGTATTCGTACTGGTGGCGCTGGGCGTGGGGTTGCAGGCGCTGAAACTGGTGCCGCAGCCGCTGCTACTGACTTTCGGGATTGCGCAGGTCGCCTACTTCTTCGGCCGGCGGGAACCCTAGCGGCAGGGTGTTGGAAACAACCGTGTTTCCATGGCTGGCAGGTGGAATGACCGCCTGGCGGGGGAGCGGGGAGAGGCGTCTCGCGGCGCGCCGCTGCCGATCGAATTCAAATTGTGAGAGAACGGGATAGACGACGTGAGCACCGCAGCTGATCCGATTTCCGACCATCCGGTACAGTATATCCAGCACCATCTGACCAACTGGTGCATCGGTTGTGATCCGGAGACCCACAAGCCATCGTCGATCGTCGATTTCGGCGCTTTCTTCGTCGATACCTTCTTCTGGAGCGTTCTTCTGGCCGGGCTGTTCGCCTATGGGGCCTGGTACGTCGGCAAGAACCTCGACGCGGACAATCCCGGGCCGTTCCAGAACCTGGTCGAGGCGATCGTCGAGTTCGTCAATCAGCAGGTGAAGGACATCTTCCCCGGGAGTAACCCCTATATCGGGCCGATTGGCCTGACGATCTTCGTCTGGGTCTTTCTGATGAACGCGATGGATCTGGTGCCGGTCGATCTGATCCCCGGCATCACCACCTGGGTCGCTGGCCTGTTCGGCGCCGATCCGCACCATGTCTATATGAAGGTGGTGCCGACGACCAACCTCGACACCACGTTCGGCCTGGCCATCGTCGTGTTCGCGATGATCGTCTACTACAACATCAAGGTGAAGGGATTCGTCGGCTATGCCAAACAGTATCTGTTCCATCCCTTCGGCAAGTTTCTGATACCGGTCAACATCGTCATGACGACGATCGAGGAGATCGCCAAGCCCGTCAGTCTCGCGCTGCGGCTGTTCGGCAATATGTTTGCCGGTGAACTGCTGTTCCTGCTGATCGCGCTGCTGTCGTTCTCATATTTCGTATTGCCGGCGCAGGTGCTGCTCGGCACGCTGTGGGCGATATTCCATATTCTGGTCATCACGTTGCAGGCATTCATCTTCATGCTGTTGACCATCGTATATCTCGGCTTGGCGCACCAGGAAGATCACTGATTTCTTGTTTTACGTTTATTCATTTACAAAGGAGACTAGCCAATGAGTCCTGCTGAACTCGCTACCATCTACGCATACACCGCCCTGGGCGTCGGCATCATTCTCGCCGCGGCCGGTCTGGGTTCCGCCCTGGGCTGGGGTCTGATCTGCTCCAAGTTCATGGAAGGCATTGCCCGCCAGCCGGAAATGCGTCCGCAGCTCACCGGTCAGATGTTGTTCACCGGCGGACTGATGGAGGCCTTCCCGATGATCGTTCTGGGTATCGCCATGTGGTTCATCTTCGCCAATCCGTTCGTCGGTGCCGCCAAGGCAGCCGTGGGCGGTTGATCCTGCCGCGTCTGTAGTCCAGTCAATCCAACGCGGAGGTTGCCGTGAACATTACCGCAACACTGATCGGTCAGATGTTGGTCTTCGCCGCACTGATCTGGTTCATCAAGGCAGTGCTTTGGGAACCGATGATCAAGATGCTCGAAGACCGCAAGGCGCGAATCGCCGAAGGACTCGCCGCGGCCGAGCGTGGCGTCCATGAGCAGGAGCTGGCTCAGGAGCGCGCCAAGGAAGCGCTCGCCGAGGCCAAGCAGCAGGCCGCCGAGATCATCGCCCAGGCCCAGCGCCGTAGCAACGAGATCATCGAAGAAGCGAAGAATGCGGCGCGGGAGGAGGGCGAACGCCTGAAGGCCGCGGCCGAGGCCGAGATCGAGCGCGAGGTCGCGCAGGCGCGGGAAGATCTGCGCAGAGACGTCTCCGCGATCGCCCTGCAGGGCGTCGAGAAGATCCTCCACAAGGAGGTCGATTCGTCGGTCCACAGCAAGGTGCTCGAAGAGCTGGCATCGCAAATCTGACGGAGACTGAACCATGTCTGATCTCGTTACCGCCGCCCGGCCATATGCCAAGGCGATTCTGGAGCTGGCGGATTCCGACAAGGCATTGACCGAATGGTCGAAGCAACTGCAGCTGATGGCGGCGGTATCGATGGATCCGCAGCTACGGACGCTGATCGACAATCCGCGGATGACCCGCCAGCAAGTGGCCGATATCTTCGTCACGGCCTGCGGTGACGACATCGACGAGCAAGGCAGAAACCTGATCAAGCTGTTGGCGCAAAACGGCCGGCTCTCGCTGTTGCCCGAACTCTCCATGCTCTACGACAAGCTGCGCGCCGACGCCGAGGGCACGGTGGAGGCCGAGGTCTTTTCGGCCTACCGCCTGAGCAAGGCGCAGCGCGCGGCACTGGAAGAGGCGTTGAGGAAGCGCCTCGGCCGTGACGTGAAGATCACCAGCCATGTCGACAAGAGCCTGCTCGGTGGCGCGCTGATTCGAGCCGGCGACCTGGTCATCGATGGCTCGCTCAAAGGCCGCATCGAGAAGCTCAACGCAGCTCTGACTCGCTAAGAGGAATACAAATCATGCAATTGAATCCCGCTGAAATCAGCGAACTGATCAAGAAGCGCATCGCCGATTTCGAATCGGTCGCCGAGGCGCGCACCGAAGGTACCGTTGTCTCCGTGACCGACGGTATCGTCCGCATCCACGGTCTTGCCGATGTCATGTCCGGCGAGATGATCGAGTTCCCCGGAGAGACCTACGGCATGGCGCTCAACCTGGAGCGTGATTCCGTCGGCGCCGTCATTCTCGGTGACTACAAACACATCACCGAGGGCGATTCGGCCAAATGTACGGGCCGCATCCTGCAGGTGCCGGTGGGGCGGGGCCTGCTGGGGCGGGTCGTCGACGCGCTCGGCAATCCCATCGACGGCAAGGGGCCGATCGACAACGACGGTTTCGATCCGATCGAAAAGCTGGCGCCGGGCGTCATCGAGCGGAAGTCGGTCGATCAGCCGGTACAGACTGGCCTGAAGGCCATCGATGCGATGGTGCCGATCGGCCGTGGTCAGCGTGAGCTGATCATCGGTGACCGCCAGACCGGCAAGTCGGCGGTGGCGATCGACGCGATCATCAATCAGAAGGGTACCGGTATAAAATGTATCTATGTGGCCGTCGGTCAGAAGGCTTCCACCGTCGCCAACACCGTCCGCAAACTGGAGGAGTTTGGCGCGATGGAGCACACCATCGTCGTTGCCGCCAACGCCGCCGAGTCGGCCGCGATGCAGTTCATCGCACCGTATGCCGGTTGTACGATGGGGGAATACTTCCGTGACCGGGGCGAAGACGCGCTGATCGTCTATGACGATCTCACCAAACAGGCCTGGGCCTATCGGCAGGTATCGCTGTTGCTACGCCGTCCGCCGGGTCGCGAGGCCTATCCGGGCGACGTCTTCTATCTCCATTCGCGCCTGCTGGAGCGTGCCGCCCGGGTCAATGCCGAGTATGTGGAGAAATTCACCAATGGCGAGGTCAAGGGCAAGACCGGCTCATTGACGGCGCTGCCGATCATCGAGACCCAGGCCGGCGACGTGTCGGCCTTCGTTCCGACCAACGTCATCTCGATCACCGACGGCCAGATCTTCCTCGACACCGATCTGTTCAACGCCGGTATCCGCCCGGCCATCGACGCCGGTCTGTCGGTATCGCGGGTCGGTGGCGCGGCGCAGACCAAGATCATCAAGAAACTCGGCGGTGGTGTTCGCCTGGCACTGGCCCAGTATCGTGAGCTGGCGGCCTTCTCGCAGTTCGCCTCCGATCTCGACGATGCGACCCGGCAGCAGCTGGAGCGCGGCAAGCGTGTCACCGAGCTGATGAAGCAGAACCAGTTTTCGCCGATGAGCGTGGCCGAGATCGCCTTCTCGCTCTATGCCGCCAACGAGGGTTTCCTCGACGACGTCGATGCCAGCAAGGTGGTCGATTTCGAAGCGGCGATGCTGAGCTATCTCAATTCGGATCACGCCGATCTGTTGGCGAAAATCAACGAAAAGGGTGAGTTCAACGATGAAATCGAGGCCGAGATGAAAAAGGCGCTGGAAGATTTCAAAGCGAACAACACCTGGTAAGCGGGGCCGGTCATGGCAGTTGGTAAAGAGATACGCACGCAGATCAAGAGTATCAGCAATACTCAGAAGATCACCAAGGCCATGGAGATGGTGGCCGCCAGCAAGATGCGCCGCGCCCAGGAGCGGATGAACGCCACCAAGCCGTATGCGGAGAAGATGCGCAACGTCATCAGCCATCTGGCGATGGCCCACCCGGAGTACCGGCATCCGTTTCTCGAGGAGCGCGAAGCGAAGCGGGTGGGTTATATCATCATCTCCACCGATCGGGGTCTCTGCGGCGGCCTCAACATCAACCTGTTCAAAGAGGCGATGAACTCGATGGAACAGTGGCGGGAGCAGGGGATCGAGATCGATCTCTGTCTCGTCGGCGCCAAGGCCGAGGCGTTCTTCAAGCGCATCGGCAACGTCGTCTCCACGGTGACCCATCTGGGGGATACCCCCCATCTCGACACGCTGATCGGCACGGTCAAGGTGATGCTGGACCGCTACTACGATGGCGAGATCGACCGCCTCTATCTGGTGGAGAACGAGTTCGTCAACTCGATGACCCAGAAGCCTCGGGTCAGCAAGCTGATTCCGGTGGAGCCCTCCGGCGAAGAGGAGCTGAAGCACCACTGGGATTACATCTACGAGCCCGATTCGAAAGAGGTGCTCGATGGCCTGTTGATGCGCTATGTGGAATCGTTGGTCTATCAGGGAGTGGTCGAGAACATCGCCTGCGAGATGTCGGCGCGGATGGTGGCGATGAAGTCGGCCACCGACAACGCCGGCGACATGATCGACGAGCTGAAGCTGATCTACAACAAGGCTCGACAAGCGGCGATCACCCAGGAAATCTCCGAGATCGTCAGCGGCGCGGCCGCGGTTGGTTGATGAAGGGCCAACGAATTCAAGAATTTAGCCAAGTTTAAAGAGGAACACGTTAATGAGTTCTGGAAATATCGTCGAAATCATCGGCGCCGTCGTGGACGTGGAGTTTCCGCGCAGTGAGGTCCCCAAGGTCTATGAGGCACTGAAGGTCAGTGACAACGATCTGACACTGGAAGTGCAGCAGCAGCTCGGCGATGGCGTCGTCCGGACCATCGCGATGGGCAGCACCGACGGTTTGCGTCGTGGCGTCGAGGTGGAGAGCACCGGCGCGCCGATCTCGGTCCCGGTCGGGCAGGCGACGCTGGGCCGCGTCATGGACGTGCTGGGGCGCCCGGTCGACGAGGCCGGCCCGGTCGAGGCCGAAAAGACCATGCCGATTCACCGTGATCCACCGACCTACAACGAGCAGGCCTCGTCGGTCGAGATCCTCGAGACCGGCATCAAGGTCATCGACCTCATCATGCCGATCGCAAAGGGCGGCAAGGTCGGCCTCTTCGGTGGCGCCGGGGTGGGCAAGACCGTCACCCTGATGGAGCTGATCAACAACATCGCGGTACAGCAGGAAGGCCTGTCGGTCTTCGCCGGTGTCGGTGAGCGGACGCGGGAAGGCAACGACTTCTACCACGAGATGAGCGAAGCCGGCGTACTCGACAAGGTGGCGCTGGTCTATGGTCAGATGAACGAGCCGCCGGGCAACCGTCTGCGGGTCGCTCTGACCGGTCTGACGATGGCGGAGTATTTCCGCGATGAGGGCCGAGACGTGTTGATGTTCATCGACAACATCTACCGCTACACGCTGGCCGGTACCGAAGTGTCGGCCCTGCTGGGCCGGATGCCGTCGGCGGTGGGTTACCAACCGACGCTGGCCGAGGAGATGGGTGCGCTGCAGGAGCGGATCACCTCCACCAAGACCGGATCGATCACCTCGTTCCAGGCGGTCTACGTACCGGCGGACGACCTCACCGACCCGTCGCCGGCGACCACCTTCGCCCACCTCGACGCAACGCTGGTACTGTCGCGTCAGATCGCCGAACTCGGTATCTATCCGGCGGTGGATCCACTCGATTCCACCTCCCGCCAGCTCGATCCGCAGGTGGTCGGTGAGGAGCACTACAATGTCGCCCGCGCGGTGCAGAACACGCTGCAGCGTTACAAGGAGCTGAAGGACATCATTGCGATTCTCGGCATGGACGAACTCTCCGAGGAGGACAAGCTCGTCGTGGCCAGGGCACGGAAGATCCAGCGCTATCTGTCGCAGCCGTTCTTCGTCGCCGAGGTCTTCACCGGCGCGCCGGGCAAGTATGTCTCTATCAAGGACACCGTGGCCGGTTTCAAGGCGATCGTCGAAGGGGAGTACGACCATCTGCCCGAGCAGGCGTTCTACATGGTGGGTTCGATCGACGAAGTCGTCGAAAAAGCCAAGACCATCTCCTGATAACCGAGGTCGAAGACAATGGCCATGACCATGCACGTCGATGTGGTGAGCGCGGAGGGAGAGATCTTCTCCGGCACCGCCGAGGAAGTGTTCATTCCCGCCGAAATGGGGGAGATCGGGGTACTGCCCCGGCACACCCCGTTGATCAGCCGCCTCAAGCCTGGTGAGGTGCGGGTGAAGATGTCGGGGGAGGAGACCTCGATCTTCGTCAGCGGTGGCATGGTCGAGATCCAGCCCCATGTCGTCACGGTGCTGGCCGACACCGGCATCCGCGCCCAGGACCTCGACGAGGCCAAGGCGCTCGAAGCCAAGGCCCGGGCCGAGGAGGCGATGAAGAATCAGGAAGACACTCTCGAATTCGCCAAGGCCAAGTCGGAACTGCTCGAAGCGATGGCGCAGCTGGCACTGCTCGACAAGCTCCGCAAGAAGCCGCGTTAGCGCACAGATTGAATGAAAACCCGACGGGTTGTGTGATCCATTTTGAAAAGGCAGCCAAGCGCTGCCTTTTTTTCTGCCCGGCGAGGTTACAATCCCGCGACAAGCCGTCGGCTGTTCGCTGCTTTTGGGGAACCAAACCCCGGGTCGAGAGTCGACAGGATACTACCGAACACAATCTGGAAGAACGTCCCATATGGATCTGGCTGTCATTATTCTCGCCGCTGGCAAGGGCACGCGCATGCGTTCCGCCTTGCCGAAGGTGCTGCATCCGCTGGCGGGCAAGCCGCTCGTTCAACACGTCATCGACACCGCCCGGCGGCTGCGGCCGAAGGAGCTGATCGTGGTGGCCGGCCATGGCGCCGATCGGTTGCGGGCGGCCGTGACCGATCCCGACGTCCAGTGGGTGATCCAGCAGGAGCAGCTCGGGACCGGCCACGCCGTGCAGGTGGCGATGCCGGCGGTGACGGCCGAGAACGTGCTGATCCTCTATGGGGACGTGCCCCTGATCTCGGCGCGTACCCTCGAGACCCTGACCGCGGCGGTCCGGCCGGGGCAGATGGTGCTGCTATCGGTGGAGTTGTCGAATCCGGCGGGCTACGGGCGCATCGTCCGCGCGGACGATGGCAGCGTGCAGCGGATCGTCGAGCAGAAGGATGCCAGCGCCGAGGAGCTGGCCATTCGCGAAGGCAATACCGGGATCCTCTGTGCCAACCGCGACGATCTGGCCAACCATCTCACCAAGTTGAAGAAAGACAACGCCCAAGGTGAGTACTACCTGACCGACTGCATCGAGGCCTGCGTCCAGGCCGGGGGTACCGTCCACGGTATGGTCGCCGCCAACGAGGCCGAGGTGAGTGGGATCAACAACAAGCGCCAGCTGAATGAGCTGGAGCGGGTCTACCAGCGCCAGGCCGCCGACCGGCTGATGGAGCAGGGTGTCACCCTGGCCGACCGTGAGCGCTTCGATCTGCGAGGCGAGATCGAAAGCGTCGGCATGGATGTGTTCATCGACGTCAACTGCATCTTCGAGGGCAGGGTCACGATTGGCGACAACGTCACCATCGGGCCGAACTGCCAGATCGTCGATTCGACCATTGGCGACAATGTCACCATTCTCGCCAACTGCGTCATCGAAAACGCCACCATCGGGGCCGACTGCAACATCGGGCCGTTCGCGAGGTTGCGGCCGGACACCGAGCTGAAGCAGGGGGCCAAGGTGGGCAACTTCGTCGAGACCAAGAAGGCCGTCGTCGGCAAGGGCAGCAAGGTGAATCACCTGAGCTACGTCGGCGACGCCATCGTCGGTGAGCGGGTCAACATCGGCGCGGGCACCATCACCTGCAACTACGACGGCGCCAACAAGCATCTGACCGAGATCGGGGACGATGCCTTCATCGGCTCCAACACCGCGCTGGTGGCGCCGGTGAAGATCAATGATGGCGCCACCATCGGTGCCGGCTCGACCATCACCCGGGAGGCACCGAGGGACACATTGACGCTGACCCGGGCAAAACAGATCAACATCACCGGCTGGAAGCGGCCGGTCAAAGGGGAGAAGAAATAAATGTGTGGAATCGTTGGGGGTGTGGCGCAACGGGATGTCTACCCCATTCTGATCGAAGGGCTGAAGCGCCTCGAATACCGTGGGTACGACTCTGCCGGCCTGGCCGTCGTCACCGGCGACAACCAGATCACCCGCCACCGGCGACTCGGCAAGGTGGCGGAGCTGGAAGCGGCGCTGCAGGAACAGCCGTTACCGGGCGGGCTGGGTATTGCCCACACCCGCTGGGCGACCCACGGCGTGCCATCGGAGAACAACGCCCATCCCCATATCTGCAACGACAAGATCGCCGTCGTCCACAACGGCATCATCGAGAACTTCGAAGAGCTGCGCGAGGCGCAGAGGGAGAAGGGTTTCGTCTTCACCTCGGAGACCGACACCGAGGTGGTGGTCCACCAGATCACTCTCTACTATGAGCAGTCGGGCGATCTGCTCGATGCCGTCGCCCGGGCGATCAGGGACTTCAAGGGGGCCTATGCGCTCGGCGTGATCAGCCGTGACGACCCCGAGACCATGGTGATCGCCCGTGAGGGCAGTCCGCTCGTGGTTGGTCTCGGCATCGCCGAAAACTTCATCGCTTCAGACGTTCAGGCGTTGCTGCCGGTCACCCACCGTTTCATCTACCTGGAGAACGGCGACCTCGGCCGCATCACCCGGACCACCATCGAGCTGTTCGACAGCGAGCTGAATCCGGTCGAGCGTGAGGTGAAGACCTCCGTACAGAGCGACAGCTCGGTCGAGCGCGGCAAGTTCAAGCACTACATGCTAAAGGAGATCTACGAGCAGCCGAAGGCCGTCAGCGAGACGCTGCAGGGCAGGGTGACCGGCGATTCCGTGCTCGACAGCGTCTTTGGTAACCAGGCGCCCGAACTGTTCGCCAAGGTGAGGAACATCCAGATCGTTGCCTGCGGCACCAGCTACCACGCCGGGATGTGCGCGCGCTACTGGTTCGAATCGTTCACCGGCATCCCCTGCAATGTCGAAGTGGCCAGCGAGTTCCGCTACCGCAACCCGGTGGTGCCCGAAGACTGCCTCTTCGTCACCATCTCCCAGTCCGGCGAGACCGCCGACACCCTGGCGGCGCTGATGCAGGCCAAGGCGCGCGGCTACCTCGCGACGCTGGCGGTCTGCAACGTACCCGAAAGCTCACTGGTGCGGGAATCCGACCTGATGCTGATGACCCACGCCGGCCCGGAGATCGGCGTGGCATCGACCAAAGCCTTCACCACCCAGCTGGTGGCATTGATGCTGCTGGTCGTCGCCGTCGGCAAGCACCATGGCCTGGCGGCCGAACAGGAGGCCGAGATCGTCACCGCGCTCAACAACCTGCCGGGCCTGATCGAGCTGGCGCTGAACCGCGACAGTGAGATCGAGGAGCTCTGCAACGAGTTTCTCGACAAGGAGCACGCACTGTTTCTTGGTCGGGGCGTCGAATACCCCATCGCAATGGAGGGGGCGCTGAAACTGAAAGAGATCTCCTACATCCACGCCGAGGCCTATCCGGCCGGTGAACTGAAGCATGGTCCGCTGGCTCTGGTGGACGAGAACATGCCGGTCGTCACCGTCGCCCCCAGCAATGACCTGCTGGAGAAGCTGCGCTCCAACCTCGAGGAGGTGCGCGCCCGTGGTGGTCAGCTCTACGTCTTCGCCGAGGATGTCGGCAGCTTCGATGAGGATGCCGAAGGCATCCGCATCGTCCAGATCGAGCCGGCTCCTGGTGTCGTCGCCCCCATCGTCAACGTGGTCTATCTCCAGCTGCTGTCGTATCACACCGCGGTGCTCAAGGGCACGGATGTCGATCAGCCACGCAACCTGGCCAAGAGCGTCACGGTGGAGTGATCGCCCCGGCCATTTCTCTCCTGCCGCTCCCGCCCGGCGGCGGGCCACTCTGACGCCGTC
>CAZTOZ010000010.1:0-3727 GCA_964614535.1 uncultured Thiotrichales bacterium | reverse complement strand
GCTTCTTCGGTGGAGAAGTAGTAGTTCAGATCGGTTTCCGTGCCGTCACCGGAGAGCCAGTCACCGGTCATGAAGTAGGGCTGGCCGGCGACTTCGGTGAAGGTGGTGGTGGCGCCGTCTTCGGCGATGATCTGGTTGCCGTTGGCGCGGAATGTGACAGTGCCCGTGGCGCCGGTATCCTTCCCGCTGATGCTGGTGAAGCGGAACGAGGTATCGGTGAGAAACTCGATCCGGCCGACGCTCTTGGGTGCGTTACATTTCTGAATTTCTTCATCCTCGAAGAAGACCTCGTAAACGGTGGTGCCCGCCATCCGGGTCAGGTCGAAAGACAGTCCACTGCCGTTGCTGCCACCCTCGCCGCCATCGCGGTGGAAGTAGACGGCGGTGAATTCCCGTTCGAATTCATCGATGGAGTAGACGCGGATTTCGTGGGTGATGGGCGCGGTGTCCACGCCGGCCGCGGCCAGGTCGATGCCGGTGAAGGTGACGCTGTCGGAGACCGGTCGCCAATCGCCTTGGTGCAGGCAGTCGCCATCGGCGTCGCAGACGTTGTACATCACCTCGCTGTTACGCAGGCCCGAGTCGGCCGGCAGTGTCCAGGCGATCGTCAGATCCCCGCCGGTGAAGGCAGCCAGGGCCGCCTTGCTGTCATCGGCGATGACGGGGTAGGCGTGGGTGGCCATCTCCGCCAGCGGAATGGGTGCCTTGGGGATGGGCAGATCGTAGCTGGCGACCGGATCGGTGGTGATGGTCGCTGTGCCGCCGCTGACCACCAGCTCGCTGGTGAACAGTTCGAAGCGGGCGGTGTCGCCATCCCGAAAGAGCGTTGGTGAGAGGTCACCGGTCCGAATGCCGTTGCCATCGACGGAGCCGAGGCTGATGGCATCGTCCGCATAGTCCCCGTCGAAGAGGGCCAGTTCGCCGGCTTCCGCCACATGGTTGCCACCATTGCCGTTGTTACCGCCGCCGGCATAGAGTACAGCGCCGGGGACTGGCTTACCGTTGCGCAGCAGCGAGATTCTCGCGGAGCGGATGACGCCAGCGCCGTGGTTGTTGTCGGGATTGCCGTCGGTGATGCCGGCATTGAGCACACAGCTGTAGGTGATGCCGTCGAGGCTGTTTTCGCTGTGGATGCACTGGAATTCGGTGCTGATTTCCGCGATGCGCTGATCGCCACGTATCCGCCAGACGCCATCCTCGCGCGCCATCCACCAGTGGGTGGAACTCGGCGCCATGGCGGGCGAGCTGACTTGTGCCGAGACCAGGGCAGTGCCGGCCTCGCGGTCGAGGGATGAGATGGCGATGCCCTCGAAACGCAAGCCGACCAGCTTCGGGGAGGTGGTGATGTCGGTGAGGAATTCGTTGCGTCCTCTGTCTTCGGAGGTGAAGTCGGCACTGAAAAACGGCTCCAGACTGGTGGCGCCGGGGAGGCCACCGGCAAACTGTTCGCTCAATTGCTTGAAGCGCGCCGAAATGGCCTGCATGTCATCGGCGACCTCACGCAGGTCGCTCCGTACCACCAGCGTGCCAGTATCGTCCTGGTCGGCGTCGCCGAGATGATCGCGGAGCTTGGTGTTGTCGATCACATTGGTGAGGGTGGCGATGTTGGCGGTTTCGTCGATTTCGACGCGCACCACGTCCAGCGCCGCATCGAGGGCGGTATGGTCGGCGCTGAAGGCGGTGTGCAACAGGTCGACGGTCTCGGCCACGCCGAGTTCGCCGAGTACACCCTGCAGCTTGTTTTGCAGGGCGGTCTCTTCCTGCGCCAGCTTTTCGGCGGAGAGGCCGGAGAAGTCGCCGTTCTCGAAATAGTTGCGTGCGATCTGCCCGGCGGCGTTGGCGACGATCAGGTCGGTGAACGGTGTGATGTTCACGGTCTCTCCCTCATCCGCCTCAGTTGCGAACGAATGCAGCGTATAGCCGCGGCCGCCGACCGTGCCGCTGGCTCTGAGCATATACGGCGCGGTCAGGCCGCTGACATCGACCCGGTAACTGCCGTCCGCCTCGATCCGCTGGGTCACCGTCTTGCCCAGGCTGCCCTTGACGGTGACATTGCCAATGATCGGTGCGCCGGCCGCGGCAGTGCCCTGCAACAGCGCTTGATCGTTGCCGCTGGTATCGCCCGGATTCGGGTCGATGCTATCCCCACCGTCACCGCCGCCGCCACACGCGGCAAGGGTGAGCGAGATGACTGCGGAAAGTGTGGTACGTGCGAATCGTTCCATAGTGCCTGCTCCATAGTGAAATTTGGTGTCCTGCCCGGTGTCTCCTGATGCATCCATTCGAGCGGGCGGTCGTCCGCGCCATGAGGCGGGACCGCGACCGTTGCCGTTGATGATCATGGTTGACTGACAAGATGGTATGGAGGGCAGTGCATGGTGACATGACCCAAGTGTGCTATGCCCGATGATGTGGGTCGCAAAACGGCGGCGTTAGGATCCAGTTTCACGCCAGCCACGAGCAATTCACCGATGAAGTGACCAAATTGGACGGATCGAAAGAAGGAAGCACCGGGGAAGCAGTGGAGTAGTTGGGAACCGGGCCGATTTGTCGATACCAATCTGATATTTAACATAATATCTATTATGCGACATTGCGGAGGGCGCCGAATCCCCCGCAACCCCAAGCGCGGCGCGGGCTCCAGGGGGGTCGGCGGCGTTTTTCGGGGGTGACAGATTGTCCTTCAAACGGCTTCTTTTCTTGTCCGGGCTGTCGGACACGGTGTCCGCCGCTTCAGTTTTCGGGGTCTCGCCCCGGACGATCCGCCGGTGGCGGGCGACGGATCGGCCGCCGGTTTCGGCCCGTCGTCTCGCTTGGGTTCTATCTGGGAATTTGCCGTTTGATGGGTGGCAGGGCTGGGTCATTGAGGGCGGGTACCTTTTCGCCCCCGGCCAGTGTCGGAGGGGCTTCCTCCCCTCGCAGGTCGAGACTTCCTTTCTTTTTCGGGCGCTTTCGGAGGATCGAGGGCAAAAGATAAACCAGCTGGAGCGATTGTTGGCTCGGTTGGGGGGCGATTGCTCGTTTGTGCGTGAAAAATTTCGTGTTTCGGGGGGTTGCAAATTCCATTGTGGGGGTAGTCTGGTGTGCATGGAGTCGCAAGTGTTGGATTTTTGTCGGCAGGGTTCTGAGGAGGTCAATTCGTCCTGTGGGGCCTTTTTTGTGCCCTTTCGGACCATCGAGGCCTTCGCCTGTGACGTTGGGGTCACTCCCGAATGCGTCCGAGGGTGGGTTTCGCGGGGACAGATTCCGTCCCGAAAAATCGGTCGGCGGGTGGTTGTCGATGTTTGGCGGCTTGTTTTGGGGGGCGAGGAATGATTCGTTTTGAGCGGCTGGCGTCGGACGATCCGGTTGCCCGTGCCCTCGATCACGCCGACCGGGAGCGTGGGCTCCGCGAGGCGGCCAGTTTCCTTCCGGAGCACCTCCAGGTCTCCGCGCCGGCCGGGGCGGAGACCGGCTTTACCCTTCCCTCCTCCGAATTCGACTGGGCGGGCCCGCTCGCCCGCCCAATCGAGAGGGAGTACCGCCGCCGCGCCCGTAACGATGGGGCTTCTTCCGCGGGGGATTGGCTCGAGGGCGTCCGTAACCGTCTGATTCTGGGGGAGTTTTCTTCTCTAGGCCGGGTCTGGTGGGTTCAGGAACATTTGTTCGAGGGGGCCGCCCGGGAGCTGGCGCGGCGGTGTGCCTTTGTGGTGGGTTCGGAGGTTGGTGTCTGTGACATATATATAAG
>CAZTOZ010000009.1:0-2635 GCA_964614535.1 uncultured Thiotrichales bacterium | reverse complement strand
CCGAACTTGGGCACCTCGTAGAGGTTCTGCTGGGCGGCCAGCGCGGACGAGACTGGCGCCTGGTCGCAGGCGGTGATGAGGCCGGCGAAGTTGGCGGCGCCGAGGATCTTGATGAAATCTCTTCTGGTCAGGCTCATGGATCTTCCTCGATGGGTTGTCTGAAACATGCCGTAAACGGACGCAACCTAGCCGGTGGCGTGCGGATCGTTTGGTGGCGTGGGAATCTTGGCTGTTTGCACTTGTGGGTCTGGGCCAATATAGTCTTGGCGCTTTTCACCTGCCGGAGGCCATTGAAGACAATGACGATCAGAGATGGAGATTTATTCCCTCAGGCGAAAACGGTGACGGAAAATATAGCACGAGCCGCCCTGTGGTTGCAGTTGTTTCTCCTCGCCGCCGCTGTGCTTCTGATGGTTTGGTCGCCGGCAACGAGGGCCGATGTCGTCAAGCCCGCGCTGGTGGAGTTGACGATCAACGAGGACAGCAGTTTCCGCCTTGAGGTTCGCGCTTCGATCGAAGCGATGCTGTCGAACATCAGTACCCGTTACAAGAACACTCAGGATGCCCCGACGGCGGCGGAGTACGACCGTTATCGGGCATTGATGCCCGAGCAGTTGCGGCAGGCGTTTGCCCGCTTTGAGCCGGAGTTTCTCGACGCGATCTCGTTGCGGTTCGGTGACCAGAAGGCAGTGTTGACGATCGAGCGGGTCGATATTCCGGAACCGGGATACAAGAAGGTGCCGCGGATCAGCACCATCGTGTTGAAGGGCACGATTCCCAAGGGGGAGACCCATTTCGTCTGGACCTATCCCGAACGTTTCGGCGATGCCGCGTTCCGCTACCGCCATTTCGACGAGGCGCAATACACCTGGAGCGACTGGAACTGGTTGCGTAATGGTGAGCCGACCGGGGAGATCGAGATACACGCCGACTATGTGAGACGGCCGTTTGCCGAGGTGGTGTTGTCGTACATGAAGCTCGGCTTTCTGCATATCGTGCCGCGCGGGCTGGATCACATTCTGTTCATTCTCGGGCTGTTTCTGCTCAGCGTGCATTTGCGCCCGCTGCTGTTGCAGGCGACGGCGTTCACTGTGGCGCACACCATTACGCTGGGATTGAGCATGTATGGCGTCATCGATGTGCCGGCGCGGATCGTCGAGCCGTTGATCGCGCTCTCCATCGCCTATGTCGGTTTTGAAAACATCTTCTTTCCGCGGCTGCACTCGTCGCGGATCGTGATCGTCTTTCTCTTCGGCCTGCTCCACGGAATGGGGTTTGCGTCGGTGCTGGCCGATTTCGGTATGCCGAAAAACGACTTCGCCACCGCGCTGATCAGTTTCAATGTCGGCGTGGAACTCGGGCAGATCGCCCTGTTGGTCGGTGCATGGCTGTTGCTGGCGCTCCCGTTCGGTCGGAGTCCAAACTATCGTCGGCTGATTGTGATTCCAGGGTCGGCGATGATTGCCGTGATGGGGTTGATCTGGACGGTGGACCGGGTGGTCAATGGCTAGGCGGGGTTTTGGGGGAATTCCGGCGAGCGGGCGGAGCCGCTGTGGATCGACGGTGGTGGGGCGACAAGATAAAAGCCCGGCGGGAGGCCGCCGGGCTTTTCCGTCTTTGCGGGCGGTGGATTACTTCCTCGCGCCGGGGCCGTTCCACTCCAGTCCGTTGGACATGTAGGTGTGGAAGTACTCCAAGGTGCGGTATTCATTGCTCTGCGCCTTGAAGGGTTTTGCCCGGACCTGCTTGTTACAGCCACCATAGCGGCGATGCAGGGTGCCCAGCCCGCCCCACTTCGAGCGATAGACCGGAAAGTGGGTGACATGCCCCAGGGCCGGACTCAGCAGATCGGCGCGGATCTTGCTGCCGGCGTAGTAGACATGGCAGTCGGCGCAGCTCAGGTTGAGCTGGCCGCGTTTGGCGTAGAAGAATTGCTTGCCCTTTTCATACGCGGCTTCGGCCTTTGGACCTTCGACCTTGACATCGATCTTCTGCCCGCGTGCCTTGTAGGCGAAGAATGCGGATAGATCGGCCATCTTGCCTTTCTTGTATTTGAAGGGTTTTTCGCCGTTGGCTTTCAGGCAGGCGTTGATCTGGCTCTCCAGGGTCAGTACCAGTCCACTGCCTTCATCGTACTTGGGGTAGCGGGCCTTGACGGTACTCGGATCCTTGCCGAAGCAGTCGGCAAAGGTCTTGCCGTTCTTGAAGGGTTTGTTGAAGATCGCTTCGCCCTTTTCGATGTTGATTTCGTAGGGGGGGAACTCCTCGATCTCTTCCCACTGCTCGCGAGACGCCTGGTCGATGGCGTAGACGCCGTTGGCGAACTCCTTGAACGGGACGTTGGGGAACTTTTTCTTGAAATAGGCCCGGAAGGCCTCCAGGTCGTCCGCGGGCGAGGCGAAAACCGGTGCCGCGGGCAGGGTGGCAATGCCGGCAGCGATGGCTGCGCAGGCGATGAATCGTTTCATGGTGATGTCTCTCCAGTTCACTTTGGTTATTTGATCTTGGCCTCGGCGGAATCCGAAGCGCCGGTGTTGTCGACCCATGAGATTTTCACGGAGTCGCCCTTGGCGGCGCCCTTGAACTTGAACGACAGGTAGGGGTTTTTCGAGACCCCGCCGCTCCAGTAGGAGGT
>CAZTOZ010000008.1:0-2114 GCA_964614535.1 uncultured Thiotrichales bacterium | reverse complement strand
AGTCCATGCAGGTAGACACCATGCTCGCCGAGAGATTCCCCGTGGTCGGCGGCGTAGAGCATGAAGGTATCGTAGCGGTCCGAACGGGCGCGGAGGAACTCGATGGTCCGGTCGAGGATGAAGTCGGTATAGAGAATGGTGTTGTCGTAGGCGTTGCGTACCGCCTCGTTGCTGCATTCATGGGGCGAGTTGGTTTCGCAGGCCGGCTGGAAGCGGGCGAAGCGCTCAGGATAGCGCCGGTAGTAGGCCGGGCCGTGACTGCCCATCGTATGTAGCACGATCAGCACATCGCCGACGCTGGTGTCGATCAGTTCGTCCAGGCCGGTCAGCAGAATCTCGTCGGTGTAGGCGCCTTCGTGGAAGAAGGGAGATCCCGCATCGAAGTCGTGATGAAAATTCTGCGAGTCGATGCGTTCGCATACCCCCTTGCAACTGGAGTTGTTGTCGCGCCAGATCACCCGGACGCCGGCCGTTTGCAGCACGTCGAGGACATTGGACTGGCTTCTTGCCCGCCCCGGCGAGTAGTTTGCCCGGTCGAGAAACGAAAACATGCAGGGTACCGAATAGGCCGTCGACGTACCGCAGGACCAGGCATTGCTGAAACTGATGATGTCCTCCCGTTCCAGCAACGGGTTGGTCTGGCGGCGATAGCCGTTGATCGACCAGTGATCCCAGCGCGAGGTCTCGCCGACCACCATGATACCCACCCGGCGACGGCCACCGTGTTGGCTTCTGGCGTCTGCACCGAGCGTGACGAAGGGCGTGTTGCCGGCGTGATGACGTTTCACCAGTTTGACGATCGATGCGATCGGATAGAGTGGCGTCAGGCTGACGCGAAGATCGCGGTTTTCGCGCGAAAAATAGCTGAGGTATTTGAAGTTGAGCATCACCAGCGCGGCGACGATCGTCAAAATGGCGGCGCCATGGATTCCGCGTGACAGCAGTTCATGGTGCCATCTCCGCTGCCGTGTGCCGACAAAGCCAACAACAATTGCTGGCAGGATGCCGAGAAACAGAAGGTGCCGCAGTAGCGAGGTGGAGACGAGCTCCGTGGCCTCGTTCACGTTGCGGTCCCGAATGGTCTCGACGACGTTCTCCAGCATGGTGTGGTCGAACACGACCCCCATCCCGTTGAAATAGGAGACGAGCGACGAAACGATCAGCAGGGTGATCAGCACGGGTTTGAGCAGGATGCCCTGCCCGAGCGTGGCGGCGATGAAGAAAAGGATTGCCGTGATCAACACAAAGTAGGTCAGGAAGAGACCAAAACCCTCCAGCGTGAAAAATTCCAGACGCCCCGCCAGGGCGCTCCAGAAAGAGAGGTTGTCCACCGATGCGATCAATATCGCCACCGCCAGGATCAATGTCGAGGAGGGGATTTTCAGCCTTGTCTTCATGCTTTGTCTCTATCGCTCGGATCTTTCGTGGCGGGGGCAAAAGCACCCTGATAGCCGGCGCAACCATCGGCAATGCTCTAGCCGGTATTTCCGGTCGTTGAAAAGGAAACCTTCCAATGACGGAGTGGATCGGGAGGCATCGTTCATAAAAAAATGCGCTGGAAGGCGGAATGCCGACCAGCGCCAATGCCCTTGAGAATGGTTATGCGTTACAGCTCGTTTTTGTGACAGAGGGTACAGGAAACCTTGTCACCTTTTTTCAGCGTGACCCGGAAGTTCTTTTTCTCCCCCCCCGGGCAGAGGCTGCCATTTTCACACTCTTCGATGGTGAAGCTGCGGTCAGTGGCCACCCTGGACAGCACTGTGCCCTCGCCATTCTTGCCGTGGCAGGCCCGGCAGGCGTCGGGATTGCTCTTGGCCAGCTTCTCATGTCCGCCATCGGCGAACCGGGTGCCCCCCACCGGGTGCATGCCGTGGGGACCGTCCAGCGTGATGCCCAGCGAGCCGGGCTCGTGGCAGGTGTCGCACTCGATGATCGTGCCACTGTGACCCTGCAACTGACTGGCGGCGATATTGTCGTTGGCCAGCGGATTGGGGTTCGGCCAGATGGCGTGGGTGCTGCCGTGGCAACCTTCACACATGATGCCCTCGTGGCCCTTGCCACCACCCTTGTTGCCACTGAGACGGTAGAGGCTCTGGTTCTCCGCAAAGCGCGAG
>CAZTOZ010000007.1:0-26758 GCA_964614535.1 uncultured Thiotrichales bacterium | reverse complement strand
GAAGGCCATGGCGTCCACCCACCGCTGGCGCGGAGCGGGAAACATCGCCGAGAAAGATTCCTGGAAACCCGGGCGGATGCTGGCTTCATAGCGCATTTTCGCCAACTCATCGGTCACCAGCGCACGGTCATAGGCAAAGATGTCCAGCAGCTCCTTCATGTTTTCGATCGACGGCGTGTAGCCCCACACCTTGTCCAGTCCCTCGGTAATGTCGAAATGCACACCCACACTTCCCATCAGCACCAGGCGATCCACACGCTCGGGGCGCCGAATGGCCATACCCAGCGCCAGCGCCCCACCGAAGGAGTTGCCAACCACCGAGGCCTTGTCGATACCCAGTGCATCGAGCAGGCCGATGGCATGCTCGACCCACAGGTCCATGTTGTATTCCACCTGCTCGGGGCGCTCGGTGAAACCAAATCCGACCATATCCGGCGCAATCACGCGGAATTTCCGTGCCAACGCAGGTATCGTCAGACGCCAGTTGGCCCAGGCACTGACCCCTGGGCCGGAGCCATGGATCAGAAGCACGGGCCTGCCTTCTCCCAGGTCGTGATAGTTGGTTTCGATACCGGCGACGACGATGCGCCTGCCGATTTCCTGATTTACCTGACTCATGATGGCCGATCTCAGAAGAAACGATCGAAATGGATCTGCTCGAAAGGCACCTTGTGATCGATCATCAACATGCGCTGTACCGCCTCGGTCATCGGCGGTGGCCCACAGAAGTAGTATTCATACTCAGGCATACGCTCTCCCAGCGTCTTCACCACCAGATCCGGCACGTTGCAACAGGGCCCTTCCCAGCCTTCCGCCTTGGCCGCCTCTTCATCGGACACGGCGTTTTCACAAGTGAGTTTCGCCTCGGCATCCAGAGGCTCCAGCTCCGACAACAACTCGGGGGTGCATATATCCTTTGGCGTACGCCCACCATAGAAGAGATACACCTTGCGTTCGGCGAAGCGGGGATCACCGGTGATGGCCCGGACGATGGACATCATCGGCGACAACCCGGAACCACCCGCGATGCAGACCACATCCCTTTGGATCTCCGGATGCAGGTAGGCCAGGCCATAGGGCCCATCGACATCGATCAGATCCCCTTCACGCAAGCCATCGAAAAACCAGTTGGAGGCCTTGCCACCCGGCATGCGTTTGATGATGAATTGCCAATAGCCTGCTTCGTTGGGAATGTTGGACATGGAATAGGCGCGATCCCCTTCGATGCCGGGCAGGCCAAACATCGTATACTGGCCCGGCAGGAAACGGGCGGGTGCCGACGACTGAAAGCGGAATTCGGCCATATCGGGCGTGAGCTCGCGGCGACCCAAAAAGCGCACCTGGAAGCGTTCCGGCATGACATCCGGCGACTCACGCGCCTCCAGACGCATCTTGATCGTGACCGATGTTTTGGGCTGGCATTGGCATGCCAGCTTTCGCCCCTTGCGCTTGTCCCGTGGCGTGAGGCCAGAGGCATCGGGCCAGAGGTCGTTGACCTCCCCCTCCACGATCTCGAACTTGCAACTGCCACAGCCCCCGGAATTGCACTCGTAGGGCATGGGGACACCGGCCCGCAGGCCAGCACGCAACAGCGTGTCCTCTCCATCGGCTTCGAATGAAAACCGTGTACCTTCAATCGTAATCTGATTGCTCATGGCTCTGGGTACCCCCAACAGCTGCCAAACACGAACTGGCCATGACGCAATGACGTCATGGCCAGCACCCTGATACCGTGGGTTGGGCTACAGCCCCATCAGACGCCGCACTTCACGGGTGGCCTCCTTGGCCTCTTCCGCCGTCCCCTCGCCCTGTGGCAGAGCACTGCAATAGGCTTCGATGGCCTTATCGGCCAGCGGTTCCCATTTCGCGACCCAGGACTGAAGTACCTCGCGGTTGCCTTCTTTATCCAACGCCATTTTCACCAAGGCACCGGACCAGCGGCGATGACGCTCGGCGTCACGTTTCTGTGCCTGGGTCAACAGTCCCAGTAGCGTATCGCCATTGGCCCGCGCGACGTTGCCCAACTGTTCGAGCACCGCCTCCTCTATTGCCGGTTTCGCAACCAGGTTGATGACGGTGAAAGCCTCGCCCCAATCCCAGGTAACCAGCGCCTTCTCGATCAACTCACGAAAGCCCTGCCAGGCCGGATCGTTTTCCCAGATCTCGCGCTCCTTCTCGCCAAATCCGACATCGGGATAGGTGTTGGCAAGCTCCCGTGTGCGGTAGGCCGTGTGGGTCAACCAACGCAAATGGTCGGCGGTCTGATAGGTACCGCAGTTGGTGATGGTGCTTGCCGGTGCCATCTGGTGCAGGTAGGCCGACCCCATCTGCAGCGCATGGAAGGGATAGCGCGCCGGTGTATAGAAACGCGCTAGTGCCTCCACCCATTCGCGGGGCAGCATCTGGTCGTGGCCGCGATCACTGAACTGATCGAACAGCCCCTGTACATAGGTTTCCTGACCGTCCTGCAGAAGATTGTAGGTGCGATAGACGAGCTGGTCGGGATCACGAAAAGCATCCCAATCGTCATGTTTCAAGGGACTGCCAAAGCAGTATTGCTTATACCACTCGGCCATCGGGATGTTGGGGTCCAGCTCCCAGGGCCGTTCCGGATTGTCGGTAAAGTAGTGGAGATTGGTGGACACGATTTCATATTCACTGGGGCGCCTGCGGTTTCCCGCCAAGTGCGACCAGGTCTTCAGAGGTTTTAGCACCTCGGGCTGCTGATCAGACATGATCCGATCCTCCTTATGGGTTTCTGTGTATCAGATATGTTTGGTGAAAAAAAAGCGCACGCTATCCGTATCCATTTCGATATTGCCTGCAAACGAGCTGAGATTGATCTCCAGCTCCTGCATGCGAAACGGGCGTCCAAGACATTCCTCGATCGTCTCGCGTTTGATCACCAACTCGTCTTCGGCGGCAATCCGCAAATAAGCCACCTTGTCATCGACGGTGATCTCTTTGTCCGGATTGTCGATTTCGGCTGCCTCGACCACGGCCTGCGCGATATCGCCAGCGCGCATAACGGGTCCTACCCGGTTGTTTTCGAGCGCTTCGGTACCTTCTTTTCCCGCTTGGGTTGCATCTATCATCATCTCTTTCCTCATTAGTCCGCCGGTAGGTTGCCATCGCTGGAGGCTTCGACCCCGCAGTCCGGCAACATGCGACTGATCGTGGCTTTGACCCGCTGGCGGGTCAAAGCTAGCTGTGGGACTTGCAGGGCTCTATGCCTTCGATATCGACATAGACGTCTTCTCCATCGATCTTCACCGGATATTCGGCAATCCGGCAATCAGAGGGATTGATGCCCTGCCCTGTATTGCAGTCAAACTGCCACAGATGTGCCTTGCAGGTGAGAACCTTGCCATCGAACTCACCCTCGACGAGTTCGATTTCCTGGTGCGGACACATGGCCTGAAATGCCTTCACGTCTCCGCCCTCGACTCCAATCACCAGCACATCGACGCCACTGGAGGTGGTAAATGAATCCATCTCACCTTCCCACACGTCATCCAGAGTGCATATTTTTTCAAATGCCATACCGCCCGAAGCCCTCAGCTGTCCATAAAAACGATATCGAGCGTTTCCGTCGGGCGAAGCCCTGCCTCCGCCACGGTCAGCTCCCGCGGAAACAGTGTCCCGTCCTCATGCCGCCGCACGCGCAGCACCTTATCCGGCTGAGGGCGCACGCGTCTGTTCAGCGAGTGATGCGCACACTTCTCGGCAACTTGGTCCATCGTATCTTCGGTATCGACGGCAACCAGTTGAATCACAAAATCACGCTCGAAATTGGACATGATTGGAAACATGGCCATAAGCTAATCCTCCAAATAATGAATCGGTCGACGGGTTGTCGAACAACCAGGTTGTCCAACAACCCGCTATCGATGCCTCAGGCGGCATCCGCTTTCTTTTGATAGGCCTGCACCCATTCGTAGTTGTGGGCATCGTCTCCCATCTCGCCAGGCGCAAGCCCCATGTATTTCAGGCCACCCACCAGATCCGGCGGCTGAATCTCGCCGGCGAGGAAACGGTCGATGAAGTTCATGTGGCCCTTGTAACGCTCCGGATCGATCTGGAAGCACCAGCGGTCCGGCTCGGATCCAAAGTGATAGAGCTTGCCCTCGTGCTCGAGTTGGTAGTCCTTTACATTCCAGCCATTACCTGGGGTACCCACAATGGGAATATTGCTCATGTGGCAAATCCCGGGCAGGGTCTCCGGCGCGCTCAGCTCCGGCCGACCCTCGAGCAGGTTGTCCACGATCACATCCCAGCACTGTCCCCAGGTATCGTTCCAGCCCGGGTACTTCTCTTCCAGCCATTCACGCTCCTCGGGTGTCACACCGGCAGCCGGGTTCCACCAGACGGTCGGGCGCCAGAACCAGACCCCGAGGTGCATGCCATGGTGGGTCTCATCCAGCGCACGCATGAATTCATCCCAGTACCAGGGCTTGTCCAGACCAAGGTCGAGTAACTGGCGTTCGAACTGCGCCACGATCCACTCCATCATGAACTCCTTGAAAGACTGCTTACGCGCCTCGAGTGGCGTGTAGTAGTCCATGATCGGACCGGTCAGCACGGAGAAGAGTTTCCAGGCGCGCCAGATCGCGGCATCGACGAGTGTTTGCGCTTCTTCCTTCTTGCCGTTTTGGAGCAGGATCTGCAGTGACGGACCGCCTTGCTGGGCATGGCGGGATTCATCGGTCTGGATGCTGGAAATCAGGCTGGCGAAGGTATGATCTCCGGCCTCGGCGGCATCCGCCGCAAGCCCCAGGAATTGCATATTGGTGAAGCCGGTCTCGAATGCAAATGTCAGCATGATGGAGACCGCCACCGAGTCGCGGGTCATCATGGCATCATCGAAGAACGAGCGGGCGGCAATGGCGGCCCAGTCATTCGTATGATAAGCCTTGTGTGCCCAGTCCCACTGGCGGCTGCGCTTGACATTGGCATGCGGGAAGTAGAGCTGGATCTGACCGTGCCGGTTTTCATCCATCATGCCGAAGCAGGCCATATTGCGATTACCCGGCGCCTTGGCGAAACGGGCCATTCGTGCTTCGGCCGTACTGGCTGCATATTCCGCCAGCGCGATGGCGCCATAGTGTGCCTGCATCGTACTGATCCAGCCGGGATCGGCGCGTTCAACGAATGCATCGCGCTCCAGCGCGGCCTTGATGGAGTAGGCTCCCGAGTCCTTCTCGCGCTGTATGGCGACATATTCCGGATATGTCACCTTGTAGGGCTCATCATATTTCTCCCAAGCTTCCATGGGAATGCCGCGCCCACCGCTCATCTCTTCCGGAAACATCTCTTCTTCGGACACATATTTCGGCGTCCAGTTGGTGGTACGCGTCAAGTCGTACCACTCCTCACGTTTGAGCATTGTCATAAATGGTCTCCTCAATACTTACTTTGGTGTCAGACGACAGCCAGTGACAAAAACCAGTTGCTATCGTCCCAGGCTTTTGGCGGTCTCACCGCCAATCCCCCATTCTGTTTTCCTTATCTCATACAAGGCGACGCGTATGGTCTCCTTGGGTACGCCAAGGCTTTGGTGAATCGCCTCCGTCACTTCCCGGATAAGATCCGCCTTCTTTTCATCCGAGCGGCCCTCCAGAATGCTGATTTGTGCAAAAGGCATGCGTGGTTCTCCTTTCTGGTTGTTACCGTTCCAGCAGGGACCGCAGGGCATCATGACCGGCCCGCGCGCAGATCTCGTCCTGCTCCGCCGACCCACCGGATACACCGATACCGCCCAGGTTCTCACCATCGACAACAATGGGAATGCCACCACCGAAAACGACCAGGCGGTCGCGATGCGGCATGCCCAGCTTCAGCATGGGATCTTCGGCGAAAATCCCCTCCCATTGTGAAGTCGGAAAACCGAAACTCGCCGATGTATAGGCCTTGTCGATGGCGATATCGATGGAGTGGAGAAAGGCATCCGGCATGCGCAGAAACGCCGCCAGGTTGCCACCCCGATCGACGACGGCCACATTGATCCGGATACCCAGCGCTTCGGCCTTCTCGACGGCCGCTTGGCAGACCGCTTGCGCGGCCTGCCAGCCCGGCACCTCCTGGCTTGCTGTCAAAGACATGCAACTGCCCGCCAATCAGGTGTATACGGTAGTGAACGATTCAACCAGTTCACGGGTGTGGTAGAAAATACCGGCACCCAATTGGTCCTCGGTCCAGGTAGTGACTGGGCGGTCGGGTTGCGCCAGATAACCCAGGCCACCGAAGGTCTCGTTCCGGTTCCCGGAAGGATCGAAGAAGTAGATGGTATATCCGCGCGTAATGCCGTGACGCTGCGGCGTGACATCGACCTTGGTGCGGTTCTTGGACATGACATCCGCGGCCTTGAGCACATCGTCCCAGCTGTCGAGGAAGAAAGCACAATGGTGCAGTCCCGACACCGGCCCGCCAACAAAGGCAATGTCATGCGGCGTATTGCTGCAAGAGAGCCATGTGGCCGCCTGAATGTTGCCATCCGGCCCGACCATGACCTGTTCGACCAGATAGAAGCCAAGCACATCGATCATGAAATTGGTGGATTCCGCCACCTGATTCACGCCGGTCTCCGGGTTCAATTCACACATCAGCAGCGCATGATCCAGCCAGTGAACGCCAGCGCCCTTGAGGCCATCGGGCCATGGATCGGGATTTTCACTGCCGACCTCCGTGCCGACAAATTCCTTTTCGGCATAGAGGCGCATCTCGTGGCCACTGGGCAGGTTGAACTTCAACAGGCGGCCAACCGCCGGCATGGTCCCGGCCGGAAGTTCCTCGACCTCGATACCGTAGTCGCCAATCTTCTGTTTGTAATCATCGAGATCGGCATCCGATTTCACCTTGTAGGCGATATGATTCATGCCCGCCTTGTCGGACTCACTGAGGATGACGGAGTATTTGTCCCATTCATCCCACCCCTTGAGATAGACGTTACCTTCATCGTCGCGATGGGTAGTCGTCAGTCCTACCACGTTTTCATAGTGTTTCACTGCTTCATCCATATCGAGCACCCGAAGGTTGATATGGCCAATACGCAATACGCTCATCGTTTTCCTCCTCATAAAAAGGTCGTTCAATAAAGGGAGATCATTTGGCACTCTCGATCGGCTGTCCCAAGCGCCATCCCTTGCTCTCTTTCCTCAAGATGTTTTTCCTCAGCTTTCCCACCACCTCGACTTCCAGATCGTCGAGCGGATAGGTTCTGCACGCCAGAACAATGCCCTCGGTTTCGTCTTCCACGCTTATGTGTTGACGACTCATGCTCGCGGTCCGGTAGGCCGACCGTGGACCCAAAACCCTGATCCGGCACACCCCACAGCCCCCGCCATGGCAACCGGATGGAATCCCCCGCCTGCCCATCGAGGCCATGCCGTTGAGCAGATGCTGATCCATCCCGCAGGAAAAACTTTCGCCGGTATCCCGAATCATGATCCGGAACCGTCTTGCGTGCATGATCATGTTGAACCTTCACAGGGCCTTGAACAGGGGGCTGGTCGGTTTCGCGTCCTTGTCCGCCTGGGTATAAAACTCCTCCTTGAAAATATCCTTTTCGAACAGGCGCCCTTGCATCAACGTGGTGACACAGGCATCGATCATCGGCGGCGGGCCGCACAGATAGGCCTTGTACCCCTCAAACCTTCCCCCAAAAAGCTCCTTTGCCACCTCATGCACATATCCCCTCCTGCCCCGCCAGCTGGATTCGGCCGGTTCATCCGACAATGCCGGAATGTAGTGAAAGTTGGGGTGCTCTCCGGCAAGCTCCTCGAAAAGCTTGCGGTAATAAAGCTCCTGTTCGTTTCGCGCACCGTAGATCAACGTGACATCGCGCTTCTCCCCCTGTTCGAACAGATCGAGAATCATCGACTTTGGGCTGGACAGGCCCGAGCCACCCGCCAGGAAGATCATCGGCTCCGGCGCGGACTTGCGGACGAAAAAACGTCCGAAAGGCCCGCTGAAACGAATCTCATCCCCGACCTTGAGCTCGTTGTGCAACCAGCCAGTCACCTTGCCTCCCTCCACGAGACAGACATTGAGCTCGACGAACGTGGCCTCCGACGGTGGATTGGCAATGGAGAAAGCCCGGGGATGGTCTTCCTCGCCAGGCATGTACAAATTGATGTACTGCCCAGCCTGGAAGTCGATCTCGTCATCGACGATGGCGAGCACGATGGACTTGATGCGCGGCGTCAGATCCTCGATGCGTGAAACCGTTGCGGTGAAATCCTTCACCGGCAACCGGCGCGCATCGGGATCTTCATCGACATCCGCTTCGATGACCAGATCACTCATCGGCTTGGCGCAGCAGGCAAGACACTTGCCCTCCTCCCGCTCGAAGTCCATCAGCGCGAAAGGGGAAGCATCACCCTGTTCCACTTCACCCTCCAGCACATCGACCTTGCAGGTAGAGCAAAGGCCATGACCGCAGGCATAGGGCAGATAGATCCCAGCCCGGAGCGCGGCATCCAGCAGCGTCTGGTCCTCCTCAACCTCGATGGTTTCACCCAGAGGCTCGATCGTCACTTCATAGGTCATAGGCTTGTCTTCAGCTTCCGGAACCCTTTATGCCATTGAGGCCCGGTGTTTGCAGACGAACCACCGATTTGTGGCCGATGCCGTTGTCGGCGAGGCTCTTCTCCATGTCCGGCTGGAAGGGCTCGCCGTTCAGCAGCCAGTTGACATTGCCCCAGTCGATCTCTCCCCACTCGGGGTGCGGCGCGAAAGCCGCCGGCATCACCTCTTGAACAAGAGCGCCAAACGGCATGTCGGGCGGCAGCGGGAATGCCATCGGACTGCTGATCATGAGGTGCTTGTCCCATCCCACGATCACCATGATGTTGCCATGAAAGTTCTCTTGCAGATCCCGTGGCAAAGCCGGATATTCACCAATTGCAGTTACAGCCATCTCACTACTCCTCACTCAGTTCCGGTTGCAGGCAGATCATCTTCCTGGTCGAGCCCTTTCCACTCTTTCCAGCGCTTTTCGTCCGGCGAGCCGACATAGTCCATATTGTCCGCGCCCACCTTGATGTTGTACCACTTGAGCACATCGTCGAGGGTGGGGCCACCACAGTTGCCCTGGAAGATCTGCTGCGGCGGCAGCCAGGCATGGACATATTTCTCCGGCTCGTTCTCGAAGATCTGTTTGCAGGGATCGGAACAGAAGTGGTAACGCTCGCCCTGGTACTCGGTGCTGCGATAGGCGATCTGCGTCGGATCGTCAGGCTCGGTAAAGCCCATCGGAATCTGACAGGTCTGGCAGATGCAGGGCAGTGTCTGGGAATAATAGCGCTCGCCTTTGGCTTCCATCTCCTTCCAGTGCTCGAAGCGCGGACGATAATACTTGTCGAAGGTGTCCGGGTACTTGGCGGAGAGCCAGTCCATCTTCTTCTCGTCCGGCATCCAGGTGTGGATGGCGGCAGCGGCCGTGTGGTTGTAGAGAATGCCCCAGACCTGATGGCTGATGTGATCCTTTTCCTTGGCACAGATCTCGGCGTAATCCGGCACCTTGATGCCATAGCGCGCAAGATCATTGAACAGAGCGCCGCCGTTTTCCTCGAAATAGATCTCCCACGCCTCCTTCCACGACATCGGGCTCTCCGGCAGCATGTAATCCATCATCGCGCCAACCAGCGACAGCACCTTGTAGCCGCGCCACAGCCATTTGTCGATCCAGCCCTGAACGATCGGCACATTGTCTTCATGCTGCTCCAGCATGAACTTGATGGCCTGCAGCCCCAATGTCATATGCCGTGCCTCATCCGACTGCGCGGAGAATCCGAAGGTCACCGTGGACATGTCACCGTTGTAGGCGGCACCGGACATGAAGGGCACGAACAACAGGTTGGTCAGCACATACTCGAAGGAGAAGCCGATGGCCACCATGAACTCGAACGGCCCGGCGGTGTTGGCGTCATCGAAGAAGGACTTGGGTACCGACAGATACCAGACACGATCATGCCAGTGGAAGGGATCATGGAAGCCATCAAAATACTTGTTGTAATGACTGATCGTGTGCACCTGGGTCTGGACATGCCGCAACTCGTCCAGTGACTGCATCTGGCAGGCAACCCGGGCACCCTCGCCGGTAAAATGCCGACCCTGCCGGGCAAAACCGCGATGCGCCTGATACTCAAGCGGGGAAACCCCCTGGATGAAAAGCTTCAGCGCATTGACATAGCGCGCATCCGAGATGTTGAGGTGCCCGTTGTTCTGGGCGAAGGCATCCATGATGGCATAGAGCTTTTTCTCCTTCTCGCCCTGGTATTTCCAGTAGGCATCCATGGTCATGCGAAAAGGATCTTCCCAGGCATCCCAGTCCTTGACCTTGATGCCTTCGTATTTGTCATAGGGAAACACCTTGTCCATCGGTTGATAGCTGGTCTCCCACCCAAGGCGGGTCATCAGCCGGTAGCGGTCCCGCATATTCAATCTTTTGGCCATAATCTTGTTCCTCCGAATTCAAACGGCTGGACTAATTCCAGTAGATGGTAAAGTGGTCGTCGTCTTCTTCGATATTTCCACCGAATGAGATCAGAACGAGCTGGATCTCCTGCGGATCCCAGTCGGCCCCCATGATTTCGGAAACCGTCTCGCGATTGACCACCAGCTTGTTGTCGGCCGTCAGACGAATCATTGCCGGCTGGTGCTCAACCTTTGCCTCTGGATTGTCACGCAATACCGCCTCGACGATGGGACGCGCCTCGTCCACATCCTGTAATGCCAGAAATACTGTACTCATTGGATTACCCCCTCAAACTTCCACGCCATTCTTCCGCGCCCGCGCCTTGAGCTCATCGACCAGCTCCGCAAGCACCTCGTTACCATTGGGCATGACAGCCTGCGCATAAGGCGCCAATGCCGACTCCATTTCTCCAAGCCAGGCACCAAACCAGCCGGAAACCAGTTCCCTGTTTGCATCGGATTCCGCGCAGGCCACCGAGATCATCTTGTCCACCCAGCGTTTGCTCTCGGCGTACCAGTCCACGGTAAACTCGGTCAGCATCGCATAGGCCGCGCCACCCTCATCAGCCAGCCGCTTCTCGAGCCGGTCGAATACCAGCGGAAACACCAAACCATCCATCACGAGGTCCTGCGCCACGAACAGCTCGAACCAGTCCTCGGCGACCAGGGAGTTCTCCACCACGCGGCGCAGCCCCTGAAGCGAGTCGTCTTCCATCCAGCGTTGCTTGGCCGCATCGATGGCCGCCTCGTCATTCCCGGACAGCAGCAGACCGATCCGCGTCAGGTATTGGGCGTTTCCAAGCTGATCGGAGGCATAGAGACTCGCCGCCGAAGTAATGGCCGTGCCATAACCCATCGCGCAGATCTGATAATTGTTCATGTTCGAGCCCCAGCAGTAGTGACGCAGGGGCAGTACATGGTTCATCACCGTCTCTTTCACGGAGGCGGGGAGCGTCTCCACGAGGCCACGCTTTTCGACGAACTTGAAGTTTTGCTCGGCCGAATCCTGCTGGCGCGCCCGTGCCATGCAGTAATTGCCGTAGTAGTATTGGCGCGGATCGAGGAACTTGTACCAATCCTCCATGACCAGCGCGGTTCGCGTCGGGTCATACAGCTCCTTCTCCGGTTGCCAGGTGGGGCGATAATGGAAATTCTCCACCGCCTGGACATCGTACACACCTTCCTGATAACGAGTCGCCGGCTTGTCCTCGCCGAAACGGCGCGCAAGATGCGAATAGGTTTGCCTTACCGGCTTGATCTCTTTCGCCTTGATATCGATATTCATTCAATAACACCTCTTGTTTCTCTCTACGACGACATTCGCCGCCTTTGACATCACTCGATTACGCCCGGCCTTCCATACCGCCATTTGGCACGGTCATAATCCACCGCCGCCTCCTGCTCCGGCGTCAGACGCTCCACTTTGTTGTGCTGACAGAACTTTTCAAACGCATCGAGGGGAAGCATCAACTCGATATAGAGCTCCGGCTCCCCCATCGAAAAATCAAATTCCACCAATCCATTGCTGCGCACGCGGGTCACCCGCACCCAGCAGCGTTTGGGATCGAACGGTTCTTTTTCCGCAGTCGTCATCGTCACCAAACCTCAAGGCCTGATCAGCACCTTCATGGCGTTGTCACGCTTGGTATAAAAAGTGTCATAGGCCCGATCGATCTCACCCAGTTCGAACTCATGCGTGAAATACTCTTCGGGGGACAGCACACCCCGCTCCATCAGACGCAACCCCTCCCACATGAAAGGCTGAACATTGGCAAAGCCGTTCATGTGAAGCGTGATGTCACGCAAAAAGACATCCGCCAGCACCAGATTGAATTCCTGGTCACAGAAGACACCGATGGCGGCGATGGTGCCACCGGGACGGATGAGGTCCAGCGCCATCTGCAGGGTCTCGGGATAACCCACTACCTCGATGATCTTGTCAAAACCCCGGCCACCCGATTCAGCGAGCGCTTTCTCCTTCCAACCCTCCTCGGAAACGTCGATGGCCACGGCACCCTTCCTCGCCGCCACCTCGAGACGGTGCGGAACCTCATCCAGCACCACCACCTTGCCCGGCGCGCGCTGCAAGGCGATATCGAGACTCATCAGGCCGGTGGGGCCACAGCCGATCAACGCGACACTTTCACCCGGTGCGATGTCTGCCAGCTTGTTGGCGATAATGGCGGAAGGGAGGTTGCAAGAGAGCGTCAGAGCGGCAGCGTCCGGAATCGCCTCCGGCACCTTGAGCACGTGCGCATCGGCATGAGGCAGGATCATCGCTTCGGCATGGGTGCCATTGAGATCACCAAAAGGAACGCCAAAACCGTAAACCGCCTTGTTGGTCGTTTCACAGTGGGCCGTTTGCCCCACCTCGCACATATAGCATTCGCCACAGGAACAGGAGTACGCCATGGATACCCGGTCACCCGGCTGAAAGCGCCCAACCTTGGCGCCAACCTCCCGAACCACGCCGATCAACTCATGCCCGGTCTGAGAGCGCCCTTTCTCCATAATCGGATCCAGCGCGCCCCGGTACAGATGCAAATCGGAGCCACAAATCGATGTCGCCGACACCTCCACCAGAACGGCATGGTCCTGCTCCAGCCTGGGATCCTCGACATCCGTCGCCCGTATATCCTTCGGCCCATAATAGACAGCCGCCTTCATCTCTCATCCTCCTCGGTAACGATGACCGCAGCCCTCGCGCAATCACGACACGGCGTGGGCTGCGGGTTCACCCCTTTGCTCAGAAAAAATCTTGTTCTTCCCCCTAATAATGCACAAAGGGTGCCAACCTGGAACAATCACCACATGTCATTGTTTTTAAAACATAAACGTCGGCGAGCCATGCCATGACGGACATTGACCCGGTTCACGAAATCACCAGTTTCGTGACCGATTTCCCCATATGGGGAATTTGTGACACGGTGCCCGGAGAGGGGTCAGGTCATGCCAACGGGATTTGGGGATCGACCGGCCCACGGGCGTTACCGCAGACACCGATCGGAGCAAGAGACGATTGGTCGTGATCGGGCCCGTGAAAGTCTCGGGACGGCGGGACGGGCATAGGCGTGCTACACCGAGGCCGGATGTCACGGCCCCTGCGAATTCAGGACATATAGCCGTTCAAGGCAAAAAAATAGAAGACCAGCGGCATATAGGCCACCGTGATGAGGTTACCCACCATGACCATCGCCGCCACCTTTTCCGGCTCCTGACGATAGCGGGTTGCCAATAGTGCATTGAGCACCGCTGGCGGCAGTACCGCAAAAAGGAGCACCAGGGGCTTGAGCCGATCCTCCATTGGAATCAGCCAGATGGCGAGGAACCCGAAAGGGATGCCGGTCAGCGGGCGCAACAGGGCACCGGCCAACCCGTCGCGCCAGTGGGACCAATCGGCTTCGGCCAGCTTGATCCCCAATGTCACCAGCGTGAGCGGAATGGCCACCTCACTCAGCAGCTGGAGGCCCGGCAACAGCATCTCGGGCAGGTGAAGGTCGAACCCATAAAGCACCAGCCCCACCGTCATGGCGATGATGATGGGATTGCGCAGCAGCTCCATCGGAGAAAAGCGGCGCTCGTAAATCATGAAGCCGAAGGTGAACATGCTGATGGCCTGTACGAGGAACAGCACCACCGCATACGGCAGGATGGACTCGCCAAAAGCGAAAACCGCCAGGGGAAACCCCAGGTTGGCCGAGTTGTTGAACATCAGCGGTGGGGCCAGCGTCTTGAAATCCATGCGAAGCAGGCGGCTGGCCGGCCAGGCGAGCAACCCGGAGCCGGCAACCACCACTGAACCGGCCAGCAGCATCTCCAGGGCCCCCGACGTCTTGCCCAGCTTTTCCGACAGTACATAGATCAACAGCGCCGGCACGAAAAGATCCAGGTTGATCCGATTGACCTCCCCGATATGTGTCGTGATCCAACGGCCATAGAAATATCCGGCCAGAGCCACGAAAAAGACGGGAACGACAACCAGCAGAACCTGATACATCGAGGCTTATCCGTCTACCGCGCGGAACTTTCCGGCCAGCGACCGGCAGGTCTGCTCAGGCAGCTCGTAACCGTGGATGACATTGGCCACCGTCACCTCCTCGACGCCAAAGCCACCGGCAAGCGATGCCAGCTCCCGCAAGCAATCTTCCGGCCGTCCCGGCAGAGGCGATGATTCACTGGAAACGGTCTGGGTTCAACAATGCCCGGATTGTTGACCAGAATATCCACCTGCGGGAGCGTATCGTTCACCAAGACTGTACTGCGACCATGGCTCCAGACACGGCACCCCTCGCGCAACCAACCCAGCGCCGTCACAAACCCGATGCCCTTGGTGGAGCCACTGACGAGTGCCTGCCTACCTCGTATTTTCAGGTCCATTTTTCGATCCCCGGTATTGCCCCCGGCATTGGCGAATCACCCCTACGATTCACAGCGGCCAAATTGAGAATGAAACCTGCCCAACCATTTATTCTGGGTGTGCCAACGGACTGGGGGAAAACCGACTACTTCGAAATGCCGTGCTTTTTCATCCGATATCGAAACTGGGCATCCCCGAGTTGCAACAACCGGGCCGCCGCCGAGACATTTCCGTCTGTTTTTTCCAGCGCCTGTTCCAGCAGCACGCGCTCCATCTCATCCATCGACCAACCCCGGTCGAGACAATGGTCGATGATTTTTCCGGTAAACGATTCACGGGTCACCAGGCTTCCATCTGGCGAGACGGTATTGGCTGTCTCGGAACCGTCAGGCTGCATGCAGGGAAACAGCTGGGAGGTATCGATCCGCTCCCCGTTTGGCGCCAGCAACACGCCTCTTTCGATGACATTCTCCAGCTCCCGTACATTTCCCGGCCAGTCGTAGCGACGAAACCACTCAAGCACGAGATCGGTAACGCCCGTAATGTGCTTCCCATGCCGGGCATTGGCGCGCTTGAGAAACTTCTCCGCCAATCGGGGGATGTCTTCCTTGCGCTCGCGCAGCGGGGGAATGGTGATGGGAAAGACGTTGATGCGGTAATAGAGGTCGGCACGGAAACGACCGTCCAATACCATTTGATTCATATCCTGATTGGTGGCCGCGACAAGCCGGATATCCACCTTCCGAACATCGGTGCCCCCTACCCGCTCAACCTCACCCGTTTGCAGCACCCGCAGCAGCTTGGCCTGTGCTCCCTCACTCAATTCGCCGATCTCGTCGAGAAACAGCACGCCGCCATTCGCCCTTTCGAAGCGCCCTGGCCTCGTCTTCTCCGCGCCCGTATAGGCGCCCTTTTCCACACCGAAAAGCTCCGCCTCGATCAACTCTTTGGGCAAGGCCGCACAATTGACGGCGATGAACGGGTCATCACGGCGCCGGGACAACTGTTGCAGTGCATTGGCAAACACCTCTTTCCCGACACCGGTTTCACCCAGTAACAAGACGGTGACATTGGATTCCGCCGCGACATGCAACAGCTTGAGCGCCTCTTGCATAGCAGGCGAATCACCGATGATCTGCTCGGGATTGACCCGGTGATTGCAAAACGACTTCAGTTCATCCAGTTCTTCCCGCAATGACTGGATGGTAGCGTTGACCGATTCCACCTCGAGCAGGCGATGGACCTCATCATCCGCGGGCCACTCTTCCACCGGCTTGCCAATGATCCGGCAACACTTGTCTCCCTTCGCCACACATTCCACCTCCTTGTAAAGAATGGTGCGACGCATGAATTCCGAGGTGAACCCGGAGGCATAGCCGGAGAGGTTCCGGCACACCGAATGGGCCGCGGGACCAAATGCCTTCAGATGCTCTTCGGCCTCGACAGAGTTCTCCCAGATGAATTCACCATGAAAGTCACCGGTCTTGTCGTCGAACTCGACGCGGACGGGTTTCACATATACGACGCCTTCGAGCGCATGCAACTGTGGACCCACGGCAAACATCTCCTCGATTCCGCTCGTGGGCCTCACCTGCCGGGCCAGTCCCGCATCGATGCTGCCGGAGGTGAATCCGATTCGACTCAGCATGGCGCTGGCCTGCTCCCATCCCAAGCTCTCGATGAGTTCCTTGCGCAATGCGCCAAAAGCCGCGGCATGCAACAGGAGCATGCGGTTTTCACCCAGCCAGATACAGCCCTTTTCATCCTCGAAGAGAATTCGTTCCTTCAGGTCATTGATGGGGGTTTGAACCATAAACTCAGTATCGGGTATCCAATAAATTTCGTGGGGGTGTAGAGACAGAGGGCGTCATCCCTATCGAGCCACTTCCTGCCTTTCCATTGGACAATCCGCCCCACCGTAAACCGTTGCCGTCAGACAAATCGCATGCCCACGCTGCCGAGATCCTGGAACCGGACATTGACATTGTCCCCCTTGTTCACGGTCACCGCGGCTGTCACGCCTCCGGTGAGGATCAGGGTCCCCGCGGGAATCTCCTCGCCTCGCTCACCAAGCATGTTGGCCAACAGGGCCACGCTCGCCGCCGGATGGCCCAGAACGGCCGCCCCGGCACCCAGTTCGACGATCTCCCCATTGCGCTCCATGACCACGCCGAGGTTGCGCATGTCGATATCCTCGGGCCGGGCGATCTTGCCCCCCAGCACATAGCGGGAGGAGGAGGCATTGTCGGCGATGACGCTGACGAGGTCGAAACGGAAATTCTCGTAGCGGGAATCGATGATCTCCACGGCAGGCAGCACGAAGTCGGTGGCCGCCAATACCTGACCCACATGACAACCGGGGCCGCTGAGCGGCGCCTTGGTCACGAAAGCGATTTCGGCCTCGACCTTGGGGTGGATCAGCTGGTCGGTTTCGATATCCCCACCTTCGGGGCGGTCGAAATAATCGGCGAGAAATCCGTAGATGGGCGTCTCCACACCCATCTGCTTCATCTTGGCGCGGGAGGTCAGCCCCACCTTGAGCCCCGCGATGCGGGTACCCCGGTCCAGCTTGCGCTGGCGGATGGCATATTGCACCGCATAGGCATCCTCGAAATCCATCTCCGGGTAACGATCGGTGATCTTCTGCGCCTCCTTCGCCTCCAATTCGCAGGTTTCCAGGTACTCCGCCAGCTCTGCTATCTGTTGCTCATTGAGTGTGCTCATGCCATGTCTCCCGGTTCCACCGCCGCTTCGGCCTCGGCCGCCGCCCTGGACATCTCCAGGGCCACATCCTCGATCATGTCTTCCTGGCCACCAATCATGCCGCGCCGGCCCAGCTCCACCAGAATGGCGCGAGCCGAGACGCCATACTTCTGCTCGGCGCGCTTGGCGAACAGCAGGAACGAGGAGTAGACCCCGGCATAACCCAGGGTAAGGGCATCACGGTCGATACGTGGCGGATTGTCCTGCATCGGATAGACCAGATCCTCCGCGACATCCATGATCTTGAACAGATCCACACCGGTCTCGATGCCCATGCGATCACATACGGCCGCGAAGACCTCCAGCGGCGTATTACCAGCACCGGCGCCGGCACCGGCCACGGAACCATCGATTCGGGTTGCGCCGACCTCGATGGCCGCAATGGAGTTGGCGACGCCCATGGCCAAGTTGTGGTGGCCGTGGAAGCCCAGTTCGACGCTGTCGTCCAGCGCTTCACGTACGGCGCCTAGGCAAGCCTTCACATCATCCGGCAGCATGTAGCCGGCCGAATCGGTGATGTAGATACAGTTGGCGCCGTAGCTCTCCATCTTTTTCGCCTCCTCCGCCAGTCCTTGCGGATCCAGCTTGTGGGCCATCATCAAAAAGCCCACAGTGTCCAGCCCCAGTTCCACCCCTTTCTTGATGTGCTGCTCCGACACATCGGCCTCGGTGCAGTGGGTGGCCACGCGGATAGTGTCGATACCGCAGTCATGGGCCATGAGCAGGTCAGGCACGGTGCCAATCCCCGGCAGCAGCAGCGCGGAAAGCTTCGCCTTTTTCACATGGGGCCGGACTGCCCGCAGGTACTCCTCGTCGCTGTGCGCCGGAAAGCCGTAATTCACCGAGGCGCCCGCCAAGCCATCGCCATGGGTGACCTCGATCATCGGCACGCCCGCTTCGTCCAGCGCGCTGGCCACCCGGATCATCTCCTCGATGGAGATCTGGTGGCGCTTGGGATGCATGCCATCGCGCAGGGACATGTCATGCATGGTGATTTTCTTGCCTTTCAGATTCATTGTCATACCTCCTCACCGGCGACCGGTTCCAGCACCAGGCTGCCGTTGAGCAGCTCTTCGGCAAACATCTCGGCGGTGCGCAGGCCCGCTGCAGTCATGATGTCCAGATTGCCGGCATATTTGGGCAGGAAATCGCCCAGCCCTTCCACTTCGAGGAACACCGTTACACGCCGACCATCGAACACCGGCCCGTTTTTCAGCGTGTAGCCCGGCACATATCGCTGCACCTCCTTCACCATCTGATGAATGGACTCGGTAATCGCCTTCTGATCAGGCTCGCCTTCGGTGATGCAATGCACGGTATCGCGCATGATCAGCGGTGGCTCCGCCGGATTGAGAATGATGATGGCCTTGCCTTTCTTCGCCCCGCCCACTGCCGCCACCGCATTGGATGTCGTCTGGGTGAATTCGTCGATATTTTTCCGGGTACCGGGGCCGGCCGATTTCGATGCCACGGTGGCGATGATCTCGGCATACTCCACCGGCTGCACCTGGCTCACCGCAGCCACCATCGGAATGGTCGCCTGACCGCCACAGGTAACCATGTTGACATTCATCTCCTTCTTGCCAATGTGATCCTTCAGGTTCACCGGCGGCACGCAAAACGGCCCAATGGCCGCCGGCGTCAGGTCGATCATCATCGAACCCTGCGCCTGAACCTTGCGGTTGTTTTCCGCATGGACATAGGCCGAGGTGGCATCGAAGCAGATCTGGATGTTGTCCTCCTTCATGTGCGGCACCAGCCCGTCCACGCCTTCGTGGGTGGTCTTGAGGCCCAGATCGCGGGCACGCGCCAGCCCTTCGGAATCGGGGTCGATGCCCACCATCCAGACCGGGTTGATCAGCTCGCTGCGCAGCGCCTTGTACAACAAGTCTGTCCCGATGTTGCCTGACCCGATGAGGGCCACATTGATTTTTTCACTCATTCCTGTCTCTCCGAGATTCTGTGGAGCGCATCATCAGACGAAGCGCACCGAAGCGCTGCCGATACCGCCGATCTCCACACGCATGAAATCACCCGCCTTGACCGGTTCCAGCGGCACCAGCGAACCCGAAAGAATCACCTCGCCAGCCTTCAGCGGTATGCCGAACCGACCGAGGGTATTGGCCAGCCAGGCCACGCAGTTGACCGGCGAGCCCAGCGCCGCGGCACCGGCGCCGGTCGAGAGAATCTCGCCATTCTTTTCGACCACCATGCCAACCGTGGCCAGCTCCAGATTGCGCGGATCGACCGCCCGGTCACCCAGCACGAAGACGCCACAGGACGCATTGTCCGCAATGGTGTCCTGGATCCTGATCTTCCAGTCGCGGATGCGGGAATCGACAATCTCGAAACAGGGCATCACCGCCTCGGTGGCCGCCAGCACATCGGCATTGGTGACGCCCGGGCCATTGAGGTCCTTTTTCAGAATGAAGGCAATCTCCCCCTCGGCGCGTGGCTGGATCATCTGATCCAACGGGATGTCCTCACCATTGCCAAACACCATGCGGTCGGTGAGATAGCCGAAATCCGGCTGGTGCACATTCAGCATGTTCTGCACCGCCTTCGAGGTGACGCCGATCTTCTTGCCGATGACCTTTTCCCCATCATCGAGGCGATGCTGGAGCAATCTTTCGGAAACCCGATAGGCATCCTCGAGACTCATCTCCGGCTCACGCTCGGTGAGCGGTTCGATCATGCGGCATTCGCGCAGTGCGCCGAACAGCTCGTCACTGAAGGCATGAATGGTATTTTCGTCAAGCATGACTCTCTCCTCGCATCAGAGCTTGATGCACACATTGCTCAGTTCGGTGTAGAACTCCAGCGAGTGCACACCACCTTCACGGCCGATTCCCGACCCCTTCATGCCACCGAATGGCGTGCGCAGATCGCGCAGGAACCAGGAGTTGACCCAGATGATGCCCGCCTCGATCTGCCCGGCGACCCGGTGCGCCCGCCCCAGATCACGAGTCCAGATCGCGGCCGCCAGGCCATATTCCGTGTCATTGGCCAGGCTCACGACCTCGGCCTCGTCATCGAAGGGCGCAACATGACAGCAGGGCCCGAAGATCTCCTCCTTGACCACACGGGCATCCTCCGGCAATCCGGTCCAGATCGTCGGCTGCACCCAGCAGCCGCCCGCCAGATCACCCGACATATCGGGCACACCACCGCCAGTAATCACATTTGCGCCCTCCTTCTCCGCCAGCTCGTAGTAAGAAAGCACTTTCTGCTGGTGCTCCCGGCTGATCAGCGGTCCCATATTGGTTTCGGGATCATCCCAGGCACCGAGTTTCATGGCCTCGGCGCCCTTTTTGAGCCGCTCGAGGAACGCATCGAAGATCGGGCGCTCCACATAGACCCGCTCGGTACCGAGACAAACCTGACCGCAGTTGGCAAAGGCGGAGCGCAGCGTCCCTTCCACCGCCGCATCCAGATCGCAATCGGCAAAGACCACCGCCGGATTCTTGCCACCCAGCTCGAAGGAGACATGGGTGATGTTGTCGGCGCTCGCCTTGAGAATGGCGGCACCAGTGCGGGTCTCGCCGGTGAAGGTAATGCCATCGACATCCTTGTTGGTGGTCAGAAACTCGCCGGCCGAATCGGGGCCGAAGCCATGCACCACATTGAACACCCCGGGCGGAATACCAGCCTCGTTCATCACCTCACCCAACAGGGTCGTGGTGGCCGGTGTTTCCTCCGAAGGCTTGACCACGACGGTATTGCCACAAGCCAGCGCCGGACCCACCTTCCAGGTCATCAGCAACAACGGCAGGTTCCACGGGCTGATCACCGCAATCACGCCTTTGGGGCGGCGGATCGCGTAATTGAGCGCGCCCTGGCCATCGGGCGTATCCAGCATGAAGCTCTCGGTAGGCACATTCTTCACCAGATCGGCAAAGATCTTGAAATTCGCCGCGCCACGCGGAATATCGATATGACGCGCCAGACCGCCCGGCTTGCCGGTATCCAGGCACTCGGCTTCCAGGAACTCGTCGAAACGCTCATTGATGCCGTCGGCCACCTTGTGCAGCAGCGCCATGCGCTCAGCCACCGGCAGACGCCCCCACGGACCGTGCAGCGCAGCCCGCGCGGCGCTGACCGCCGCATCCACTTCCGCCTTGCCGGCCTCATGAACCACCGCGATCTGCTCACCGGTGGCCGGGCTGATATCCGGGAAGGTCTTGCCGGAGCCCGAGCCGACAAACTCACCATTGATGAAGTGTTTGATTTCTTTCATTTGCTCCTCTTCGATCCTTGCCTTCGCCAAGGCCTTAGCTGCGCCCATGTGGCAATCGACTCTATCACAAGAGAATCGATACTCCAATAAAATATCGATATTTTATGACTTCATCGTTTTTTGCGTTTATCATCGGACCAAAATGCTAGTATTGCGAAGCCGAACCCGACAGGAAGCCAATCACCATGCTCTCGCCCACCCTGAAACCACCCACAACACAATCCGAAGAGGCATATCGGCAGATTCGCGCCGACATCATCGAGGGCCAATTCGAGGCCGGACAGCGATTACGCATCGAGGCGCTGCGGAAACAGTACGGCATCGGGCCAACACCTTTGCGCGAAGCCCTGAACCGACTCTCGGCCGATGGATTCGTACTGGCCGAAGGGCAGCGTGGGTTCACCATCACGCCACTGACCCTGGAAGACCTCGAGGACGTCACCCAGATGAGGGTGCTACTGGAGAATCGCGCACTGGAACGCAGCATCGAGTGCGGAGACGATGACTGGGAAGCGCAGCTGGTGGCCGCGTTCCACCGGCTTTCACTCATCGAAACCTCACCGGAAGGTCGCGACCTGGACGAGTGGGAGAAACGCAATGCCGAATTTCACCACGCCCTCATCGGCGCCTGCCATTCGCGCTGGCTGAAACGCTTTGCCAACATCCTCTACGATCAGCACCGACGCTACCGGCATCTGGCCAGGGCGCATCTGGGAAACCGGGATCTGCATGCCGAACACCAGGCCATCTACGACGCGGCATTGGCGCGGGATGTGAAAAAAGCCTGCGAGGCAAACGAGGCGCACATCATGGGCACCGTCGAAACGTTGCGGGAACTGCTCCCCGATGGATAGCCTTACAGATAGGGATAACCGCGATACAGACCAAACAACAGAGGTGGACCCAGCTTCTTCTCGCCGGGACAAGGGCGGGGCTCAGGCCCCAAAGGTGAAGTCCACAACACCGGGGTAACGCCAGCCTCCGCTCTTGTGCCCTGTTTATTAACCCGGCAACGATCTATGTCGTCCTCAGGACGCCATAGATCGTTGCCGGGTTAATAGCCATTATCTGCGTTGCAGCCAGCCAAAACCCCGGTCAGCCCTGCTTCAAGGCCTCGGCATGAAAGGCGATGTGCTCGCCAACGAAAGTGCCGATGAAGTGATAGCTGTGGTCATAGCCTTCCTGCATGCGCAGGTCGAGAGGCTGTCCGGCCTTGTCACAGGCCAGCTGCAGGTGTTCCGGCAGCAACTGGCCTTCATCGAGAAACTCATCGGCCGTGCCCTGGTCGATCAGGATCGCCCGGCCGGGTGCGCGCGCCCCCGATTTGACCAGTTCGGTGGCATCCCAGGCTTTCCAGCTTTCGACATCATCACCCAGATAGGCGCCGAAACAGCCCTTGCCCCAGCCACATTCGACCGGGTGGCAAATCGGGGAAAAGGCCGACACCGAGCGGTATTCTTCCGGATTCTTCAGGGCGCAGATCAACGCGCCATGTCCCCCCATCGAATGGCCGGTCACCGACTTGACACCCGGTTGCAGCGGCAGCTCCGCTTCCAGCAGTGCCGGCAATTCGCGGGTGACATAGTCGTACATGTGATAGTGCCGTGACCAGGGCGACCGGGTGGCATTGACATAGAAGCCCGCGCCCTGGCCCAGATCGTAACGGTCCGGCTCATCCGGCACATCGTCACCGCGCGGACTGGTGTCCGGGAACACCAACGCAATGCCATGTTCGGCGGCATAGCGCTGCATGCCTCCCTTGACCCGGGCATTGTCGTCCGTGCAGGTCAGGCCCGACAGGAAGTACAACGCCGGAACCGGTCCTTTCTCCGCCTGGGGCGGCAGATAGACCGAGAAGGTCATCTTGCAGCGGCAGATATCGGACGCGTGACTGTAACGATTGAGGTAGCCCCCCCATTCCTTGATGTGTTCGATTTTCAGCATGCTCATGAGAACACCTCAGAAAACGATGACCGAGCGGATGCTCTTGCCTTCGTGCATCAGATCAAAAGCCTTGTTGATGTCTTCCAGCGGCATGGTGTGGGTAACCAGCGAGTCCAGCTCGATCTGGCCATTCATGTAGCGCTCCACATAACCGGGCAGCTCGGTGCGGCCCTTGACGCCGCCAAAGGCGGTACCCAGCCACTGCCGGCCGACTACCAGGTTGAAAGGCCGGGTGGAGATCTCCTGACCGGCACCGGCGACGCCGATAACCACCGATTTGCCCCAGCCCATGTGGGTACACTCGAGCGCATCGCGCATGACATGGACATTGCCGATACATTCGAAGGAGTAATCGGGACCGCCATTGAAGTGATCCTGCATGTATTCAACGAAGTTGTCGCCGGTTTCTTCGGGATTGACGAAGTCGGTCGCACCCAGTTGGCGGGCAAACTCGAACTTGTCCGGGTTGATATCGATACCGATGATGCGTTTGGCACCGGCCATCACCGCACCCTGGATAACCGACAGGCCGATGCCGCCGAGACCGAATACGGCAACCGTGGAGCCCGGTTCGACCTTGGCGGTGTTGAGTACCGCGCCGATACCGGTGGTGACGCCGCATCCGAGCAGGCAAACCTTTTCCAGAGGCGCTTCCTTGTTGATTTTGGCCAATGCGATCTCCGGAACCACGGTGTATTCGGAAAAGGTCGAGCAGCCCATGTAGTGGAAGATGTCCTTGCCGTTCTGGGAGAAACGGCGGGTGCCATCGGGCATGTAGCCGGTCCAGACCGTAGACGCGATCGACTGGCACAGGTTCGTCTTGTCCGAGCGGCAGTACTCGCACTCGCCGCATTCCGGAATGTACAACGGGATGACATGGTCACCGACTTCCAGGTTCTTGACACCCGGACCCAGTTCGACCACTTCACAGCCCCCCTCATGGCCGAGTATGCAGGGAAAAGCACCCTCCGGATCGTCGCCGGACAATGTGAAGGCATCAGTATGACAAACGCCCGAGGCAACGACTTTCAGCAAGACTTCCCCTTCTCGAGGGCCTTCGACATCGACCTCCTCGATCGACAACGGTTTCTTCGGTTCCCAGGCTACGGCGGCTTTGGCTTTCATCGAGTACGACTCCTCTTTTGACTGATTTGTGTTGCTGGCTTGGCAGGTTTAGAATGAACATTCATTCTATTCCGGATCAACGGGCAAGACAACCATTGATGTTGTAAACTGGCCGTTGCGGAATCCACACCAACCCGATGCCGAAGCAATGCCTTACCTGAAACAGGTCACCCCCTGCCCCGAACCCCTCGACTGCCGCATCCTGACTGCCGCGCTCGAACTATTCGTCGACAAGGGCTATCACAAGGTGTCCATCCACGAAATCCAGAAGCAGGCCGATGTCAGCATTGGATCCATCTACAATCATTTCGGCAGCAAGGAAGGCGTTGCCAGAGCACTCTACCGGCATCTGCTGAACGAGCTGAACGAGCTGATCGACGACATCACGCAACAGAAGGGCACACCCGCCGAACAATGCTGGGAATTGATTCGCCGCCTGTTCAGCCACACAGAAACCCACCGCTCGATCATTGCATTTCTCTTTCACACCAAACATGCCGAGTTTCTGCCGGATGAACCCGGCATCCGCGAATCCGCACCTTTTCTCCGGTTACAGGGGCTGATCGACAGTGGCATCCGGCAGGGTGACTTTCCCGCTGCCAACCCGCTCGTTATCTCTGCCTTGGTGTTTGGCGGCGCTATCGACCTGATTCAGCGCCGTCTGGAAAACAGTATCGAGAAGCCCTTGCCCGGTCTTGCCGAAGACTTTATCCGCTCGCTCCGGACCGGCTTGAGTCCCGCTGGCCGGAAACTGCCGCGGGCTGCAACACAGTGCCAACTTGCCTGAGCCTGTTGCTTCATAGGGATAACGGGCCGTTTAACAGGCCGGCTCAAGCTTGCGGGATCGACGGGTCGGGCGCTACCGGCTGAGCACCACGGATCCAGGAGTCAAACCTATTTTTCACCATATCCGCCCCGATCGCTGCCTTGTCGCAGGTCGGCACTCAGTGTTGGCCACAAATGGAGCCGTCCGATTTTGTAGCTGTGAAGTCCCGAAAGAGCATAAACATTCTTCTTGAACATGGTGGCCTCCTCCTTCCCAACCTTTCAATCCCCAGGCCACCCTCGATCACCAAGCCGTTCACCTGAAAACCTATTCGGTAAACGGATCGAATACCTTGACTCCCGTCCTGACGAAATCTTTGTGATTACGCGTCACCACGGTCAAATCGTAGATCAATGCCATCGCAGCGATCAGCTTGTCGAGGGCATTTTCTGGATACGGCACCCGCAGTCGCCCCCAGAGCTGTGCGATATCTGGATTGATGTCGAGAATGTTGTCCTGGTAATCCGACAGGATGCCGGCCAGCCATTTTTCCAGACGGTTGGCCTGACGCACGTCGCCGCGATGTCGAATCCGCTCGACACCACGGCGCAACTCACCAGCGGTAATGACGGAAATGAATACGGGCTGTTCTTCCTCGACGGCCTGTTTGAAGAACGCCCGGACCCCCTTGTTCGCCTTTCCATGCTTGCGAATCTCGCTGATGACGTTGGTATCAACCAAATACATGGCCCTTGCCTGTCGAGTCGTCCACCCGCTCGAAATCCTCGTCCTGCCCAACATTGGGTATCGCAGCGAGTGCTTCGGCAAAACTCTTGCCCTTGGGGCGCAACAGAGCCGCTTCCAGCAACGCCCGATGCTCGGCCTCGGCACTCCTGCCATGCCGCGCAGCCCTTTGTTTGAGCGCATCGACGATACGTGGGTCCAGATTTCTGACGACGAGATTGGCCATATCAGTACCTCGTTTCAATCACCATTCGGATGATTGCAACGATAGCACTCGCACACCCCCCAAGTGCAATCATTGATAGCACTTGGCCGCCCCTCCGCCGGCCACCAGGGTGGCCCAGCC
>CAZTOZ010000006.1:0-48217 GCA_964614535.1 uncultured Thiotrichales bacterium | reverse complement strand
GCGAAGCAATCTCCCGAACGGTGCTCCGCCGTCAGGAGATCGCCACGCTTCGCTCGCGATGACAGGAGTGTCGTAGCCGTAGGTTGGGCAAGCAAAGCGTGCCCAACATCCTGCGGCTTCGTGGCAATGCCGGTGGTACCGGTTTCGCGCCTCGTCGATCACAACATTCTTTTTTACCGCCCACACCAGGCGCGAGTCGCATTTTTTCCTCGTCGAAAAAACGCGACGCAAAAAAGACGCCCCCCACGCGCTGTTCTCCGCCGCCGGGCCCGCCTTCCGGGGTCGGTCTGAAGCCGCATCCTGCGGCCCAGACCTCGATCGGCCTTCCGTGGCCGATCGACCCCTGCCGTCGCACCCGGCGACGGCGCGCGTGAAGGGGGTTCTTCGTAGCAGGAGGTTGCCGCGTCGCTGTCGCGCCTCGCAACGACACCCCCCGTCATTGCGAGCGCCAGCGAAGCAATCTCCCGGAAGGTACTCCGTCGTCAGGAGATCGCCGCGCTTCGCTCGCGATGACAAGAGCATCTTGGCCGTAGCCCAACATCCTGCTGTTGGGCAACCGCCCCCGGCTTGGGGGGCGTCCCGTCTCCAATGCTCAATAGCTCCAAGCCGTGCGGCGTTCGCGGATGCTTTGTTCCACCTGGTGGCGTGGCGTTGCGTTGAACTGCCGGTTATTGGCCCGCACGATTTCGGCCGGGTTTGGCCGGCGTTGTATCTGTGAGCGGTGGTTCCGTCGTTGATGCGATGGCAGCGACGACGGTGCGGGTGTGCGCTGGATCCGGGGTGGATGGGTATGGAAGATGAATGGCCGTATCGGCTGCAGGCGGCTGCTGATGCGGCAGGCTACGTGATGGTCGGGCAGGTACTGTAGATCCTGGATGCCGATATTGGGGCCGACGAATTCGTGTAGCCGTTCGGCGTCGGTGACGCCGAGGCGGAAGAAGAGCAGGTTGGCCACGTTGCCGAGCACCGCGTCGATGCTGCCGCCTTTTCTGGGGTCGTTCATCTGGGTCAGATGCTGGTTGGCCATGACCAGGCTGATGCCGTATTTGCGTACCTCGCTGAGCATCTGTGCCACGCTGGCGGTCATGAAGTTCTGGAATTCATCGATATAGATGTTCCAGGTGTTGCGTTGTTCGGGCGGCAGTTCGTGGCGCCCCAACGCCGTGCGAAAGATCATTCCCAGCAGCAGCATGCCCAGCAGATAGGTATCGAGCTGGCTGAGTTTGCCCTTGGAGAGATTGACCAGCAGGATCTTCTTCTCGTCCATGATGTGGCGCAGATCGATGGTGCTGCGCTGCTGTCCAAGAATGTTGCGCAGCAGGGGATTGCCGGTGAAGGCATTGAGTTTTGAGGTGACATAGGGCGCCATGTTGGTCAGTGCCCCCTCGCCGGTTACGAGCTCGGCCTGTTGCCTCCAGAAGGTTATCGTGTCGGGATCGGTGCAGTGTTCGATCAGATAGTTTCGGAACTTCCGGTTCTCAAATACCGGCGGGACGTCGATCAACGTGAAAGTGTCGCTGTCCTGATGGAGCAGCAGTTTCAGGGTAAAGCGCATGTACTGCTCGAACATCGGGCCGCCGGTCAGCTTCAAGTCGTAGAGGGTGTCGATGATGACCAGCACCTCGTTGATCAACGCATTTTTTTCGAACTCGGGATAGTTGGTTCGGCATTCGAAGAAATTGAGCCCGACCGGATGTTCATAGTCACCGGGGTCGAACAGGATGACGTCGTTGATGCGGTGCTGCCAGCGGGAACGGGGCAGGTTGGCGAGCACCTGCTCGAAGAGATCGCCGTGGGGATCGAACAGGCAGACGCCTTTGCCGGCGCGAATGTCCTGCAACACCATGTTGAGCAGCAGGGTCGATTTCCCGGTGCCGGTCGCGCCCATGATATAGACATGGCGTGCCCGGTCGGTCTCGGTGAGGAACACGCCCCGGCCATGGGCGTCGCCCACCTCGACCCCCTCCTGGGGGAGATCGTTCGGTGGTGGTGCCAGCGTCCACGGCAGGTTGGTGACCTCATGCAGTGCTGCCGGTTGTGGTAGCAGCACGTCGAGCAGGTCGTGATCCGGGGTGATGAAATTGCGCATGTCCACGTCCATGGGCACGGCGTCGGCCTCCGGCTCGGTGTTGTCGGGCAGGGGTTCGAACGACAGCGTCGGAAACATCGCCCGTCCGGCCGAGGTGGTGATGGCCTGGGTTACGGCGGCCTTGGCGCCGATGCGAACGGTGGTACGCACCAGGTGTCGCCGGGCGAGGTGTTGCCGTACCTGTTTGCTCCATTCCGGCAACAGGGTGTTGATCAGGTCTTCCTCCAGTGGTTGCGCATCGATGGCGTAGAAGATCCGTGGGTTGCGTGTCTCGATCACCTCGAGCATTCGGCCCAGCGCGGCACGCTGGTCGCCGGTCAGTCTTTCGCCGTGGAAGGTGACTTCTATCTCCAGCTGTGAGTGCCAGGCATCCAGCAGCATGAACAGCGGCACCTGCTCGCTCTTGTAGGGACAGGGAAGTGGCACCCGGATGCGGGTGCGGTTGCGCTTGTCCGGCTGCCGCCCGGTGAACCCGGCCGGTGTCAGACGGTCCTCCAGCGTGTCGGAGATGACCGCAGAGCGCGGCTGGATCTCGGTCCAGACGGTGGCGCCGGCTTTGGGCCAGTCGTTGGTGGGCAGGGCGCGAAAGTGATACCCCTTGTGGCTGCGGAAGGTCAGCAGCAGGGCATTGCGTAGCGCGCGGCAACGCGCCCGGGCGTCGGCTTGGGTGCTGGCCCGTGCCTCGCCCATGACCCAGAGCCGGTAGCGGCCTTTGGCCCGGGGGGCGCCGTTGTCGAGGCGAAACGTTACCGACGTGTCGGGAGAGAGTGAGTCGATCAGGCTGTTGTACCCGTTGCGGCGGAAGTCTTTACCGCTGTCCAGCGTTTCCATGCTGATATTGGGATCCCTGCGCTGCTTGACGATCCAGGCCAGCGAGAAGGCGAAGCGGCCGCGCCAGATGGTTTCGCCCTGTGGTGTGGAAATTCCCTGTGTCGAGATGTATTCGTGCTGCATCGTGGATGTCCCTATTTTTTCAGTGGAAACCCCCAAAACTACCAACTCACCGTTCGTCGGTCAATAGCTACCGTTTGTCTGATTTTTCTGCCCCGCTGGTGGTTCGGTTTGGGCCGAAAGCTGTGCCAGAATGGGCGTTTGCGGACAGCGACGGGAGGCGGCGTCATGGGCCAGGAGATCACCCACGAGAGTTTCACCGACGAAGAGCGTGAACAGTTTCTTACGCGGCTGCGCGAGGAGACGGCGTTGCTGCGGTCGCGCTTCGAGGCGGGTGCTTTCTCCCGCGCCGCGTTGGTGGCGGGGTTCGAGATCGAAGGCTGGCTGGTCGACGACCACTACCGCCCCAATCCGGTCAACCAGGCTTTTCTGGCAGCGCTCGACAGCCCGCTGGCGACGCCAGAGCTGGCGCGTTTCAACATCGAACTGAACGTGGAGCCGTTGCTGCTGGCCGGGGATGTCTTCAGCCATTTCGAACAGCGGCTGCAGAAGCTCTATGCCCGTGCCAACGAAGCGGCCGACCGGATCGGCGCCCGGCTGCTTTTGACCGGGATTCTGCCAACGCTGCGTCCGGAGCATTGCAGCGTCGAGAACATGTCGGGGATGAAACGCTATGCCGCGCTCAATGCCGAGATCGCCCGGGCGCGAAACCATGCGCCGATCGAGCTGAAGATCGATGGCGTCGATCACATCCATCTGCAGGATCACAGCGTCATGCTGGAGTCGGCGACGACGTCGCTGCAGCTCCATCTGCAAGTGCCTGCGGACGAAGCCCACCACTACTACAACGCCTCGATCATCGCCTCGGCGCCACTGCTGGCCGGGGCGGTCAATTCCCCTTTCCTGTTTGGTCGCCAGCTCTGGCAGGAGAGCCGCATCGCGGTGTTCGAGCAGTCGGTAGACGCCGGCGGCGAGCCGCAACGGGTGAGTTTCGGCAGCGGTTATGCGGAGGCGTCGATCGTCGAGTGTTTCGAGGAGAACCTCAGCCGCTACCCGGTCTTGCTGCCGGAGCTGATGGACGAGCCGGCGGCGCGTTACGGTCATCTGCGGTTGCACAACGGCGCGATCTGGCGTTGGAACCGGCCGCTGATCGGTTTCGACGCCGATGGCCGCCCCCATATCCGTATCGAGCAGCGGGTGCTCCCGGCCGGGCCGACGATCATCGACATGATGGCCAATGCCGCCTTCTACTATGGGCTGACCGTGGCGCTGTACGAGCAGGTCAAACGGGGCGAGCGGCTGCCGTTCGCCACCGCCCGGGACAATTTCTATCGCGTGGCGCGTGGCGGACTGGGTGTGGAGCTCGAATGGCAGGATGGCCGCCGCCGACCGGCGTCGGCGCTGATCGTCGATACGCTGCTGCCACAGGCGCGTGCGGGGTTACGGCGGCTCGGCATCGACGAGGCCGATGTGAGCTACTACCTTGGCGTCTTCGAGGCGCGGGTACGTTGTGGACAGACCGGCGCGCAATGGCAGATCGATCAGGTGACGCGCCATGGCAAGTCGATGGGCCAGATGACGCGGGACTACTACCACTATCAGAGAACCGGCTTGCCGGTCCATGCCTGGGGAACGGCGACCACCATGACCACCCTGAAACAGATCGACGAGATACCCGATGGCCTGCTGACGCTGACCGACATCACCGACATATGGAAGGTTGTGCCGGAGCCGACGCTGTTGCACTTGGAGGGGCGGCGGAAGAATCCTTTGTTCGTCAGCGTACTGCTGCACGGCAACGAGGACACCGGATTTCTCGCGCTGCAGAAACTACTGAAAAAATATCGCGACCGGCCGCTACCGAGATCGATCAGCATTTTTTTCGGCAATATCGAAGCGGCGCGCAAGGGCGTGCGCCGGCTCGATGGTCAGCCCGACTACAACCGTGTCTGGCCGGGCACCCGACTGCCGGAGAGCGATGAAACCCGGTTGATGCGGCAGGTGGTCGATGTGATGGCGGCACGCCACCCGTTCGCCAGTATCGACATGCACAACAACACCGGAAAAAATCCGCACTACGGCTGCATCAATTACCTCGACCACCGTTTCGAGCAGCTGGCGGTGCTGTTTTCTCACATCGTCGTCTTTTTCCAGACGCCCAAGGGCGTCCAGTCGATGGCGATGGCGCGGCTGTGCCCGTCGATCACGGTGGAATGCGGCAAACCCCATGAGCCCCACGGCGTGCAGCACGCCTTCGATTTTCTCGACACCGTATTGCATCTCGAGGAGATACCCAACGAACCGCTGCCACCGCACGAAATCGATATTTTCCATACCGTCGCCCGGGTGACGGTGCCGGAGGCGGTGAGTTTCAGCTTTGGTGAAAAACCGGCCGATATTGTTTTTTCCTCCGAACTGGACAGCCTCAATTTCTCCGAGTTGCCGATCGGGACCGAAATCGCCCGGGTGCGTCCCGGCAGTCATGCGATGCTCCAGGCCTGGGATGAGGAGGGCAACGATGTCAGCGCCGAATTCTTTGCCGTCGTCAACGACCGCATCGTCCTCACCGAGCCGGTCATGCCGTCGATGCTGACGCTGGATGCCAGGATCATCCGGCAGGACTGCCTCTGTTACCTGATGGAGCGGATCGACCCGGACGAGTTCGAGGCGCCGGCACCGATTTGATCCGTGCCTGCGGGGCCGGAAAACCCGATGCAGGGAATTCCGGCGGCCGGGCGTCGAGAAACCTCTTGTAACGTTGTGGTCCGCCGGTTGCGGCGTTGGTGTGTCAGGGTTCGCCTGCCGCCGGATACGGGCTAGAATCGTCGTTCGTCCGACCAGACCAGGTTCATGCCCCATGGCCATCGCCAATCTTCTCGCGCTATTCGACGACATCACCACGCTGCTCGACGACGTAGCCACGTTCACCAAGGTGGCCGCCAAGAAGACCAGCGGGCTGTTGGGCGACGATCTCGCCCTCAATGCCGAGCAGGTCTCCGGTATTCGGGCCGAGCGCGAGTTGCCGGTGGTCTGGGCCGTCACCAAGGGGTCGTTCATCAACAAGGCGATACTGGTGCCGCTGGCGCTACTGATCAGCGCCGTGGCGCCATGGCTGATCACGCCGATGTTGATGATCGGCGGCACCTATCTCTGCTTCGAGGGGTTCGAGAAGATCTGGCACAGCCTCTTCCACAAGGAGGCGGCGGCGGAACGCCACGCCGAGTTGCTCCAGGCGGTGGTCCGGGAGGACGTCGATCTGGTGCAGTTCGAGAAGGAGAAGATCAAGGGGGCGATCCGCACCGACTTCATTCTCTCGGCCGAGATCATCGTCATCACCCTCGGCACCGTCGCCAGCGAGCCGTTTCTCACCAAGCTGTCGGTGCTCGCCATCGTGGCCGTCGTCATCACCGCGGTGGTCTATGGCCTGGTGGCCGGTATCGTCAAAATCGACGACGCCGGCCTGCTGCTCGCGCGCAAGCCGGGCAGCGGCGGCTGGGTGAGTTTTCAGCAGGCGGTCGGGCGATGGCTGCTGCGGGCCGCGCCGTTTCTGATGCGTGGGCTCTCCATCGTCGGCACCATCGCGATGTTTCTCGTCGGTGGCGGCATCATTCTGCATGGGCTGCAGTGGGGCCATGACCTGCTGCACCACGTTGCCGAAGCGGTGCTGACGCTGCCGGGTGGTTCGGTACTGGAACTGCTGACGCCGACCGTCGTCAACGGGGTGGTCGGTGTCGTCGTCGGCGCCATCGCGTTGGCGGTGGTCTCGGCCGCCGGGGGCCTCTATCGTCGCATCCGTGGCTGACCCTGGCGGCGTATCGACCAGAACCCATTCGCGCCGGTGACGGCGCACCTTTGCCCGAGGCCGTACATGCCAACCATGAAGAATCGATCGATACTCGCCATTTTCGTTGCCACCCTGCTGGCCGCTCCGTCGCTCACCGCCGGCGCCGCCACCTTGGCCCCGCCGCCGGCCACCACCGATGGCGGCTATCCCGAGGTGCCGGTGGAGATGCCTTTGCAGCGCCTGAGCGAACACGTCTACTACGTCCAGGGCAAGGCGGGGATCGCCACCGACAACGCCGGCTTCATCTCCAACGCCGCTGCCATCGTCACCGATGAGGGGGTCGTCGTCGTCGATGCGCTCGGCTCACCTGCGCTGGCGTGGAAGTTTCTGCAACAGCTGAGGAAAGTGACGGACAGACCGGTCGTCAAGGTCATCGTCACCCACTACCACGCCGACCACATCTACGGCCTGCAGACCTTCCGGGCGCAGGGAGCGCGGATCGTCGCGCCTGCCGGTTACCGCGACTATGTGGACGCCCCTGTTGCCCGGCAGCGGTTGGAGGAGCGCCGCGTCTCGCTCGCGCCGTGGGTCGACGAGAACACCCGGATCGTCCTGCCGGACGAGGTCATCGACCGGCATACGTCGATGAAGGTGGGGGACGTCGAAATGGAGTTGCTCTATCTCGGCTCGGCCCACTCCGACGGGGATCTGGCCGTGCTGGTAAAAGGCGACAACGTCCTGATCTCCGGTGATCTCATCTTCGAAGGTCGCGTTCCGTTCACCGGCAGCGCCGACACCGGCCACTGGCTGGCGGTGTTGGAGAATCTCGACCGGACGGGCCTGCAGGCGCTGTTGCCCGGCCATGGCCCGGCCGCCGGCGATCCCGCTGAAGCGGTCAAGCTGACGCTCGACTATCTGCGGACCGTTCGCGACGCCATGCAGCGCGGTGTCGATGAGATGCTGACGTTCGAGGAGGCCTACGAGCAGGCCGACTGGTCGGCATTCGAGGATCTGCCCGCCTTCGACGCCACCCACCGGCGCAACGCCTACGGGGTGTTCCTCTCGCTCGAAGCCGAGGCGCTGGGACAGTAGCGCCCGTCCCGCCCCGTGGCGGCTTCGCCGGGGTGATGCCCGGCATGAGCACGATGTCGCAGAACGGCCGTTTGCGACTCTTTTCCACTCCCGGTTCCCGAACCCTTGGCCCTCTCCCGGCACCAAGGATATGAGCGCCGTCGCGTCCGTGCCGGCGTGCCATACCAACAACAAAGGGGGAGACGATGCAATACAAGCAGTATCTTTTGCGGTTAGTGGCCTCGATGATGCTTCTGCTGGTCGTGGCCTGTGGTGGCTCGGGTGGCGGCTCGGGGAACGACAGCCGCCGCGTGTCCGGCGTGCTGGTACAGCCGGAGACGGCCGCGGTGACGACGACGCGGGCGTTGCAGCGGGACGATTGGCAGGGGGTTGCCCGGGCAGCCACGACCGCCGTCTGTCACGATGTGCCGAGCGGCTATGAGCCGCTGGCCGCCGTCGAGATCGAATTCGTCGATGCCGATGGGCGGACCAGGGCGACGGCGACGACCGACGATTGCGGCAGGTTCGCTGCTGCCGTGCCGGCCGATGTGGCTCGGGCCCGGGCCGTGCCGGCGGCCTACCGTCCCATCGATGTGGACATCGAGGTCTTTGCCGCGCAAACGCCGAAGCTGGTGTCGGTGGTGCCGATGGAGGCCACCTTCCAGATCGCGTCGATTCAGCGGATCGCGCCCGACAAGCTTGCCGTCACGGTGACCGATTCCGTCACCAACAAGGCGGTCATCGGCATTCCGGGGATGGCCTTTGGCGGCACGGTCAATGGCCGGGCACTGCCGATTGCGAAGGTCGAGAGCGCGGCCAATACCCCCGAGGCGGCCTCGGTGGTGCTGGTGATGGATGCCAGCGGGTCAATGGGGCACTCCGTCACCGATGAATACGGAGATCTGCTGGTCGATGGGAACGGGCGTGCCTACAACCGAATGCGGATCGCGGCTCGGGCGGCCCATCTCTATCTCGATGGTGTCTCACCCTATGACGAGACGGCGATCGTGGTGTTCGACGATGCGGTATCGTTGATCGACGACCAGATGATCGAGCGTGAATTCCAGTTGCTCAATGCCAATGGCGATGTCGTGCCCTATCGTTTCAGCGCCTCGGGTTTTGCCGCCGATCCGCGTGATCTGCGATTCGTGGTGGACAGCTACAACTACTTTTCCGCGCTGTGGCCAGGCGACTCGCCCGACCCGCGCCATCCGGACACGCCGGCGCTCACCCATGCCAATTTCTACCCCTGGGCCGGGGGAACGGCTCTCTACGACGCACTCGATCAGGCGCTGCGGGTGATACGGGCACGCAGCAGCACGCGCAAGATCATCGTCGCCATGTCCGACGGCAACGACAATTCGAGCCTCGTCTCGGCCGAGCAAGTGGTGCGTGAGGCGGCCGGTAACGGCATTCCGATCTACACCGTGGCCTATCATCTGTCGGGCAGTGGCGCCGCGGCGATGGAGGAGATGGCGCAACGGACCAACGCCAGCTTCTTCGAGGTGCGCGATGCCGACCTCAGTGCCGCGTTCCAGGGCATCCAGAGCGGGATCACCTTCCAATATATCGTCACGCTGGACAGGGGGGTGGCCAGCGGAGATGCCGTCGATCTGTCGATCCGCCATGCCGGTGTCGAGGTCTCGCGGCAGGTGGTGCTGCCGTAGGGCGTGGGCGTCGCCCCGCCGGCCTTCCGCAAGGTGGGGTGCGGCACGCTGCCAGCGACCGAGAGTCGTTGTGACGAGCCCGTGCGCAATGCGCGGGCTCAGTCGTCGTTTGGAATGATTCGTTCCTTCTGTCCCTGAATGAACCCGCCCAGTTCGCGAAACTCTTCCACCCGTCCGCTGCCCTTGCGCCAGGCCAGGCCGATCTCGCGGTAACTCTTTTCCGACAGCGGATGGAGGCCGATCCGCGTGCTTTTCAGCATCGGCGAGCCTTTCGCCATCGCCGGCAGAAAGGTGATGCCCAGATCCTCGTCCACCATTTCGATCAGCGTCAGCAGGCTGCTGGCGGCGAATCGGCTGACCTTCTCCAGCGAGCGGATGCGACAGGCCGACAGCGCATGGTCGCGCAGACAGTGGCCGTCTTCGAGCAGCAGAATGCTCTCGGCGTTGAGCCGGTTGAAGCTGTAGTGCTCGGGATCGACCCGCTTCGTGCCGTTGTGGCAGGCGAGCAGAAACGGGTCGTGGAACAGGGGCATCACCTCCACGTTGCGCAGCTCGTAGGGCAGGGCGATGAGGATCAGATCCAGCTCACCGGCCATCAGCTGTTCGTGCAGCCGGGCGGTGATCTCTTCGCGCAGATAGAGTTGTAGCTTCGGGAATTGCCGCCGCAGCGCCGGCATGATCCGTGGCAGCAGAAAGGGCGCGATCGTCGGAATGACGCCGAGCCGCAGCTTGCCGGTCAGCGGTTCGCTGCCGGTCTGGGCCAGCTCGACGAGGTTCTCCAGGTCGCGCAGCACCAGCCGCGCCTGCACCGCCACTTCGTGGCCGACGGGGGTGATGGTGACGCTGCGGTTGGTGCGATCGACGAGCTGCACGCCGAGCAGTGACTCCAGCTCCTTGATGGCGACGGAGAAGGCCGACTGGGAGACGTGGCAGGCCTCGGCGGCGTGGCCGAAGTGGCCCAGCGCCTCCAGCGCGACGAAGTAGCGCAGTTGCTTGATGGTGGGGAGGTGGATGTTGTTCATCTTTATATTCTAGTTAATCGAACACTATATTCAAAACATTCAATTTTACGAATCAAGGGTTGGCCCCTACTATTCGCCCTGTATTCAGTCACAAGCACTTACAGCACAGGAGCGAAACCATGAACAATACTCTTCCGAACCGTGAAGGCCAGCGTGTCCCCAGCGTCACTTTCCGCACCCGCGAAAATGGCGACTGGAAAGACGTCACCAGCGACGAGATCTTCAACGGCCGTACCGTCGTCGTCTTTGCGTTGCCGGGCGCCTTCACCCCCACCTGTTCGTCCACCCATCTGCCGCGCTACAACGAGCTGGCGCCGGTGTTCAAGGAGAACGGCGTGGACGAGATCGTCTGTCTCTCCGTCAACGACGCCTTCGTCATGGCGGCCTGGGGCGAGGATCAGGAGGCCGGGAACGTGCGTCTGATCCCCGACGGCAACGGTGAATTCACCGCCGGCATGGGGATGCTGGTGGACAAGTCCGATCTCGGCTTCGGCAAGCGCAGCTGGCGCTATTCGATGCTGGTCAAGGATGGCGTCATCGAAAAGATGTTCATCGAGCCGGACGTGCCGGGCGACCCGTTCGAGGTCTCCGATGCCGACACCATGCTCGACTACATCAACCCCAATGCGCGCAAGCCGCAGGCCATCAGCATCATCACCAAGCCGGGCTGCCCGTTCTGCGCCAAGGCCAAGGAGATTCTGCGCGAGCGTGGCATGGACTACGAGGAAATCGTGCTCGGCCGTGACGCCACCATTCGTTCGGTGCGTGCCATGACCGGCAAGGAGACGGTGCCCCAGGTGTTCGTCGAAGGGCGCTACATCGGCGGCTCCGAGGCGCTGGAAGCCTGGATCGAGAGCGGCGAGGCCGTCGCCGCGTAACCAACCCCCGTTTGCCGCGCCTCGGCGACCCGCCAGGGCGCGGCCTTTTTGCATCACAGACCCGACAGTCAACGATTATTACGAGGCGGAACACCCGCCGGGAGGAGACTCATGCCCAACGACAACCATTTCGATCTCATCGCCATCGGTGGTGGCAGTGGCGGCCTGGCCGTGGCCGAAACCGCCGCGGCGCTGGGTCAGCGCGTCGCCATCGTCGAGGCCGGTGCCCTGGGCGGCACCTGCGTCAACAACGGCTGCGTGCCGAAGAAGCTGATGTGGTATGCCGCCCAGATCGCCCACGCCGTGGACGATGCGCCCGCGTTCGGCATTCCCGCCCGACGCGGCGCGACCGACTGGCAGACCCTGGTGGGCGACCGCGAGCGCTATATCGACGACATTCGCGCCTACTGGAACGGCTATGTGGCCGACAGCGGCATCACCTGGATCCATGGGCGCGCCCGCTTCGTCGATGCCCGTACCGTCGCGGTGGATGGGAAGCACTACCGGGCCGACCACATCGTCATTGCCACCGGGGGCGAGCCGATCGTCCCGCCGGTGCCGGGCGCCGGGCTGGGTATCACCTCCGACGGTTTCTTCCAGCTCGACGCGCTGCCCGAGCGGGTGGCCATCGTCGGTGGCGGCTATATCGGCGTGGAACTGGCCGGCGTGTTGCGGGCGCTGGGCGCCGAGGTGACGCTGATCGCCCTCGAAGCGCGGGTGCTGGAGGCCTTCGACCCGCTGATGAGCGAGGTGTTGATGGAGACGATGCAGCGACAGGGCATCGAACTGCAGATGGGATTCACCGTGGCGGGGCTGGCCGAAACGGCGCGCGGGATCGCCGTCGATGGCAGCGACGGCATCCGGCTCGACGGTTTCGATACGGTGATCTGGGCCGTCGGCCGCCGCCCGGCCACGGCGGATCTCGATCTCGCCGCCGCCGGTATCGAACATCGCAGTAACGGTGTCGTCCCCACCGACGATTTCCAGAACACCAACGTCCCCGGCATCCATGCCATCGGTGACATCACCGGGCGCACGCCGCTGACGCCGGTGGCCATCGCCGCCGGCCGCAAGCTGGCGGCGCGGCTGTTCGGTGGCGAGCCGACGGCCAGGGTGGACTACGACAACATTCCCAGTGTCGTCTTCGCCCATCCGCCGGTGGCCAGCGTCGGGCTCACCGAGCCACAGGCGCACGCCGCCCACGACGAGGTGACGATCTACGAAACCCGTTTTACGCCGATGCGCCACGCCCTCTCCCGCCACGGCGGCGAGACGGCGATGAAGCTGGTCTGCGTCGGAGAGGCGCAGCGCATTGCCGGCGTTCACATCATCGGTGACAACGCCGACGAAATGCTCCAGGGCTTTGCCGTGGCGGTGAAGATGGGCGCCACCAAGGCCGATTTCGATGCCACCATCGCCATCCATCCCACCAGCGCCGAGGAGCTGGTGACGCTGCGCACGCCGCGTCCCGACCCGGTGGTGGCGGATGTGGATGGCGGCACGCAGTGGCGCAAGGCGGGTTGATCCGGCGGTCGCCCTTCTCGAGCCCGGTGGGCGGGGGACGGTGTTCGTCACCCCGCCCGCCTACAATGCCATTTCCAGCGGCTCGCAGTCGTTTCCGGGCAGGCCGGAAGCCGGGCGCACGATATATCCCCCCTGTGCGATCTTCGAGAAGGCACCGCTACGGGTTTCGGTGGCCCGGCCCGTCACGACGAAGAGTTGCTGCGCCAGCAATGGTGCGTTCCACGACTCGTCGGCGTTGAGTTCGATCTCCATCGGCAGCATGGTCTCTCCCTGGTAGCAGACGGTGACGCTGGCGTCGATGTCGCTGCCCTGTTGGTCGAAAGCGGTGTCCAGCGCCGTGGTCCGGAGCTGCGTGGCCGGGGTACCGGCATCGCCGAGCAGGCCGGGAAGATCCCATTTCCAGTAGATGGCCGATTCGGCCGAGATGGCGGAGATCTTCTTGTGTTGCAGGTTGCCGGCGATTTTCTTCTGCGTGATCACGTCGCCGAGCATCGACAGGCAGAACACCGCCGTGACCGGCATGAGCAGCAGGATGGTGACGAGGCTGTTGCCCTGTTGTCGGCGACGGGTAGGGATCATGATGGACTCAGGTTGGCGTAGTGAATGTCGTAGTGCATCGTGACCGGCGGCAGGTCGCCAGCCTGTATCGTCACGTCCAGCCAGCTGTTGATGACCGCTTTCCAGTCGGGTGCCGTCATCTCAGCGGCGCGGTTGTAGTCGTTGATGCTGCCGTCGCCGTTTTCATCGACACCGTAGAGGATCTTCAGCCCCAGTACCCGGACGGAACGGGAGGCGAGCCGGGTCGTGACGCCGATCAGGGCGACCGGGTCGGCGCCGATGGCCGGGCGGCAGATGAGCTGGTAGTCATTGATCAGCAGTGCGTGTTCATAATAGGTGCCGGCGGTCGTGGGGTTGCCGGCACAGTCGAGTATTCCGGGCCCACCCTCGAAACGAAATGCGATGGCGTCGGTGGGAAATGTCTGAAGCTCGGCGCCATCGGGGTTGAGCACGGTCCGGGTGGTGGTGCCACTGACCCCGATGATCGTCTGGCCGTTGGCGGGAAAGGTGGCGTTCTCCCTGAAGAGTTGTTCCCGCACGATGCTCGCGCTCGAGACATCGATATTGCCGGTCTGGCGCAGCAGGTTGTAGATCATCGTGCCCAGCAGGGTGGCCTGCTCCTGAAAGGAAGACTGGATCTGCTGCAGGTTGAATATTCGCTTGGAGGATATGAACAGCTGGCCAGCCGCGGCAATGACCACCAGCCCGATGGTCATCGAGACCATCATCTCCACCAGCGAGAAGCCCGCGCAACCCCGCCGGGATCGGCAATCGAATCCGATTTTCTTCACGCCGGCCATTACAGCTTGACCCGGGTCGAGTACTGGTTGTCTAGCATTGCGCCCGTATCCGCCGCGCCGCTGCCGCTGAGTTGTTTTTGGCGCCAGGCGAGCGTGATCTCGAACAGCGGCTTTTCTCCAGTGGGGGCGATGTTTTCGATGGTGGCGACGCCATCGACGACCGACAACACCCAACCCCGGGCCCATTTCTTCAGATCGTAGACGGCGATCTCCGACGGCAGGCAGCCGCCAGTGGTGATATTGCAGCTTCCGGAGATGAAATCGAGAGCGTAGCGCGACAGATCGGTGTTGGAGTGGTAGTCCAGTGTGAGATTGCCGGTGTCGGGGTCGGTGACCGCGGAGAGCGTGAGTTGGAAGTCGGCATCGAGATTACGCCAGAAGGCGGGGTTGCCGCGGATGAGCGCCGCCAGGTTGTCGGCGCTGAAGGCTGCGTAGGAACGCATATTGGCATCCCGGGCGCTGGAGATGGCGACCAGCTGGGCGCTGGCCGCGCCAAGCATGAAAAAGGCGAATACCGCCATCGCCACCAGCACCTCGACCAGCGTCGTGCCGTGGGCCGTTGGGGGGACATGCCTGGTGATGGTTCGATGCCGTGACATGCTCAGCGTCCCCCCGGGCAACGGACGTCGCTGCCATCGATGGCATCGACGATGCCGGAGCCATCGTCGTCCTGCGCGGCGACGATCCGCCCGGCGCGTTCCAGCAGCAACGCCCGCGCCTTGCGTGGATCACCATCCGGCGGACACAGCACCAGGGTCTCCTTGTGGATGGAGAAACCGTAACGGTTGAACGTGATGCGCCGGGTCTCGTCCAGGCTTTGCAGTGAATCGCCGCTGGAGAGCCCCCCGAATACCGCGAGACGCTCCGAGGGGGTGGCGGCGGGGTGGATGACCCAGCCGTCGTGCCAGTGTGCCGTGTCGTCGCAGCCGATCGTGCCGCTGTCGTCCCGGCTGGCAGTGCAGATGGTGACGTCGGCGCCGCGTTTGAGCGCCTCGGTTCTCGCCAGGCGCAGCGCTGCGGCCAGTTGGTTGATCTCGGTCACCATTTGGTTTGTGGTGTTGATGCGGGTCAGTGCCGGCAGCGCGACCGAGCCGAGTATCGCGGTGACGGCCAGCACGATCAGCAACTCCACCAACGTAAAGCCTGGGACAGCCATTTTCATCGCTCACTGCCAACACGATGTGACGGTGGGCGCGGGGCTGGCCGTGGTGGTGATGCCGCGTTCACCCAGATGGTTGATGGTAAGGGTGCCGCAGGGGTCGCTGTCCTGGCCACCCTTGCCGGTGGGGGTGGCCGTCAGTGTGAAGCGGGTGGGCGTGCCGGTGCCGACGGCGACCCGGTAGCGCCCCGATCCCGTGAATACGATGTCGCTGTCGTAGCCCAGCGCCGTCATGGCCGTGGCGTAGCTACCGCTGCGAATCCGCTGCGTCTCCTGGCGTACCGCTGCCTGCAACAACAGCTGTCGCGCTTCCTGCCGCGCCGACTTCTTCAGATAGCCGGTGTAGCCGGGTATCGCGATGGCGCCCAGAATGGTGATCACCACCATCGTGATCACCAGTTCGGTCAGCGTGAATCCTCGTTGTCTTCTCATTGGTGTCTCTTTTTTCTTGTTGTTTTTTCCGCTTGCCGTCAGTTGAGTGATTTCCAGAACACCTTGAAAATGTTCTGTGCCTGACGGAACACTCTCTCCTGGCCGACGTAGATGTCCATCGACGGTGTCCAGCCGGCGTTGGCCGCCGGATCGGAGAACACCAGGCTCGGGGTCGTTGCGATGCCGTCGAAGTCCAGTGTCACCCAGCGATCCTCGGTGACCGGCTCGTCGATGTCGTCGAGATCGACCAGGGCACGGGCATCGAGCAGTGACACCATGTAGAAGTCGTTGCGTGTCGATACGTCGGCACAGACCGAGCCGGTGGCCGAAAAAACGTTGAACATGACCGTGCCGGAGACGATTCTCGCTTCCGACAACACCTTGTGGCCTTTCGGCAACGAAATGAACCAGCCGTCTTTCTTGGCCAGATCACTGGCGGCGACGGCGATGTCCGCCGGATCGTTGCCGCGGCCGAAGCGGTCGATGGTGAGGTCGTACAGTTTGTCGCGTTTCAATGTCGGGGGCAGAGCGTCGGCGGATTTTCTTTCGGCGTCGAAGAGCAGAAAGAAATTGTCCTGGGTGGCGTTGTTCAACGGGTGGGCGCGGTAGCCCGAACCGATGGCCAGCGCCAGACGGGGTGAGCCGTTGCGCATGACACGGGCGACCGCCGGCGGATAGTAGAAGCGGCGGTTGTCCTTTTCCTTTCCGCCCCCCAGATCGGCGACACGATGAACGAGATAGGCGGACGGATCGGTGATGGCGTCGTCGGCCGGCAGGTCGATGCTGAAGATCTGCCCGCCGATGTCCGCGACGTAGATGCGATCGGCCAGCCGGTCGCCGTCGATGTCGATCACCCGTGGTGCGGCGGGGATGCTGTAGCGCATATCCGGCAGGTCGCGCAGATAGAGCCCCTTTTTCTCCCCAAACGACATGATCAGCTCGCCGCTGTAGGCATCGACGATGAAGAGGCCGGCGCCGATGTCGTCGGCATGGCGGTCGGCATAACCATCCTGGTCGGGGTCGTAACCACCACCGAATATCAGTACCTTGCGGCTTCCGTTGCCGTCGCGGATTGTCGTCGGCACCATGCGTGACCAGCTCTGGCCGAGGCCGGTGAAGCCTTCCACTGTCGGATCGAGGCGCCAGAGCAGGATGGGGTCGTCGGGGTTGGAGACGTCCAGCGCATAGTAGGCGTTGCCGCCCCGGCGCATGCCGAAATAGAGGATGACCCGATCACCGATGGAGGTCAGCTCCCCATCGTCGTCCTGATCGTGCGCCAGAACCGTGAGCGGACCGTCGAGCCCGTAGAGGTGTGTGCCGCTGGACCCGTTGGCCTTCATTGCCGCCAGATTGGGAATGAGGGCGCGCGGCATGAAGGCGAACCGTTCACGGCCGCCACTGTCGTCCCCGGTGGTGGTGGGGTGGGTGACGTCGAAGGCGTGGAGGTAGCCCTGATTGGTAGCGATGAAGAGTATGTCGCCGATGTCCCCGCCGTAGTGGACCACGGCCGGCGTCGTGTGCAGTGGTGCTTTCATCTGTGCCGAGCGTGCCCATTCGATCAGCGCCTGGCGGGTGGTGGTATCGGCGGTGGCGGGCAGGCCGAGCTTGACGTTGGTCAGTGCGGGATTGTCCACGGTGAGCAACAGCTCGGGATCGGCGGCCAGATGCAGATTGTTTGGCGCGTCGTCCCGCGTATTGACGTAGAGGGTGCGTGAAAACGGATCGAGCCGGTTGCGCAGGCCGCCGGCGAGTACCGAGGCGCCATCGGGGGCGGCGCTCCAGAAACTCTGGGCACTGCTGTTGAAGGTCTTGCCGTCGGCGGTGACGGCGATTTCGCCATTGACATCGACGATGCCCCGCCCTTCGAGAAAATAGCCCTTGACGTTGCCTTCCCAGCTGCGCTCGTTGCTCGGCAGAAACTGCCCGAGATAGGTCTTGTTGCCGGTGGAGAGACGGTTGCGGTCGATTCCCAGGGCGAGGCCCGACATATTGTGACTGCGGTTGGCGACCGATGAGATGATCGACGTGATCGAGGCGATCAGTTCGGAGGTGTTGGTCGCCTCGTAGAACCGCCCGCCACCGTTTTCCGCCAGCAGCCGCAGATAGGCCTGTGATTCGGCGGCCCCCGGCCCATGGATCCCGAATCCCACGGTGTGGGTTTCGACGGTGCTGTTGGGTATCGTGGTGCTCTGATCGTAGCGGTGGAGAAACTGCGCCAGTTCAGGCCCGCAGTTGCCCCAGCGGTAGCCGCCCTCGTTGCGGTTGAAGATGGTGCTGCTCAGGTCGGCGCAACCGACTTCGTCGACCGAGGTGAGCTGTTCCGCGGCCGGGGCCACGGCGTTGGTGCCCCTGAAGATGAGTTCGCGGATGCGAGCGGGCGCCGCGACGGAACCGTCGGGCTTGATGGCGCCGAGGTCGAGGCTGTTTTTCGATGGTGCGCCATCGGAAAGCAGGATGATGGCGTTTTTCTGACACTGTATCCCGATCGGGCTGTTGTAGCGCCGGGTGTCGTTGGGGATATAGCGATGGCGATAGCGGCACTCCGTGTAGACCTCGTTCTCGGTGCGACCACCCTCGCAGACCTCCTGCGGTTGCCATGCATCACACCGTGCCAGGTTCTGCCATTGCAGACATTCGGCATTGGTGGCATCGGCGGCCGTGCAGCAGTGGGTGGCATCCCCGTTCAGCCAGGGGGTGGTGCTGTCGGCCGGGCCGTTCAGGCAGATGTCCTGTACCGGATGGCTCGTGGAGACACAGACGTCTCTGGTCGTCGTGGTGCAGGCCTCGACGCCATAGGTGGTGCAGTCGTAGAGCAGATTGTCGGGGATTGCGGCACAGTGGTTGGTGGTGTTGTCGGGACGTGCCGAGTAGTCGTGACAGGTCGCTTCGCTGACGCCGTTGCCCAGCGGCGTCGTGGGATCGACGTAGGTCGTCGAGCTGAGATCCGCCCCGCTGTAGCTCGCCGGGTTGGCCGCCGTCCAGGCGCTGTTCACATAACCGGGGGGTGTGATGGTGGTGCCCCACTGGCCGAAGGTGCCCCATCGCCCCCGATCGACCTCGTCGCCACGAAAGTAGAGCGCGGCTTCGAACAGGGCTTCCACCGTGGGGGTCTCGCCACCGGCCTGGCTGCCGCCGACCAGACTGCGGATGACGCTGCGGACGGTGGTGCCGACGGGAATGCCGGGGTCGATGTCGTGGGCATCGCTGTCGATGCCGGCGATAGGAAACTTCACCCCGCTGCCCCGCCAGTTGCGAAAATTCATGTAGCCGACATTGATCGGTGGGTCGAACGGCTGGCCGAGGATCTCGTCGATGGCGGCTTTGAGGATGTCGAGACGTGATGGGTCGTCTGCCGTTGGTGCCGTCCCGAGGGGCGTCTTGTTCATGCTGGCGGAGTTGTCGAAGACGAACAGGATGTTTGCCGTCCGCGGGACACTGGACGCATTGGCATAGACTTCCAGGTCGTCCGCATGCGGCAGCCCGGTCGTCCCTATCAGGGTCAGCAGTGTCAATGTCTGAAGCAGGCGCATTCCTGTGCTCCGGGCGCAACGGTGATGCCCGGTCGATCGGCAGATCGGTGGAATTCTTTAGCCGTGGGGGGAACCACCACCCCAAAGCGCCGACGACGCTTGTCGAAATGGTGACCGGTGGTGACGGTGTCGTCAGCTGCCGGGGGGATGAAATCGGGGTATCTGCTCGTCGGCCGGGCCGGCCAGCACATAGCTGCGCCGCTCCGAGGATTCGTAATAGGTCCGGGCCAGCAGTTCGGCGAGCACGCCGGTGGTGAGGAACTGTGCCGAGGCGATGATGAAGACGACGCCGGTCAGCAATAGCGGCCGCGTGCCGATACGCTCTCCGAGACCGAACTTGACCCAGCCGAGATAACCGAGGATGAGGGCGCCGAGCAGTCCGCTGGCCAGCCCGATGACGCCGAAGAAGTGGCCGGGGCGGGCGCGGAAGCGCAGCAGGAACAGCACCGTCAGCAGGTCGATGACCACGCGCACGGTGCGGCCGATGCCGTATTTGGAATGGCCATGCTCGCGCGCGTGGTGGTGGACGACATATTCCCCGATGCGTGTCGGGGCGGTGACCGAGGCCATCCAGGCGGGAATGAAGCGGTGCATCTCCCCGTAGAGGCGGATGCGCCGCAGCACCTCGGCGCGGAACACCTTGAGGCCGCAGCCGTAGTCGTGGACAGTGACGCCGGTGACGCGGCGGATCAGCCAGTTGGCGATGCGCGACGGCAGCTTGCGCAGCAGCAGCGGGTCGTGCCGCCGTTTGCGCCAGCCGGCCAGCAGATCGAGATCGCGGGCCAGCAGTTCGGCCACCATCGGCGGGATGTCGGCCGGATCGTCTTGCAGATCGCCATCGAGGGTGACGATGAGCTCGCCGCCGGCGTGGTCGATGCCGGCCTGCAGCGCGTCGGTCTTGCCGTGGTGCCGTGCCAGGGCGAGTACACGGACATGGGGGCCGTAGGTCGTGGCTGCGGCGCGGGCGGTGGGCAGGGTGCCGTCGTCGCTGCCGTCGTCCACCAGCAGCAGCTCCCAGGGATGGGCGAATCGGGCCAGCGCCTCGTGGATGCGTGCCAGCAGCGGCTCGATGCTCTCCACCTCGTTGTAGAGCGGTACGATCAGCGACACGGTGGGGACGGTGTTCATCGGCGGACGCTGGTGGAATGCCAGGGGGTGAGCGTCAGTGCGTGGCCGTGCCAGCCGTCGCCGGGGCGATAGCGCCGGCCGGTCAGGCGACCGAGCAGGGCGGGGATATTGCGCGGACAGTGGCCGAGCCGGTCGATCACCCAGAAGGTGGGCGGTGGCGCCTCACCCGGCATGGGACGGAAGGGTCGCCAGCGCCGTTCGTCGCCACGCCAGATCCACAGTCGTGGCTTGCGCCGGTCGGGATAGAACAGCCTCGGCATGGCGTTGCCGAGATAGAACCACAGCGGCCGGTAGAGCTGGTTTTCGCAGACCAACGCCGCGTCGTTCGGGCCGGCGCGGTGCGCCAGCTCGCCGCTCAGGCCGCGCCAATCCTCTTTTTCGTAGTGCTGGCGCCAGGCCCAGGAGGCGGTCGCCAGCAGTCCCGCCAGCGCCAGGCCGGCCAGCGTTCGCCCGCGTGGGTGGGGCAGGGCGGTGATGGCCAGCGCCAGCCCGGTCACCGCCAGCAGATGCAGCGGGGAGATCGTCCGCAGCATATAGACCGGCTTCACCATTCCGATCAGCCACAGGGTCGTCGGCGTCAGCAGCATCAGCCCGAGCAGCCAGCGGCCGAGTCGGGCGTCGCGGCGCAGCAGTGACACCATCCCGGCCAGTGACACCAGCACCAGCACGCCGCCGGTGGCCAGCGCCAGCGGTACCCCGAACAGATGCGCCAGGCTCTTGGCGCCGAACAGCGCGCTCCACTGCATCAGGGCCTGGGAGAGGGTCGGCTGGCGCAACCAGTTGAAGCTGCCGGCCGCGTTCTCCAGTGCCAGATGCAGCCACGGCGCCAGCGTCAGCATCGCCAAAAGAGTCAGCACGCTGGTGAGTGCCAGCGGGCGCCAGGGCAGCGGCCGGCCCATCGGCAACACCAGCCAGAGCATCAGCTGCGATACCGCCAGATAGAGCCAGCCCACCGGATGCGCGTGCGCCATCAGCAGCGCCCCGAGTGCCCACCACAGCAGTGAGAGCCCCTCGCTGCCAACGGTCTGGAGGAGTCGTGCCGCCGCGATCATCGACAGCAGCCAGCCCAGGCTGAGCAGGCCGTAGTGACGCGCTTCCTGACTGTAGTGCAGGTGGATGTCCGACAGCAGCAGCAACAGCGCCAGCCAGAAGGCCAGCCGCCGGCCACCGAGCAGGTGGCCGAACGGCCAGGCCAGCGCCACCGTCGTCGCGCCCAGCAACGCCGCCGGCAGCCGCAACGTGAATTCCCCGTCGCCGGGTGACCAGAACAGCGCCGTCAGCAGATAGTAGAGCGGTGGCTTGTGGGTGATGGGCTGGGTCCACAGCGCCGAGGCGTCGTAGGTGCTGTGCCAGGCGGTCGAAGCTTCGTCCCCCCAAATGGGCTTGGCATCCAGCCCCCACAGATACCAGGCCAGCGCCAGCAGGCCGAACAGCAGGGGCGGAAGGTATCGATATGGCGTCGGGCGGCAATCCGCCCGCTCCCGGACGCCGGCGGACGGGGAAACGGACAACGGCCGATGATCCGCCGCTGAGGAAGGGGTGCTCATCTCAACGCGGTGCCCCGGGCATCAGGCCGGGGCGGCCGCCTGCCGGCGGATCGAGACGGGAATCGTGACCTGCCCCTTGCGGGCGACCGGATTGAAACGCATGGCGGAGGACTCCAGGTGACGCCGGCTAAGAATAGGCCGGCGCGGCGCGACTGTCCATGTGGTTTGACCTGTCGTCGATGACGATGCACGCTAGGCCGAATCGCCGGGCCCGGGGCACGGGACGGTGACGTATCGGCACGGTACGAAGTGTTCCCGACGGCGCCATGCCGTGGTCGGGAAAATCCTCCATTCTCGTGAGAGACTCACAGCAGGCCATCATGCACACCGCCACGCTCGTCACCTTCGTCGTCTATCTGCTGGGCATGCTGGCCCTCGGCGTCGTCGCCTGGCGCACGACGGCATCACTGTCGGACTACATTCTCGGCGGGCGCCGGCTCGGACCGGCGGTGACGGCGTTGTCGGCCGGCGCGTCCGACATGAGCGGCTGGCTGCTGCTGGGGCTGCCCGGCGCCTTCTACGCCGCCGGCCTGAACCAGATCTGGATCGTCCTCGGCCTGCTGCTCGGTGCCTGGGCCAACTGGCGCTTCGTCGCGGCGCCGTTGCGGCGTGCCTCGGCACGGCTCGACGATGCGCTGACCATCCCCGACTATCTGGAACAGCGGTTCGCCGACGGCAGCCGCGCGCTGCGCCTGGTCTCCGCGCTGGTCATTCTGCTGTTCTTCACCTTCTACGTCTCCTCCGGGCTGGTCAGCGGCGCGTTGTTGTTCGAAAAGAGTTTCGGCCTGCCGTACCAGCAGGCGCTGCTGGCCGGCGCGGCCGTGATCGTCGCCTACACCTTTCTCGGCGGCTATCTCGCCGTGAGCTGGACCGATTTCGTCCAGGGGCTGTTGATGCTGCTGGCGCTGGTGGTGATGCCGGCGGTGCTGCTGGGTGGCCTGGGCGGCGCCGGGGAGACGTTGGCGCGTATCGACGCCACCCGGCCGGTGGCGCTCGACCCGCTGCACCAGAGCGGGCCGCTGGCCATCGTCTCGCTGCTGGCCTGGGGGCTCGGTTACTTCGGACAGCCCCATATTCTCGCCCGCTTCATGGGGATTCGCGATGCCGATGAGCTGGGCAGGGCCAGGCTCATCGGCATGAGCTGGATGACCGTCTCGATGGCCGGTGCCATGCTGATCGGCCTCGGCGGCATCGCCTGGTTCGCGGAGCGGCCGTTGGAGAATGGCGAGACGGTGATGATCGTGCTGGCGCAGATCCTGTTCGATCCGTGGGTCGCCGGGGTGCTGCTGGCGGCGATTCTGGCCGCGATCATGTCCACCATCGACTCCCAGCTCCTGGTCAGCGCGTCGGCCGTGGCGGACGACCTCTACCGCGGCTTTCTCCGTCCCGGGGCCAGCCAGCGCGAGCTGGTGGTCGTCGGCCGCCTCGCCGTGCTCGCCGTTGCGTTGCTGGCCGGCTTCCTCGCCATCGAGCCCGACCGCAGCGTGCTGGCGCTGGTGGGCTACGCCTGGGCTGGCTTTGGTGCCGCCTTCGGTCCGGTCGTGCTGCTGTCGCTCTGGTGGGATGGCATGACCCGCAATGGCGCGTTGGCGGGGATGGTCGTCGGCGCCGTCACCGTCGTCGTCTGGGGCAACCTCTCCGGCGGGGTGTTCGATCTCTATGAACTGGCCCCCGGCTTTCTGCTGGCGCTGCTGGCCATCGTCCTCGTCAGCCGTGCCGGCAGGGCGGTAGCCTGACGGGATGCCGCAGTGGCCATGGCCGTTGGGCTGCGGCTCACTCGGTTGCCGGCAGCCTTGCCACGACCTTGCCGGCGACCACCGCCACTTCGATCGGCGTCAGCCCCGCGCCGGCGCAGGGGCCGGCGATGCAGTGCCCGCTGCCGATGTCGAACAGTGCGCCGTGGGTGGCGCAGATGAGGTGCTGGCCGTCCCTGTCGAGGTAGTCGTCGGGTTTCCACGCCAGCGGCGTGCCGCGATGGGGACAGCGGTCGAGATAGCCGCAGACCCGGTCGCCGTCGAGGACCAGGAAGACGTCCGTGCCGTCGATCTCGAAGCCGAGGCTGCGCCTGGCCTTCAGCTCGTCGAGGGTGCACAGTGTCTTGCCGCTCACAGGTAACGCCACCAGAGGTAGAGGCTGCTGGCGAGGATCGACAGCAGCATCAGCGGAAAGGCCATCAGCAGAAACGGCAGGAAGCGGATCGGGTGTCCGGCGCGTTCGGCGAAGCCGGCGACGATGAGGTTGGCGCTGGCGCCGACCAGGCTGCCGTTGCCGCCGAGGCAGGCGCCGAGTGCCAGCGACCACCACAGCGGTTCCAGTTGCGCCCTGCCGCCGAAGGCGTCGGCCATGTCCTCGATCATCGGGATCATGGTGGCGACGAAGGGGATGTTGTCGATGATCGACGAGGCGATGGCGGAGATCCAGAGGATCGCCATGGCCGTGATGGTGCGGTCGCCGGCGGTGAGCTCGACGATGGCGGCGGCGAGCCGTTCCAGCGCGCCGGTGGTCTCGACTGCGTGGACGACGATGAACAGGCCGATGAAAAAGAAGATCGTCGTCCACTCCACTTCGTGAAACGCGCGCTCCACCGCCTTGGACTGGTCGTCGGCAGCGCGTGGCAGGTTGTCCAGGATCAGCAGCAGGGCGGCGCCGGAGACGGCGATGGTGGCCGGTTCCAAGCCGAGCCGGTGGGAGAGCGTGAAGCCGGCCATCACCAGCGCCAGCACGAACAGCGACTGTTTCAGCAGGCGTGGGTCGGTGATGCTGCCACGCTCGTCGTAGGCCATGACGCGCGCGCGGTGTCGTTCGTCGGTGCGGAGTCCGCGGCCCCAGACGAGGTAGAGCGGCACCAGCAGCAGGCCGAAGACGATCAGCACGATTGGCCCGAGGTTCAGCAGGAAGGCGTTGAAGCTCAATCCCGTGGCCGAGCCGATCATGATGTTGGGCGGGTCGCCGATCAGCGTCGCCGCGCCGCCGATGTTGGCGGCGAAGATCTCGCCGAAGAGATAGGGGTAGGGGTCGAGCCGCAGCTCGTCGGTGATCAGCAGCGTCACCGGGGCGATCAGCAGCACCGTGGTGACGTTGTCGAGAAAGGCGGAGAACAGGGCGGTGACGCAGATCAGCACCACCAGCAGCGGCCAGGGGCGGGCCCGGACCCGCTTGGCGCTCCAGATGGCGACATACTGGAACATGCCGCTGTTCTTCGATACGCCGACGATCAGCATCATGCCGGTGAGCAGGCCCAGGGTGTTGAAATCGACGCCCTCGAAGGCCGCCTGCTGGTTGATGATGCCACCGAGAATCATCAGGCAGGCCATGGCCAGTGCCACGATGGCGCGGTTGAGCCATTCGGTGACGATGAGGAAATAGGTCAGCGCGAACAGCGACACCGCATACCACATCGGGTCGATACCGAAGACCACGCCACCGCCTCCTGCCTCCATCGGCGTCATGCGTCGAGGATCTTCTGCCCCACACCCCAGTAGGTGATGACGCCGACCAGCAGGCCGCCGTCGCGCTCCACCACCGGCAGGCTCGCCTTGCTGCGATAGAGCAGCAACAGGGTCTCCAGCAGCGGGGTGTCGGGATGGACGATGGGAACGTCGGTGCTCATGCAGACGGAGACGGGTTGCGTCTCGATCTCGCGGAAGCGCTGGTGCAGGTCGGCCAGTGTGTCGTTGACGAAGCCGAGATTGTCGAGCCCGTCCTCGATGATGGCCGCCTTGGGGATCACCTGCCGCAGCAGGCAGTTGACGCCGAAGACGCCGAGATAGCGACCATCGTCGTCGACGACCGGGACGCTGCGGTAGCGTCGCGCCATGATGCACTCAGCGGCGGCGCGGACCTTGTGATGCGCCTTCAGCACCGCGTGGTCGCACTCCATGATGGCGGCCGCGTTCATGCCGGGCGCGTCCCGCCGGCTCATGACGACCGCCGCAGGCCGAGCAGCTTGCGCTTGCCGCTCTCCAGTGCCGCCGGCTCGACCGTGGCGGCTGGCAGCGCGCCGTTGCCGTTGTTACGCGCCTCTTGCCGCAACCGCGCGAAGTAGCCGAAGGCGGCGCCGCCAGCGCCGGACAGTGCCAGCAGCCCCACCGTCATAAACTGGGTGAACAGCAGCAGCGCCCCCACCCCGGCGACGCCCGCCACCGCCGTCGTCACCTTGGCGTTGGCGCGGGTGTGGGCGCGGCGGGTCTCCTTGTTGATCTCCTTGTGGGCATTGCGCAGCACCCGCTGTTTGGCCCGTTCCGCCTTGACACGAATCTCCTCCCGCTCGCGGGCGAAACTCTCCTTCAGCTGGATCACCTCGTCCTTGCTCAGATGCAGCGCGATCGACTTGAACCAGAGTGCCACCAGCACCGCCAGCACCAGCAGCAGCACCGCGATCTTGGCCCAGGTGTAGTCGGCCATGACGTTGGGGAACAGCAGCAGCAGCGCAATGGCGGCCGCCTCGACGAGAATGATGCCGGGCAGGAATCGAAACATCGGCCTCTCCATGGTTGGAAGGGGTATGGTCGCACAAATCGGGGAGCGGTCGAATACCCCTTGGCTGTGCTACATTCTGCGCCCATGAAACGACTGGGCATCGACACTGGCGGCACCTTCACCGACTTCGTCTACAGCGACGGCGAGACACTGCGGGTCCACAAGGTGCTCTCCACCCCGGATGCGCCGGACCGGGCCATTCTCCAGGGCATCCGCGAGATGGGGATCGAGCCGTCGCCCGATCTGCTCGTCGTCCACGGCTCCACCGTCGCCACCAACGCCGTGCTCGAAGGCAAGGGCGTGCGCACCGCCTATGTCACCAACCGAGGTTTTGGCGACGTGCTGACCATCGGTCGGCAGGCGCGGCGCGAACTCTACGACCTCACCCCCGGGCCGGTGCCGCCGCCGGTGCCGCGCGAGCGCTGTTTCGAGACCGGCGGGCGCATCACCCACGAGGGGGAGGTGCTCGACCCGCTGACCGACGACGACCTGCGACGGTTGCGCCAGCAGGTGGTGGCCGCCGACGTTGAGGCGGTGGCGATCAATCTGCTGTTCTCGTTCATCGACGACAGCGCCGAGCGGCGCATCGCCGCGGCGATGCCCGATGGGGTCTTCGTCTCCCGTTCCTCGGCGGTGATGGCCGAGTTCCGCGAGTACGAGCGTGGCATGGCCACCTGGCTCAATGCCTATGTGGGACCGCTGATGCAGCGCTACCTGTCGCGGTTGACGGCGGCGCTGGCACCGGCCACGGTGCGGGTGATGCAGAGTCACGGTGGCACCATCGACGCCGCCCGCGCTGGCGAACACGCCGTGCAATTGCTGTTGTCGGGGCCGGCGGGCGGCCTGGTCGGCGCCCGCCACCAGGGCGCGGCCGTCGGTCACGAGCGGCTGATGACCTTCGACATGGGCGGCACCTCCACCGACGTGGCGTTGATCGACGGCGAGATCCGCCTCTGTGGCGATGCCGAGATCGCCGGCTGGCCGGTGGCGGTGCCGATGGTGGACATGCACACCATCGGTGCCGGTGGCGGCTCCATCGCCTGGCTCGACGCCGGTGGCATGTTGCAGGTGGGGCCCGAGTCCGCCGGCGCCAGTCCCGGGCCGGCCTGCTACGGCCGGGGCGGGATGCTGCCGACCGTCACCGATGCCAATCTGGTGCTCGGGCGGCTGCCGGCGCAGGCGTCGCTCGGCGGTTCGCTGCGGCTCGACCGGGCGGCGGCCGAGGCGGCGATCCGGCCGCTGGCCGAGGCGGCGGGCATGGGCATCGAGCGGATGGCCCGGGGCATCATCCGTGTCGCCGACGAACACATGGCCCAGGCGCTGCGGGTCATCTCGGTGCAGCGCGGGCACGATCCGCGCGACTATGCCCTGATGTGCTTCGGCGGTGCCGGCGGCCTCCATGTCTGCAGCCTCGCCGAGCTGCTCGGGATGCGGACGGCCATCGTGCCGCGCCACGGCGGCGTGCTCTCGGCGCTTGGCATGGTGGTGGCGCCGCAGGCGCAGCAGGCCACCCACAGCCGGGTCGAGCCGTTGGCCGGCGCGGCTGCCGTGGCGGAGGATTTCGCGCGTATGTCGCGGCGGTTGGCATCGGAGTTTCACGATGGCGCGGTGCTGCGTTTTCAGCGGCTGGCGGATCTGCGCTACACCGGCCAGTCCGCCACGCTGCGGCTGCCCTGGGACGATGACCGCGAGGCGCTGGCCGCCCGCTTCCACGCGTTGCACCGTGAGCAGTACGGTTTCGAGATGGAGGTACCGGTAGAGCTGGTCAATCTGCGGCTGCGGGCCGAGGTGGAGGAGACGCCGGTGGTGCTGCCGGTGCCGGAGGCAGTGACGGGGCCGTCGCGGTCGGGGGCCGCCAGGGTGGTCGGTGTCGAAGGGGTGGTGGAGGTCCACCGCCGGGATGCGCTGGCGCCAGGGCAGCGGCTGCGCGGGCCAGCCATCGTCGTCGAGGCGGTGTCCACCACCTGGATCGCGCCGGGCTGGGTGGCGGAGAACGATGTGTCGGGCAACCTGACGCTGCGGCGGGACTGACGCGGCGCTAGGTGCGGGCATGAAAAAAGCCGGCGGTCGCCGGCTTTTTCGGTAATGCCTTGGAAGACCTTCGCCTATTTGATCTTGGCTTCCTTGTAGATGACATGCTTGCGGACGACGGGATCGTATTTCTTGATCTCCATCTTTTCCGGCATGTTTCGCTTGTTCTTCGTCGTGGTGTAGAAGTGACCGGTCCCGGCGGAGGAGACCAGACGAATCTTTTCGCGAGCTGCTTTTGCCATGATGCTTCTCCGTTAAACCTTTTCGCCGCGAGCACGGATGTCGGCCAGCACGGCATCGATGCCTTTCTTGTCGATGATGCGCATGCCCTTGGCGCTGAGGCGCAGTTTCACCCAGCGATTCTCGCTCTCGACCCAGAACTTGTGCGTGTGCAGATTGGGCAGGAAGCGGCGGCGCGTCTTGTTGTGGGCGTGCGAGACGTTGTTGCCCACCGTGGGGCGCTTGCCGGTCACTTGGCAGATTCGTGACATGACGGACTCCAAAGTCATCCAGTTGCGTCGAAGGGCGCGAAACATACCAGATCCGCCCGGTGCGTACAAGCGGCAATGACACCGGTAGCGAAACTGGCGGAAGCAGGGGTTGCTTCATTATAGTGGTTGCGCAACGGCCCGTTGCGGTGGACGCGCCGTTGTCGGGTCAAACACAGCGAGGAGGGGGATGGACAAGGTATTCATCGAGGATCTGCGTATCGACACCACCATCGGCATCTACGACTGGGAGCGCAAGATCAAGCAGACGCTGGCGTTCGACATCGAAATGGCCACCGACATCCGCAAGGCCGCCGAGACCGACGACATCCAGTACGCCCTCAACTACAAGGCGGTCTCGAAGCGCATCATCCAGTTCGTCGGCGAGAGCGAGTATCTGCTGGTGGAGACGGTGGCGGAGAAGGTGGCGCGGATCATCGTCGAGGAATTCGGTGTCGAGTGGGTGAAGCTGACGCTGCACAAGCCCGGCGCGGTACGCGGATCGCGCTCGGTCGGCATCACCATCGAGCGCGGCCCGCTGGCCGACGGTGGCTGAGATGCCTCCGGTCTTCGTCAGCATCGGCAGCAATATCGACCGCCGGCGCAGCATCGACGCCGGTCTGCGGGCGCTCCGGCAACGCTATGGCGTGCTGCGGTTGTCGTCGGTCTATGAGACCGATGCGGTCGGATTCTCCGGCGAACCCTTCTACAACCTCGTCGCCGCCTTCCACAGCGACGAGCCGCCCGAGGCCATCAATGCCTTCTTCAAGACGGTGGAGCTGGCGCAGGGGCGGAATCCGGACGACCCGAAGTTTGCGCCACGGACGCTCGACATCGACATGATCCTCTATGGCGACCGGATCATCGACCAGCCCGGTCTCAGGCTTCCGCGCGACGAGATCGACCGCTATGCCTTCGTGCTGGAACCGCTGGCCGAGATCGAACCGGCGATGCGTTATCCCGGTCGCGACCAGACGTTTGGCCAGATGTGGCGGCAGGCGGTGGCCGGTGGTCGGATGGCGCCGGCGAAGAGGGTGTCGTGGACGCCGGAGGACTGACCGTCGCTTGACCGCGCGCCCGTGGGCGGATGCGATCGCTGGTGAAAAACCGTTATTTCTCCATCTCCACCAACGGAAACAGCTGGCGGTTCTCTTCGTCGATCTGCGCCTTGAGCCGCATGAACACCGCCTGGGTGTCGCGATAGAACGCCTCCGGCTGGCTTTCGATGCGGCTGGCCCGCCAGGCGCGGCTCCAGTCTTTCACCTGCGGCGCGATTTCCTGGAGCCGGTTGTGGGAGCGCCGGGCCGTGGCGCGCACCCGCTCGTTGGGGTGCCGGAACAGATAGGGCAGCAGGTAGGTATTCTCCTCGTCCACGTGGGCATCGAACTCTTCGGTCAGCCGGTTGATCAGCCGCTCGGCGTCGGTGGCCCGTTGTGGCAGATGGCCGCTCTTGATCAGACGGGCCAGTTCGGTGGCGTAGTTGAGGATGTTGGTGTTTTGTACCCTGGGGGTCTCGGTGAGCGTCATCGGGGTCCATCCCTCACGTGGTTTATTGTTTTTCGCCGTCCTTTCTACGCTTTTTCATTCCCCGAAGTCGATTGGTTTCCGGCCAGTGCCGGCGGATTTCCGACGGTTGCCGCAAACGGCTTCAATTGGAGAGTGTACGGCCGCCGTCCACGGCGATGATCTGCCCGGTGATATAGGGCGCGTCGGTGACGAGAAAGCGGATCGTGCGGGCGATGTCCATCGGTTCGCCCTCGCGCTTGAGCGCCGTGCGCGCGATGATCTCCTCCTGTTCGGCGCTGGGGTGGGGTGCCTCCGGCCAGAGAATGGCGCCGGGGGCCACGCCGTTGGCCCGTACCTCCGGCCCCAGCTCCCGCGCCATCGACTTCGTCAGCATCACCAGCCCCGCCTTGGCGATGCAGTAGACCGGATAGTGCTTCAGCGGCCGGTCGGCATGGATGTCGACCATGTTGACGATACAGCCCCGGGTGCGTCGCAGCTCGTCGGCCGCCGCCTGGCAGAGAAACAGCGGCGCCTTCAGGTTGGAGCCGACCAGGACATCCCACGCCTCTTCCGTGATCTCGCCGACCGGGGTGGGGTAGAAGGCCGAGGCGTTGTTGACCAGCACGTCCAGGCGCCCCCAGAAGCCGATCACCGTCTCCACCAGTGCCGGCAGCGTCGCGGTCTGCAACAGATCGGCCCGGACGGTGCGCGCCGAGTCGGGTCGCAGCGCGTTCAGCTCGGCGGCGAGCCGCTCGGCGTCGTCGGCCGAGCTGCGGTAGTGGACGACGACACGGAAGCCACAGGCGTGCAGCGTGCGCACCGTCTGCGCGCCGATGCGCCGCGCCGAACCCGTCACCAGGGCCACCTTCGTCTCGGTCGTCATGGCCTGCTCCTCTCTGCTATCGTCTGCGGCTCTATCGCCAGTGGTTGTCGAACATGCCCCTGACCTTACCGGAGCCGGACGAACGAGAGCAAGAACACAGCCGGCGGCTGTGTGATCGGATTGCCGCCGCCATCGGGCGCGGGGACGGGTGGATACCGTTTTCCCGCTACATGGAGATGGCGCTCTACGAGCCGGGGCTCGGTTACTACCTCGCTGGGCGGCAGAAATTTGGTGCCGCCGGTGACTTCGTCACCGCCCCGGAGATCTCGCCGCTGTTCTCCCGCGCGTTGGCCCACCAGTGTGCCGAGGTGTTGCGGTTGCAGTCCTCGGTGGCCTGCGTGCTGGAGCTGGGGGCCGGCTCCGGTGTCATGGCCGCGGAGATGCTGGCCGAACTGGAGCGCCTCGACTGCCTCCCCGATCACTATTACATCCTCGAACTCTCGGCCGAGCTGGCCCGGCGCCAGCGCGAGACGCTACAGCGGCGGGTGCCCCATCTGGCCGGGTCGGTGCGCTGGCTGCACAGCCTGGAGGGATTGTCGCTGCACGGCGTGATCGTCGCCAACGAGGTGTTGGATGCGATGCCGGTGTGCCGCTTCGAGCAGTCGGCCGATGCGCTCCACCTGCTGGGCGTCGGTCTCGACGCCGGCCGTTTCGTCTGGCGCCGCCGCCCCGCCGACGAGGCGGTGATGGCGGCGGTGGCGCGGCTGCGCCCGGCCGGCGACGGTTGGCCCGAGGGATATCGCTCCGAATACAACCCGCGTCTCGGCCCCTGGTTGCGGATGCTCTCCGACCATCTGGCGTCCGGCGCCATTGTGCTGATCGACTACGGCTACCCCCGGGGTGAGTACTACCATCCCCAGCGCGGCGACGGCACGCTGCTCTGCCACTACCGCCAGCGGGCCACCGAGGATCCGTTCTGGTACCCGGGCCTGCAGGACATCACCGCCAGCGTCGATTTCACCGCCGTGGCCGAGGCCGGCACCGAGGCCGGCCTGGCGCTGAGCGGGTACACCAGTCAGGCGTGGTTTCTGCTGGCCAATGGCTTGGAGACGCTCTACCAGCAGGCGCTGGAAGGGGCCGATGAACGGACGCGGCTGATGCTGTCCAAGCAGATCAAGCTGCTGACGCTGCCGGCGGAGATGGGGGAGCGGTTCCAGGTCATTGGCTTCTCCCGCGGGATCGAGGCGCCGCTGCGGGGGTTCGTGCTGCAGGATTTCTCCCAGCGGTTGTAATGGGCGTGCCGGGCGATCATGGCTGGCAACCGGGGCAGTGGTAGCAGGCCTGGCCGCCCTGCGTTGCCTTGACGATGTCGCTGCCGCAGCGGTGGCATGGCAGGCCGGCGCGGCGAAAGACGAAGAAGCGCGCCTGCTCGAAGCTGGCGCCGGCCGCCATCATCCGTTCCGCCGCGGCGATGTCGTTGGTGATGCCGCCGGTGCGGTAGGACTGGCGGGGCAGTTCGACGATCGCCGTTGCCAGCCGCTGCAGCCGTTCGTCGTCGAGGTCGGCCGGCCGCGTCCGCGGTGCCAGCGCGGCGACGAAGAGAATCTCGCAGCGCAGGTAGTTGCCCAGCCCGGCGACGAACCGCTGGTCGGTCAGAAAGCCCCCGAGCTGGCGGTGGCGGAAACGTGGATCGAGCAGCCGTTTACGGACCGTTTCCGCCGTCGTTGCCGGATCGAGCACGTCGGGGCCGAGTTTCGACAAAAAAGGGTGGGACGGGATCTCGTCGTCGGCCAGCACGTGGATGTCCGATGCGCTGTAGAGCAGCGCCCAGCGATCATCGGTCTCGATCGCGAGCCGCAACTGGCGGCCGGTCTCGGGGGGCTCGCCGGCCGGCACGACGTACCAGCGGCCGTAGAGCTGATTGTGGCTGTAGATGTTCAGTCCGTTGTCGAAGCGGGTCAGCATCGCCTTGCCGTGGGTCTCGATGGCTTCGATCCGCGCGCCCGTCAGCCGCGCCTCGAACCGTTCGAGCGGCGCCAGGCCGAATTGCACGCGGCGGGCTGTCTTGCCGACGATGGCGGCGGCCACGGCATCGGCGGCACGGCGGATTTCGGGACCTTCGGGCATGGCAGCATGGCGTTGACGAGAAGGGGCGATGATACACCAGCCCGGCCGGAGGCCGTTGGCCCGCCGGAAACAAAAAAAAGCCCCGACCTCATGGCCGGGGCGATGTCAGGCGGGAAACGACCGTGGTCGTTCAGAACTCCTCCCATGCCTCATTCATGTCGTTCATCGCCTGCCCGGCGGCCGTCTCCGGGCCGGCGGCGGTGGGTGCGGTCCACGGCCGGTCGGCGGAGCGGCGCTCGACGAACGGCTCGGGTGCCGCCGGCGCCTGCGGCTGGGCCGGGGCTGCCGGCTCGAAGTCCGGGGTCGCCGGTGCTTCGCCGACACTGAATCCGCTGCTGTCGTTGGTGTTGAAGAACGACACCAGCTCGGCCAGCTTCCGAGCCTGTTCGCCGAGCGACTGGCTCGCCGCAGCGGTCTCCTCGACCAGCGCGGTGTTCTGCTGTGTCGCTTCGTCGATCTTGATCAGCGACTGGTTGATCATGTCGATGCCGGCGGCCTGTTCGTTGCTGGCGTGGCTCATCTCCTGAATGATCGTGCTGACCTTCTTCACCGATTCGATGATTTCGGTCAGCGTCTTGCCCGACTCGTCCACCAGTTGGGAGCCATCCTCGACCTTCTGCACGCTGTCCTCGATCATCTCCTTGATCTCCTTGGCGGCCTCGGCGCTGCGCTGGGCCAGAATCCGCACCTCGCTGGCGACGACCGCGAAGCCGCGTCCCTGGTCGCCGGCGTGGGCCGCCTCCACCGCCGCGTTGAGCGCCAGCAGGTTGGTCTGGAAGGCGATCTCGTCGATGACGTTGGTGATGTCGGCGATCTTCTTGCTCGATGAGCTGATCTCCGACATGGCGCGAATCGTCAGGTTGACCGCCTCACCACCTTTCTCCGCCTGGGTCCGGGTCTGCTCGGCCAGCTTGCTGGCCTCGATCGAGTTGGCGGCGTTGTTGCGCACCGTGCCATTGATCTCCTCCATGCTGGAGGCGGTGGTCTCCAGGCTCGAAGCCACCGCTTCGGTGCGGTTGCTCAGATCCATGTTGCCCTGGGCGATCTCCTGGGCATCCTGGGAGACCCGGTCCGAAGTCTGATGGATGTCGTTGATGACCTGCGTCAGCCGGTCGCCGGTTTCGTTGGCGGCGTTTTTCAGCTCCAGGAAGGCCCCTTCGTAGTCGGTGGTGACACGCTGGGTGAGGTCGCCGTGGGCAAAGGCGCCGAGCACGCGGGAGAGGTCGTCGACCACCGACTGGGTGATCTCGATCAGTGCATTGAGGTTCTCGCCCAGTACGCGGAAGAACCCTTCCTTGTTGCTCAGATCGACGCGGAATGCCAGATTCCCCCGCCGTGCGTTGGCCACCAGGTTGTCCACCTCCCGTTCGGTGGCCACCTCCGTCGTGCGGTCCTGCCAGACGACCACGGTACCGGTGCGCTTGCCTTCGGCGTTGGTGATCGGCGTTGCCGTGTAGCGGAAAGTGCGTGGGCCGACAGTGATGTCCTTGACCGTCGACTGTTGGAGATTGTCGATGAAGCTCTGCTGCTCCGAGGCGCTGTCGGCAAACAGCTCGATCTTGCTGCCGAGCAGTCCGGCCGCGTTGAAGCCGCTGTGGGTCTGCTGCAGGTCGGCCTCGGCGTTGGTGAACAGATCCTGAAGCGCCTGGTTGGTGTAGATGAGATCACCACGGATGTCGGCGATCATCACCGCGGTGTTGACCGCATCCAGCGCCGTCTTGATACGCAGTGAGCGGGCGGCCTTCTCCTTGGCGTCCATCACGTCGAAGCCGAGACGTACCTGGGTCATCCGCACCGCTTCCTTGAGACGGCCGATCTCGTCGCCGCCATCGACTTTCAGCCAGTCGAAATAGTTGCCGGACGACATCTGCCTGAGCGTTCGGTTCACGTCGTCCAGCCGCTTCTTGAAGGTTTTGTGCAGCAGCACGGAGAGTGTCACGACCGATCCCAGGCCGACCAGGGACGAAACCGCCAGGTGTTCCCAGGTGATGCCATGGCTGAAAATGGCATCGACGATGATCTGGATGACGATGGCGGTGGCCATGCCGAGGCTGATCTTGGTGGTCAGCGCCATGTCGGTGACGCGCCGCACCGCCCGTTTCAGCAGGCCGGGGCGGGGCAGTTTCTCGCCGCTGTTCATGCGCGCGTAGAGTTCCTCGGCCTTGTCGATCATCGCGCGGCTGGGCTTGGTGCGCACCGACATGTATTCGACCACCTTGCCGTTCTGGATGATCGGAATGACGTTGGCTTCCACCCAGTAGTGGTCGCCGTTCTTGGCCCGGTTCTTGACGATGCCGCTCCATGGCTTGCCTGCCTTGATGGTGCGCCACAGGTCGGCGAAGGCGGCAGGCGGCATGTCCGGGTGGCGGACGATATTGTGGTTCTTGCCGATCAGCTCTTTCTCGGTGAAGCCGCTGATCTCGATGAAATGTTCGTTGCAATAGGTGATGATGCCCTTGAGGTTGGTTCTGGAGACCAGAATCGATCCCTCTTTCATCTGTACTTCGTTCTGCGTTACTGGTTGATTGTTTTTCATCGGTTGTGTCCCGCCTTGGTGCTAACTGAAAGATTCCCCTGGTCGCTTCATCCATGGATCGTGCGCGGTGCAGGGGGTACCGCTGTTTTCAATGGCTCCAGCCCATAGAAAACGGGAGGAAACCGTCGATCGGACTTTCCGTTTCCATCGCCGAGGAAGTCGGGGATGGAGTTTTTCGACAGCCCGTCAGAATTCCTGCCAGCCGCCTGTGGCCGCCGCCGGTGGTGGTGCTGGCGCCGCCGTGGGGGGCTCCTCGTCGAACAGCACGACGGCATTGTCCTGCCATGGCCGGTCGGCGCCACGCCGTTCGACGAACCGCCCATCGCCGTGGTCCCCGGCCGGTGGTTCGGGCATGCGGAAATAGCCGACCAGCCGCGCCAGCTCGTCGGCCTGTTTGCCCAGTGCTTCGCTGGCGGCGGCCGTCTCCTCGACCATTGCCGTGTTCTGCTGGGTGGTGCCGTCGATCTCGACGATGGCGCGGTTGACCTGTTCGATCCCGGAGGCCTGCTCTTCGCCGGCGGCCGAGATATCGGCGATGATCTGGCTGACCTTGCTGATCGACTCGATGATCTGGTGGAGGGTCTCGCCGGACTCGTCCACCAGCCTGGCCCCTTCCTCCACCTTGCGGCCGCTGTCCTCGATCAGGTCGGTGATCTCCTTGGCCGCCTCGGCGCTGCGCTGGGCGAGGTTGCGGACCTCGGTGGCGACCACGGCGAAGCCCCGGCCCAGCTCGCCGGCATGGGCCGCCTCCACCGACGCATTGAGCGCCAGCAGGTTGGTCTGGAAGGCGATCTCGTCGATGATGTGGATGACGTCCGAGATCCGTTTGCTCGATTCGCTGATCGCATTCATCGCTTCGATGGTGTGCGTCACCACCTTGCCGCCGTCCCGCGCCTCGTCCCGTGCCTCGGTGGCCAGCGTGTTGGCCGACTGCGTGTTCTCCAGATTCTGACGCGCGATCTTGGTGATCTTCTCGATACTGGCGGCGGTTTTCTCGATTGCCGCCGACTGCTGTTCGGTGCGCACGCTCAGCTCCATGTTGCTCTGGCGTATTTCGTGCGCGTTCTGTTTCGAGACTTCGGCCGTCTCGCGGATGTGGCCGATGATCGACGTCAGTTTCTCGACGGTGCGGTTGATATTGTTCTTCAGTTCCAGATAGTCACCCTCGTAGTGGGTGGTGATGGTCTGGGTGAGATCGCCGTTGGCGATGGCGCCCAGCACCCGGATCGCATCCTGGACGATCTGTTCGTTGGTGCCGAGCAGTGCGTTGAGCTGCTCCTCCAGCAATCCGTAATACTCGTTCTTGCAGGCCATCGTCAGGCGGCGGTCGAGCTGACCGTTACGGGCTGCCTCCACCACCTCGCTGATATGACGCTCGACATTGACGCTGTCGGTGCGGTCGGCCCATTCGATGACGGTGCCCAGACGTTCACCCTGCTCGTTGAGTACCGGGCTGGCGACATAGTCGAAGATCCGCTCGCCGATCTTCAGCTCCAGCCGCAGCGGCGCGGTGAGCGCCGTGATCTGTTGCCGGTGGGCGGCAGGGTCGTCGTGGAAGGCGCCGATATCCAGTCGAGACAGCTGGGCTGGATCGAAATCGGGAATCCGCGTCGCCAGATCGTCGCGACCGTCGGTGAACAGCGACAGCGCCGCCTGGTTGGCATAGCGGATGTGGTGATCCTTGCCGGCGATGACGATACCGGTGCCGACGTGATCCAACGCATGCTTGATCCGGGAGAATCTACGCAGCTCGCGCGCCCGCTCGTCGCTGTCCCGCTTGAGTTTCCGCTGCAGCTTCGTCATGGCCCGCAGCAGCTCGCCGGTCTCGTCATGACTGCCGACCGTCACCGGGGTGTCGAGCTTGCCGTTGGCGATGTTGACGGCCAGGCGCCGTGCCTGGTCGATGGCGTCGAACACCGGGCGCGACAGCAGCCAGATCAGCGCCGCCATCAGCGCCAGCACGCCGGTCACCAGCGCGAGCCGCAGATAGGGGGCGAGCTGCCAGCCGGAGGCCGGCGTGGCGGTCACCGCCGGTGCCGCCGTGGCGACCGGGATTTCGATCGCGGTCAGGCGGTCACGCAGCGTGCCGAGCAGTGGGGCGAATTTGGTGTCGTAGAGATAGGCGTCGGTGCGCCATTTGTCGCTGAGCTGAATGGTGGCCAGATCACGAATATTGGCAACGATGTTCTTCTGCTGGACGGCCAGCTGGTCGAGCAGTTCGCGCTGCGCCGGTGTCGGCCCGTCGTTGCGGCTCCGCAACGATTCCAGGGCGGTGGCAAATGCCGCTGCGCGCCGGTCGAACTCGCTCAGGCTCTGTTCATTGCGGTCGCTGACCAGCTTGTAGAAGGCGGCGATGGTGGCAAACCAGCGGCTCTCCAGTGCCCGCAGTTCCGTGGCGATGGAGCCGCCGGTCGGTTCGGTGGCCGACTGGCGCAGCGTCTTCAGGTTCCGCTCCATCCGCGCGTTGTCGGCCTTGATGAAATTCTCGATGAACTCCCGCGCGGGGTAGTTGTCCCGGTCGTTGCCTCGCAGCGTCACCAGTTGCCGTGTGAGTTCCCGCAGCCGGGTCAGTGGCTGGCGGACCTGGTCGCCGATATCAGCACCCACTGTCGCCGCCTCGTCGAGCGCCGTGTCGATGGCATCGAGTTGCTGTGTCACCGCCGCCTTGCTTTCTGGCGTGCCGCTGAGCAGGTGGTGGGCGACCGCCGTGCCGAGCCGCTCCACGGCCAGCCGCAGCGCGGCCGGAGTGGCATGGCCGGGTGTCGCCGTGGCCGCCGTGGTCGGTGCCGGCGCAACGGTGGAGCCCAGATAGAGGGTGGCGATGTTCCAGGCCAGCATGCCAAGGGCGATCAGCCCGAAGCCGGCCCACAGCCGGGTCCGGAGGCTGACGAATCTGGCCGGCCTGTCCGCTTCTTTCCTGTCAGGCGGGGCCTGGTCTGATGTGTTCAAGTTGGCGTCCATGTCACTCATTGGGGAGTCCTTGCCCATTTCGACCGGTGGATCTCTCTTCGGCCCGTGCTCGTTGCAAACCGCAAACAGGCTGCGGCGGGCATCGGGAAACCGGGTCGTCCGACGTCGTGCCACTGGCCTGGCGATTTCGATTGCCGGGTCAATATATGCCGGGTGGTCTTTTCCCGGTTGTGCATCGTCGGCAAAAGTTCGTCAACCTCGTGGCCGGCTGGGATATTTCGTTCAAAATCGCGAACAGTTCTCGCTCATGCCGGTATTCGCTCGACCGTGTCGGCCAATGGGGCCGCCGTCTCGCCGGTAGTGGCGCCATCGTGCCAGGGGCGGTCGCTGCCGCGCCGTTCCGGCGGCGCGTCGGGCTGCCGTACCTCGTCCGCGCAGTGGATGCGGAAATAGCCGAGTTGCGCCTTGAGGCTGGTGGCCTGGGCCTCCATCTGCTTGCTGGTGGCGGTGCTCTGTACCACCACTTCGGAATTGCGCCGGGCCAATGCCTCGATGGCTTCGACCGCGCGGGAGACCGAGGCGATCTGCTCGGCCTGGCGCACGCTGCTCTTCGAGATCTCGGTGACGATTTCGTTGATCTTGGCCGAGGAGGCGACGATTTTCTCCAGACTGTCGGCCGACTCTTTCACCAGTTCGGCACCGTTGAGCGTCTTGGTGTTGCTGTTTTCGATCAGCGCCTTGATCTCCTGTGCCGCGCTGGCGCTGCGTTGCGCCAGGTTGCGGACCTCGGTGGCGACGACGGCGAAGCCCTTGCCCTGATCGCCGGCGTGGGCGGCCTCCACCGCTGCGTTGAGCGCCAGCAGATTGGTCTGGAAGGCGATTTCGTCGATCACGCCGATGATCTGCTTGATCTCTTCGTTGGCGTCGATGATCTCCTGCATCGCGGCGGTGGTCTGGCTGTTGATCTCTCCGCTGTCGTGGGCGTGCTGACGGGAGCGCGCGGTCAGCTCGCGGGCCACCTTCGCGCTGCTGCTGGTCTTGCGCGAGATCGCGGTGATCTCCTGCAGCTCGAGGGAGGTACTCTCGATGCTGGCGACCTGTTCGTTGGTGCGCTCGCTCAGGTCTTCGGTGACGCTGGCGATCTCGCGCGCCCCCCGGGCGACGGTGTCGGATGCGTTTTTCAGGTGTTGCAGCGTGGTCGTGAACTTGTCGCGCATGGTGAACATCGCTGCCACCGCGCCCGTCGGCTTGCTGTCGTGGTCGGGTGCGATCGTCAGGTCGCCTTCGGCCATCGTCGAGACCAGCTCGACGATTCTTTCCGGCTCGCCGCCGAGGCGGCGGATGACGCTGTTGGAGACGAGGGACGCCAGCACCATCCCCAGCAGGAGGGTGAGTGCATTGCCAATGACCAGCAGTTTGGTCAGGGCGTTGTTCGGCGCCTTCACCTCGGCGCCGCTGACCTCGGTCAGCAGCCACCAGTCGAGCATCGGAATATCGACCCGGGCATAGGAGGCGAGTGTCTCCTCGCCGTTGTCGGCGTAGGTGGCGGTGCCCTGTTCGCCGGCCAGGGCCGTCTCGACGATGGCTGAGTCTGTCTCGGCGGCCAGGACTTTGCGGCTGTGGTCTTCGAGGGTGTTGCGCAGGCGCTTGTCGCGGCCGATGAGGTAGCTGCGCTCCGAGCGGTAGCCGGCCCCCTGGGCGGTGACGATCTCGGTGATGCGCCGGTCGGAGATCTCCAGCACCACGGCGCCGACGTGGTTGCCCCAGGCGTCGACGACCGGGTTGACGAGAAACATCCGTGGGGCGCCCAGGGCAGGCATGTAATGGGTGAAATCGACCAGCAGCGGTGTGCTGGTGTCGCGGCTGTCGAGCGCGGCCTTGACGGTTCGTGACAGCGCCGTGCCGCTGTATGGGCCGCGCAGCAGGTTGGTGCCGAAATCCAGCGACTTGCCGACGCTGTAGACCACCAGTCCGTCGTGGTTGACCAGTTTGAGGTCGGTCAGCTCGAAGGTTTTGGCGAAGTCGCGGAATTGCGGATGATATTGCTCGTGGAAGGTGCTGTAGGTGCTGGTGTCGTCGCCTGCCACGAGGTTGGCCTTGTCACCGAAGGAGTGGGGGTTCTGTTTGATGTAGTAATACTGGGCGTAGAGTCCGAACGGCGTCTTCGGTGCTTCGGCAGGCTGCTGTTCCAGCTGCTCGGCGATGGTGTTGCTGTAATACTGCTTCATTTCGGCGCCGATACGCTCGATCTCCTCCTCGTCCATCTCCAGGTCTTCCTCGAGCGTCACCACGGCGTCGCTCAACGACTTGATGGCGGTGATCGTTCCCAGGTCGTTGGCCTTGCGTACCGCCAGCTTCTGCAGCTGGGCGAAATAGCTTTCGATCTGTGCCTTCTTGTTGTCGCGGATCGATTCCAGATAGTGGATGGCCTGTTCGTTCAGCGATTCATTGGCCGATCCCAGCAGGGTATAGCCGGTGATGATCAGCGGGATGTTGGCCGCCAGCACGATGATCAGCGCCAGCTTGATCTTGAGGGGGATGGAGTTCAGTTTCTGCCGAATCATGGTTGTTTTTTTCTGCTCGCTCATTGTTCAGCCGTGATGGCGGCCCGGTCGTCGCGGCGCGCCTGTCGTTGTTTGACGGTTTCAGAATTGACTTAGGTCAAAGCAAGGAGCGTGCCGAACGGCTTGGACGGTGCTGGCGGTGGATTATTTGGTGACCGCTTCAAGTTCCGGGCGTGGTGTGCACATGCCGGCCGGTGGCGGTTGGTCGGCGGGAGGCAGGGGGTTGCCGCGGGAGGCGCGCGGTTGTGATGCCGGTCGTCCGGGCGGCAGGGGGAGCTAGCCGAAAAACAGGCGGTCCGCGTTGCGGCTGGTGATCCCGGCCAGGGTCTCGATGTCGGTATCGAGCCGCCGCGCGACGAAGGCGGCAATCTCGGTGATGAATGCCGGTTCGTTGCGTTGCCCGCGATGGCGTTCGTCCGGTTGGTCGGGCGCGTCGGTCTCCAGCAGCAGGTGATCCGGCGGCAGTTTCGGCAGCAATGCCTGCAACCGGCGCGAACGCGACCAGGTGTAGGGACCGCCGATGCCGAAGAAGAAACCAAGGTCGAGCAGCCGCCTGGCCTGCTCGTAACTGCCGCCGTAGCTGTGAAATACCCCGCGGACGCCGGGGTGCCGGCGGATCAGGCCGATGGCCTCCTCCACCGCCTTGCGGGCATGGACGATGACCGGCAGGTCGTGTTGGCGTGCCAGCGCCAGCTGCGCGTCGAACAGATCGAGCTGTCGTCGGCGGCTGTCGCGGTCGTGCTGGAAGTCGAGCCCGCATTCGCCGACGGCCAGCGGCCGCTGTGTCGTGAGCCACTCTGCCAGCGCGTCGATGTCGGCCGGTTGGTGAGAGGCCATGAACATCGGGTGCAGTCCGTAGGCGGGGAAGACCTGCCGGTGGCGGGCGCAGACCGCTTGCAGCCGCGGCCAGGTCTCGCGGGTGATGGCGGGCGCGATGATGCGGTCGACACCGGCTGCCTTGGCGCGTTCGACCACTGCGTCGCGGTCGGGATCGAAACGGGGGTCGTCGAGATGACAATGGGAGTCGGTGAACATGGGCCTACCGTGTTTTGCCGGGGGGGTCTCATCGCAGGCGTGGGTGACTGGACAATACTACCGCCCATTCTAGAATCGCAACCGTTCATCACCGCCGGGGGGCACCAGCCAATGATACGACTGACCATGCTGTTGCTTCTCCTGATCTCGCAATCCACCTTTGCCGTCGTCCAGATCCAGCCGCGTATCGTCGGTGGCACGCTGGCCGCCGACGATGCCTGGCCGTCGGTGGTCGCGGTGCGAATGGTGGTCCGCGACCGCCACGGCGGCCTGCTGGAGCGGCGCTGCGTCGGCACGCTGATCGCCGAGCGCTGGGTGCTGACGGCGGCCCACTGTTTCTTTCCGGATGGCCGGGTCGATGCCGGGCCCGATGCCGATGCCACCAATACCACCGTGTTCATCGATCATGGGCTGATCTCGTCCGACGTGTTGCCCGACGAGAAGGGGCTGGCAGTTGGCAATGTCGTGCTGCATCCCGATTTCGGCGTTGCCAGCCAACGTTACGATGCCGATATCGCGCTGGTGGAGCTGGCCTATCCGGTGGCCGGTGTGCCGTTGCAGCGGTTGGGGCGCGACCCGGCCGGCGGCGGGGTCGCGACGGTGGTCGGCTGGGGCGTGACCGAGGTGGGGCTGGATGGGCGGCCGAAGGCGGGCGCCCGGCTCGCCGACGATCTTCACGAGGCCGACCTGCCGATCGTCTCCCACGACGAGTGTCTGCGCGTCATGGGCAGCAACAACATCAGCGACAACATGATTTGTGCGGGCTATCGCGATGGGGGCGTGGACAGCTGTCTGGGTGACAGCGGCGGGCCGTTGCTGGTGTGGCGGGCGGGGCGGCGTGAACAGGTGGGAATCGTCAGCTTCGGCGACGGCTGCGCCAAGCCCGACCGCTATGGCGTCTACACCCGGGTGGGCAGCTACGCCGCCTGGATCGCCGAACTGACGGGGCTGTCGTTGCCGGCCGACGATGCCGACCGGCGCGCCGTGCCCGTCGAGGCGACCGATGTCGAGGTGCAGCCCCGTAGCGGTGGCGGCGCCGGCGGGTGGCTGTCCGTGCTGCTGCCGCTGTCGATGTGGCGACGGCGGGCGCTCTGGTTGATTCGGGTCGAGGCAATGGCGGATACTGCCACCGGAGGAGAGGACGATGAGCGATTACAATCCGGTTGCCTGTGCCACCCACAGTGAGTATGAGCTGGCCATCATGCAGGGGAGAAGAATGAGACTGAAATGGCATGACGCCGATGGCGGCGCGCACCAGGGGGTGGTCAGGCCGCTGGACCTGGTGACGCGCAACCATGCGGAGTATCTGCTGGTCGAGCACGATGGCCGGCGCGAGGAGATCCGGCTGGACCGCATCGGCAAGGCCGACATCGAGGATGCCCCGCGATGAAAGTGGCCGTGCGCATCGCCCAGATCGTCGTGATCCTGGCACTGCTGTTTGCGGCGGCCGGTTTCCTGCTGCCGTCCAAACGGACGGTGACGCGCACAGTCGTCATCGACGCGCCGGCCCAGGCGATCATGCCCCATCTCACCGGTGCGCGGGCGTTCCACGCCTGGTCGCCTTGGGCCGACAGGGTGAGCGACCTGGAGATCACCTGGACCGGGCCGGTGCGGGGAACGGGTTCGGGGATGCGCTGGGACAGCGCCCGTCTGGGGCCCGGCAGCTGGGTCGTCGGCGATATCGACGGCGACCGCCGCGTCGACGTGGCGCTGACGTTCGGCGAGAACAGCAAGGCGGTGTCGTGGTTCGAACTGGCGCCGGTGCCGGGCGGGACGCGGGTCACCTGGGGCTTCGAGGCCGAGGCCGGGATGAATCCGGTGCATCGCTGGTTCGGTCTGATGCTGGACGACTGGATCGGTGGCGACTACGAAAAGGGGTTGCGCCGGCTCAAGGCGCGGGTCGAAGGGCAGGCCGACTTGCCGGCCTGAGCGCGGACCATGCCCACCGTCTCGATCATCAACACCGGTATCCACTTCGAGATCCGCGATGGCGAGACCATCCTCGAAGCAGCGGACCGCCATGCCATCACGCTGCCGAGCGGCTGTGGCCATGGGGTCTGCGGGGTCTGCATCGGCCGCATCCATTCGGGCCGGATCGACTACCCCCATGGTCCGCCGATGGCGCTGTTCGACGAGGACATCGAACAGCGGATGGGGTTGTGCTGCGTCGGCACGACGCGCGGCGATCTGGAGATCGAGATCGTCAACTTCGGCGAGGATTTCGAGCCCTGGGCCTAGTCCGAATATTTTTTGAAAATGCAGGATTTTGGGGGAATCTCAGCGGCCATTTTGCCCGATCCACCTGAACTCTTGGCGAGCAGATCCCGTTGAACGGGAAGAGCGACTTTTCTTCTCATTTCGGCAGATAGACGCAGCGGCCCGTAGCCACCGATCGGCGAGTTTTCGTCCCAGGTTGTCAGATGTGCCACTCGACCCGGGTGTTGAGCATTTCCCGCGTCAGTTTGATGGCCGTACTGTTACGGGCCACCAGCGAATAGACGCCTCTCGGGGCACGATAGACGACCGAGACGACCGCGTCGTCGTCGATCGCCGGGCTGGTGCCGCCGTGGTTCGGCATCGTCGTCATGACGGTGCGGCCGGCGGTGGTTTCGAAGACCAGATGGGCACCATCCCCGCCGGGCACGTCGCAGGGGGTGGCAAGCGCCAGCGGCAACCGCTTCTTGATCTCGCCGCCGATGCTGGCGATGCTGGCCGCGACCAGCTCGCTGTCGGGCGGCCGATGCTGCTCGAACAGCGCCGGTTCGCCGAGTACATGGGCTGCCATCGTCGAGGCGAGAGCGTCGTCGCTCATCGTGGCGCGATGCAGCCAGGCCCCGGCCAGCAGCACGAGGGCGATGCCGGCGGCCACCAGGCCCGGCCAGCGCTGCCGTGCCGGCTGCAAACGCTGACGCAGCAGGATCTGTTCGGCCAAGCCCGGCGGGGGCGTCACCTGTAGCGCCTCGAGCAATCGGGCGTCGCTGGCACGCTGCTCCCGCAGGCGTCGCCGGCAACTGGCACAGTGTTGCAGATGGGCCTCGGCCGCCGCGCTCAGCGTCGCTGGTTGGCGGTTCATCTCGTGCTGGAACTCAAAGCAATTCATCGGCATTGGCGCAGTGCTGTTGTCGGGGGTGTCTTCAGCAGTTTACGCAATTGGCGCCGCGCGCGGGAAATGCGCTGTAACGCCGCATCGGGGCTGCAACCCATGATCTCTCCGATCTCGACGGCGCTGAAACCGCCGAGCACTTGCAGTACCAGCGGCAGGCGATAGCCTTCGTCCAGTCGCCCCAGCGCCTGGTTGAGTTCGTGTGCCGGCTGCTTGCGCGGGCAGGGAATCGTGTTCCATTCGTCGTCGTCCAGTGACACCGCCTGCTGGTGCTTGCTGGCGCAGTGGCGGGCGAATTCGCGTCGCAGAATCGTGAACAGCCATGCCTTGGCGGCGTCCGCGTCCTTGAGCCGGTGCAGGCTCTTCCAGGCGCGGGCGTAGGTCTCCTGCACCAGATCCTCGGTCAGCACCGGGTCTTGGCACAGGCTATAGCCCCAGCGATAGAGATCGGTGGCATAGGCATGCACCATCGCCTCGAAACGTTTTTCCCGTGCCCGTCGTGTCAGCATCACTGCTTGCCGTCGTCGCAGCGTCTGAACAGCAGCGGGTCGAGTGCGAGCCGGCCACTGCCATGTACCGCCAGCAGCGCGAGAATGATCCCCCAGACCACATGCTGGTCGATTCCGGCCGGTGAAATATCGGGGTAGGAGAGCACGGCGACGATATTGAAGAAAAACAGCACGGTTGCGGGCAGCCGCCCCAGCAGGCCGAGCACCAGCAGCACTGGCATGATCAGCTCGGTGGCGGTACCGAGCAGCGCCGCCAGTTGCGGCGGCAGCAGTGGCACGTCGTATTCATACTGAAAAAGCATCATCGTGCTTTCCCAGCTCTGGATCTTCACCAGCCCCGATTTGAAGAACACCCATCCCACCCAGCAGCGGGCGAAAAGATCGACGATGGGCGCAATCGCGGTCAGTACCGTGACCAGTAGCGTATTGAGGCGGCACAGAAAATTCATCCGGTTCCCCTCCGGGGTGGTTTTATGGGTCTTGTTTGCATGTGACGCTGCGAGGCAGCGCCCTGTGGACAACGGGTGGCCCCACCGGGAAAGGGGGGTCGGTCAGGCCGTCTTGCCCGTTGTGCCTGGGCGCCGCCATTTCGTCTGCGACGTCGTGGCGTCCTGCTATTTCTTCTTCGTCACGACCTTGCCGCCGGCGATTTTTTCGCAGGTGCCGATCGGCACGTAGACCCACTCCTCGGGATCGTTGTCGGTGGCGGCCTGGCCGGCGCAGGCGTGTTTGGAGGTGCCGCAGTCGTTCTTGCCGGCCTTGGCGATGCCGGCGCATTTTTCCATGCCGGGTTTGCCGGCCATCGCTGGGGCGGCGAAAAGGCCGATGGTGACGATGCTCGCGATGATGGAGGTCAGGAGAAGTCGTGTCTTGTTCATGAGTTGTCCTCGGTTGGGAAAAAATAAGGGGGAACGAGCGCCGGGGCAGTGGATACGTCTCCGGCAATGGCCGGGATGCCACGGCAATCGTTCTCCCCTCAAGAGACCGGTGAGATGGTGGATTCCTGACACCGGCCGTGCTTTTTTCTTATGGGGTACGATGGCCGGTTCGGATGGAACCGCGGCGTTGGAGGTATCCAGGAGGGTGCCGATCGCCAAAGCAAACCCCGTCATTGCAAGCGTCAGCGAAGCAATCTCCCGGAAGGTACTCCGTCATCAGGAGATCGCCGCGCTTCGCTCGCGATGACAGGAGCATCGTAGCCGTAGGTTGGGCAAAGCGAAGCGTGCCCAACATCCAGCGGCTTCGTGGCAATGCCGGTGCCATCGGTTTCGTGCCGTGTCGTTGTCGCTCCTTGCAATGACACCTCCCGTCATTGCGAGCGTCAGCGAAGCAATCTCCCGGAAGGTACCCCGCTGTCAGGAGATCGCCACGCTCCGCTCGCGATGACAGGGCATCGTACCGTAGGTTGGGCAAAGCGCAGCGTGCCCAACATCCAGCGGCTTCGTGGCAATGCCGGTGGCATCGGTTTCGCGCCTCGTCGAGCGTGTTGTTCTTCTCTGCCGACGGCGCCAGGCGCGAGTCGCATTTTATCCTCGTCGAAAAAACGCGACGCAAAAAAGACGCCCCCCACGCGCTTTCTTCCGCCGCTGGCCACGCCTTCCGGGGTCGGTCTGAAGCCGCATCCTGCGGCCCAGACCTCGATCGGCCCTCCCTGGCCGATCGGCCCCTGCCGTCGCACCCGGCGACGGCGCGCGTGAAGGGGGTTCTTCGTAGGAGGAGGTTGCCGCGTCGCTGTTGCGCCTCGCAACGACACCACCCGTCATTGCGAGCGGTAGCGAAGCAATCTCCTGGAAGGTACTCCGTCGTCTGGAGATCGCCACGCTCCGCTCGCGATGACGGGGCATTATGTCCGTAGGTTGGGCAAAGCAAAGCGTGCCCAACACGTTTGCGGTCAGTGCTTGCCGCGATGGCCGTTGGCGACGGTATGGATGACGTGGTTGCCTTCGAAATAGACGGTGTAGCCGGGGTATTCCCAGCTGGAGATGGGGGGCTTGCCGATGGCGGGGTTTTTCTTGGCTGGTTTGCC
>CAZTOZ010000005.1:0-8883 GCA_964614535.1 uncultured Thiotrichales bacterium | reverse complement strand
GTTTGGGGTGTAGGTGATACTGCCATCGTTGTTGTTGGTCACCGAGCCATTGGTTGCTGAACCGGCATCGATGACGTAGAGGGTGTCGGCGTCGGCGTCGGCGTCGGTGTCGTTGCTCGTGACGTCTATTGTTGTGGCGGTATTTGTGGTCGTACTGGTGGAATCATCGTTGGCGATTATATCCACTGGCCTGATCGAAATTGCCCCCACCGCCCATTCCTGGCTCTTGCTGGGTGTCCAGTTCAAGTCGACCGATGCCGAACCGGCAATGAGGTAGCCACCGGCATTGGCCTTTTGTTTTTCCAAACCCCACAGTTCGGTCTGTCCGGAGTTTGGCGTCAGGCTGGTACCTTCATAATGATCGACCACGGCGAAGATTTGTTCGTTGGTGGCGGAGGCGATGCCGTTGAGATCGATGGATGAGGAGTCTCCGGTGTTACTGAAGAAGCTTCCATAAGGGGAGGCTTGGTCCACGCCGGTGAACGTGGTCACGCCCACGACCACGCCATTTCCTCCGTCGACCAGGTCGATGACCACATCATGGGTGCCGGTATCCGGTGCAACCAGCGCCCACAGTTCGATCCGTGCCTTGTCGGAGCCGTTCTGGGCGGAGCCGACCAGTGTCAGGGCCGTGCCGTTGTAGCTCACGGCGCTTGCAGGGCCTCGGTCGTCGTGCATCGACAGGCCAACGAGCATCAACCGTTCACTGCCGGAGGTGGTGTGGGAAACGGTGACTTGTGTTGTTCCGCTGGCGTCGCTGGTTGTGGTCACTGCATCTACCGCCACGGCCAGCAATCCGTCATAGCCTTGTTGCAGCGCGGTGCTGAAGGGAGCAGCTACATCGATGATCCCTCGCTGATACTCCAGCTCCCAGTCCCCGCCACGGGCGCTGTTGCCGGTCAGGTCGTCCGATGCGGCGACATCGGCATCGGTCAGTCTCGACAGGGCATCGACCAGGCTTTTCCCCTCCTCGGTGGCGGCCAGGTTGCAACCGTAGATCAGCAAGTCGCCATCCTCGGTCAGTGCCTTGCCCCAGTTGCTGATGGTGCTGGCATTGCCGAGCAGGGTGTCGAAGTCCAGCCGGCTGTTGCCCACGGCCACGCTGCCGGCCTCGCCGTGGGAGATGAGATGAATGGCGGTAAAGGGATCGCTGCCGCTCAACGCCTCGGAAATCTGCTCGATTCCGTCGCTGCCGGCATCGAGCAGAACGATCGAAAACTGGCGGCCGTCGGGACGCTGGGTGAGCAGGTCTTCGATGAGCTGTTCGTAGTCGGGGACGTCAGTGTTGACGAGCACCAGCTCGCGGGTTGTGGTGGTGGCCGGATAGGCATCGAGAAGAACGATGTCTGTGCCGGCCGTCGTTTCCGCCGACTGTTCGAGACGTGCGATCTCGTCTTCCGAGAGGGTGTGGGCGGGGTTCCGTGTGGGCTGTTGTTCCGGTTCGAAATTGGCCACGACCACCGCCTCCGACGTGGGGAACAGGCTGTCGGCCAAGGGCACATCGGCAGAGTAGAGGATCCGTGGCTCCAACTCTTCCAGTTGCGCGCGGGGGCGATGGTCGTTGTCGTTGTGCTTGTCCATGCGTTGGGGGTTGTCGGCTGGATATCCAGTGGGGTTATCGACCGTGTAGGGTGAAAACCTTAGCCGTGGGTCCGGTGCTGGTGCCGATCGCAAGTGAGCGCCTTTGGTGGCAACCGGTCGGGTGGCGGCAGCCAAAGGGGAGTGATTTGGTGTTGGAAGGGGCGGTGTTTCAATGGGATCGGCCGATGGTGGATGCAGGGTTGCGTCGACCATCGCCCTGGAGGTGAACGCCATTGATGCATCGACCGAAACCGACCGGCGGTAGCGATTGGCCGGTGGCCGTTCGAAGGGAGTGGGTTCGCTAGTTCCCGGTCAGGTCGGCGGGGGCGGCCGGCGGTGGGATCAGGGTGACGTCTTGGCCGGCAGGCGCAGATCGAGGATTTTTTGCAGCAGTTCGTCGTCATCCCATGCTCGCGCGCCGGCCGCGCGGTAGACCATGCGACCCTGCGGATCGAGCACAAAGGTGGTGGGCACGCCGCGGACCGGCCATTTCTTGACCTCCTTGCCGTCCTCGTCCAGCAGCACGGTGAAGTCCATCGGGTAGTCGGCCTGAAAAGCGAAGATGGTGTCCTCGTCCTCGCCGACGTCGATGGCGATCATCGCCACCCCTTTGTCCTTGATCTTGTGCCAGGCGCGGTTCATCGCCGGTATCTCGGCTCGGCAGGGTGGGCACCAGGTCGCCCAGAAGTTGACGATGACCGGTTTGCCGGCCAGGGATTCCCGCGAGACCTCATTGCCATCCATGTCTTTGAGCGTAAAGTCCGGGGCTGGCGGTTTTTCTTCGATCGGGGTGATGGCGGTACGGCCGGCCATCGCGGTGAAGGGGAGAATGGTGAGCAGCAGCGCGAGCAGCAGTTTGGTCTTCATCGTTGGTGTCCTTTATTCGGGGTCTCGGGGGCAGTCCAGCCCCTCTATCGTAACGTGTTTGCGTTGCCCATCCTCGAACCAGACCACGTCGAGGTCCAGAACACTGCCCGGCGGCGGCCCCAGGCTGACCATCCCCCAGTTGTGATCGTCCGCCGGATGGTAGACCTGATCGGTGGGGAAGGTGGCCCAGCGAAAGGCGATGCGGGCCGCCATGGGAACGGTCGCGGGCCATTGTCTGGCCCACACCTCCTTCTGCTTGATCGGGGTGGTCTTGCCGTCGTGGGTGACATGCCACGTCCTCAGATCGATGCGGATGTCGCGGGGCGCGTCGGCGGTGGCAATGTTGTTGCCAATCACCTGGAAGACACAAGCCTGGGCGATCTGGTCGGCCACCTCGGCCGGAAAGCCGCGGGCGAGGAAGAAGGCGCGGGTCTGGTCCGGCAGCCGTTGTACCAGTTGAATCTCCAGCGCGCCGTCGCGCAAGGTCCAGCTGTGCAGGCCGTTGTCGTCGGTCGTCCGCTGCACCGCGGACAGGGCCGGGGAGACGCTCAGCAGGGTGGCGATCACGACGGAGCCAATGGAAGCGGCCGGTTGTGACATGGCGGTCTCCTGGAACGGGTGTTTCAGTATAGGTCAACCGCCGCCGGACTGGCCAGTGAGCATTGCGTAACAAAATGGTGTAGGCAGATGGAGTATGATGAGGCGCCGGACAGGCAGGTCCGGCACCCCTCAGGTTACCACGTTGTACTCTATGAATGTTCGATCGATCAATCACTTGAAAGTTGTTCTTGTTCTGTTTTCTTCCGTCGTGCTCTCCGCCTGCATGACCATCGGCGGGTTTGGCAAATCCTCTGCCGTGGCCGAACCGGGTCCGCAGCCCAGTGAGGTAACCGTCTTCTTCGCGACCGATCGGGCGCCGGCTTCCGGGGGAGACTACTTCGGCGCCGAGCGGGGCGATCTCAGCTTTGGCGTCGCCCGTGTCGCCATCCCCCCCGGCCACCTGATGGGGCGGCACGAGGAGCCGTCGCTGTTCCGTTTCGAGTGGTCGCCCGACGAGCACAAGCACATCAAGTTGCGTGGCGTCAGTACGCTCAATCCCGATGAGTTCACCGAGCGCCTCGTCGATGCCGTCGAGGCCTCGCCCGGCGGCAAGGTGATGGTGTTCGTCCACGGTTACAACGTCGACTTCAACGAGGCGGCGCGGGTGCTGGCGCAGTTCTCCACGGATCTCAAGTTCCGGGGGCCGGTGGTGCTCTTCTCGTGGCCGTCTCGGGGCAGCCTCACCGGTTATTCGGTGGACAGCACCAATGCCGAATGGGCATCTTCCCACTTTCTCAAGCTGCTCAATGCGCTGCTCGACCGGATCCCGGCCAACGATATCTACCTCATTGCCCACAGCATGGGTAACCGGATCGTCGGCAGCGCTGTCACCGCCCTGGCCAGCGACCGTCCCGCCGATGATCTGGCGAAGATCCGCGAACTCATCATGATCGCGCCGGACATCGACGCCGACGTGTTCCGCAACGACATGGCACCACGGCTGGCCCGCACCGGCATCCACATCACCCTCTATGCCTCCAGCAACGACCGTGCCCTGCGGGCCTCCAAGGCTTTCAACGGCTATCCGCGTGCCGGTGACGCCGGGGAAGGGCTGGTGATCGTCGATGGTGTCGAGACCATCGACGCCAGCGCCGTCTCCGGCGGCCTGCTCGGCCACTCCTATTTCGCCGAGGATCGCCGTGTCATGGAAGACATCTTCAGCCTGCTCCAGACCGGGCAGCGTGCCGACAACCGTTTTGGACTCGGCGCCGCCGAGAAGGACGGCAAGCGTTACTGGGTGTTTCGTCAGTAGCGTGCCACCCGGGGGCGTGTCGGGCCGATTCCCTGGCATCAGGGAATAGTTCCCGATCCCCCGTTCGATACTGCGACCGTGCCCGACGTCGTCTATTCTGACAATACGGAGCGTCGTATGGTGTTTGGCGGCGACAACCCCTCGTCCCGGCGGGCGAGGGAGTATTCCCGTGAGAATCCATGCAACGCCCCTGACTGCATATCAGAGGACCCATCGAATTCGCTGGAGAGTAGAGGAGGTATCAGCATGGCCATCACCCAGGATCGACCCATCTATTCACCCGAAACCGGGCAGCCGGATCGTGTTGGTTTCGCGGTGCGGGAAGTGGAGTTGGCGGCGCCGCTGCTGTGGTTGCAGAAAGGCTGGGCGGATTTTCTGCGTATTCCCGGTTTGAGTCTGCTCTATGGATTTCTGTCGGTTGCCGGTTGTTATCTGATGTATCTCTGGTCGAAGGATTCGCTGGCGCTGATGCTGGGGCTGTTTTCCGGCGTGCTGCTGGCCGGGCCGTTCATGGCGGTCGGGCTCTACGCGGCGGCGCGGGATATGGAAGCGGGGCGGCCCGCGACCATCGGAGGTTCGGTCCGCACCATCGCTTCGGTGGCGTTTCGGGTCTCGTTGATCGGCGTGTTCCTGGTGTTCGTCTATCTGGCCTGGCTGCGCGTCTCGTCGATCGTCGTCGCCCTGCACTATGCCGCGTTCAAACCGGATGCGATGCAGCTGGCGTTGGCCAACCTCGATTGGGGAACGTTGTCGGTACTGGCGCTCTATCTGGGAATCGGTTTCTTCTTCGCGGCGCTGGTCTTCGTGACGATGGCGGTGGCGTTGCCGTTGGTGCTGGACCGCAAGGCCGATCCGGTCAGCGCCGTCGTCACCAGCGTGCGCGCGGTCAATGCCAATCGTGTGGCAATGCTCTATTGGGCATTTCTGATCACGGCGGCGACGGTCGTTTCGCTGGCCACGGCGTTTCTCGGTTTTGCCGTGCTGTTTCCGCTGCTCGGTTACGCCACCTGGCACAGCTACCGGGATCTCGTGGTCGGCTGACGCCGTTTCCCGCGGCGGGGCCTGCGTCCGCGGGGCTGAGGCGGCAGCCCGCTGTGTTGTGTGAGGAGGCGGCCCTTGCCGGCGGGTTTGGCCTGCTTCGTCTTCTTCGTGGTCGATGTGTTCCTGGCCACCCCCGGCGGATCGTGGCGGGGCACCAGGTGGCGCTTGCCATTGCCGATCAGGTCGGTCCTGCCCATGTTCTTCAGTGCCTCGCGCAGCAGCGGCCAGTTTTTCGGGTCGTGGTAGCGCAAGAAAGCCTTGTGCAGCCGCCGGCGGCGTTCGCCGCGCACGGTGGCGACTTTCTCGCTGTCGCGAGTGATGCGCTTCAACGGATTGCGGTCGGTGTGATACATCGCCGTGGCGGTGGCCATCGGTGACGGGTAGAAAGCCTGTACCTGGTCGGCGCGAAAGCCGTTGCGCTTCAGCCACAGCGCGAGGTTGAGCATGTCCTCGTCGGTGGTGCCCGGATGGGCGGCGATGAAATAGGGGATCAGATACTGCTCCTTGCCCGCCTCGCGGGAATATTGGTCGAACATCTGCCGGAAGCGGTCATAGGTGCCGATGCCGGGTTTCATCATCTTCGACAACGGCCCTTCCTCGGTGTGTTCCGGCGCGATTTTCAGATAGCCGCCAACATGGTGCATCACCAGTTCGCGCACGTAGTCGGGGGCGCGCACCGCAAGGTCGTAGCGCAGGCCCGAGGCGATCAGGACCTTTTTCACGCCGTCCAGTTCGCGTACGCGGCGGTAGAGCCGGATGAGATGGCCGTGATCGGTACCCATGTTCTTGCAGATGTCGGGATAGACGCAGGAGAGCCGGCGGCAGGCCGATTCGATTTTTTTCGATTTGCAGGCCAGCCGGTACATATTGGCGGTCGGCCCGCCGAGGTCGGAGACGACGCCGGTGAAGCCGGGGACGGTATCGCGAATTTTCTCCACCTCGCGGACGATGGAGTCTTCGGAGCGGTTCTGGATGATGCGCCCCTCATGCTCGGTGATCGAGCAGAAGGTGCAGCCGCCGAAGCAGCCGCGCATGATGTTGATCGAAAAACGGATCATTTCGTAGGCCGGAATCCGCGCGCCGCCGTAGGCAGGATGGGGCACGCGCCGGAATGGCAGATCGAAGAGGTAGTCCATCTCCTCGGTGGTGAGCGGGATCGGTGGCGGATTCAGCCAGATGTCATGATCGCCATGACGTTGTACCAACGCCCGGGCATTGCCGGGGTTGGTCTCCAGATGGAGGATGCGGTTGGCATGGGCATAGAGTACCGGATCGCTCTTCACCTGCTGGTAGGATGGCAGCCGCACCACCGTTTTTTCCCGGGGGGGTTGGCTGCGCTTGCGGGCGTCGAAGCGCCGTAGTGGAAATACCCCGGCCGCCTCCGATGGTTTTTGCCGCTCCAGCCGGCAATGCTCGGGGTCGGTGGTGTTGAGATAGGGATTGACGATCCGATCCACCTTGCCGGGGGTATCGACATCGGTGGAGTCGATCTCGAACCAGCCTTCGGGGGTGTCGCGGCGGAGAAAAGCGGTGCCCCGCACATCGGTGATGTCGCCTATCGGTGTGCCGTTGGCGAGCCGATGCGCGACTTCCACGATGGCCCGCTCGGCGTTGCCGAACAGCAGCAGGTCGGCCTTGGCGTCGGCGAGTATCGAGCGCCGGACCTTGTCCTGCCAGTAGTCGTAATGGGCGATGCGGCGCAGCGAGGCTTCGATACCACCCATGACGATCGGCACGTCGCGGAAGGCCTCGCGGCAGCGTTGGGCATAGACCAGCGAACTGCGATCCGGGCGTTTGCCACCGGCGCCGTGAGGGGTGTAGGCGTCGTCGGAGCGAATCTTCCGGTCCGCGGTATAGCGATTGATCATTGAATCCATGTTGCCCGCCGTGACGCCGAAGAACAGATTGGGGCGGCCCAGCGCGCGGAAGGCGTCGGCCGAGGTCCAGTCCGGCTGGCTGATGATGCCGACGCGGAATCCCTGCGCCTCCAGCAGGCGGCCGATGATCGCCATGCCGAAGCTGGGGTGATCCACATAGGCATCGCCGGTGACGATGATGATGTCGCAGCTGTCCCAGCCGAGCTCGTCCATCTCCCGCCGGGACATGGGCAGAAAGTCGGCGGCGCCGAAACACTCGGCCCAGTACTTGGGGTAGTCGAACAGAGCCCGTGGGCCGTGGTGGCGTGGTTTTCGTCTGGGTTGGGGCACGATGGGAAACGGGATGGCCGCGAGACCTCCAGTATAGAGGAAGCGGCGGCCGATTGATCCAGCGGTGATGCGTGCGGCGAGGTGGAGCGGCGGGTGATGGCGGGGCCGGTATCGCGATTATTGCTCCCCGAAACGCTTTTCCAGGTAGTCGATGATGGCGCCCGACTCATACATCCAGGTCACCTTGCCGTCTTCCTCGATGCGCAGACAGGGCACCTGGGTCTTGCCTCCCTCACGCGCCAGTTCGTCACGCCACCGGCCCGGTGATTGGGCATCCCGATAGGTCATCGGCAGATTGAGGCGGTGGATGGCGCGGCGGGTCTTGATGCAGAATGGACAGCCGAAAAACTGGTAGAGACTCATGTGGCTCACGGCTTCGTCCACCGCCTTCTGCGCTTCCGGCGAGCGTTGCATGGGGCGGGGGCGGGTCAGTCTGTCGATGCCGGCGATGGTGTAGCCTAGGCCGTTGCGTAACGCTTTGAGCAGCATGTTTCTCGATCCTGGGTTGCGGAGAGGGCGCCATTAAACGGAGCGCCATGCCGGCTGTCAAATACCCACAAACGCCTTTCGAACGCCAAGTGGAGAGATCGAAATGACCTTCGAGGAATTCAGCCGATCGTTGCAGGAAAACACACCCCCCGACACCGTCGATGCGGTGCTGCAAGCGCTCTGGCATGCGGGCAGTGGTGACTGGGATCGTGCCCACCGCGCGGTTCAGGCGATTGCCGGCGCCGATGCCGCCTGGGTGCATGCCTGGTTGCATCGACAGGAAGGCGACGACTGGAATGCCGACTACTGGTACCGGCGCGCGGGTCGCTCCCGGTCGCCGCTGTCGCTGGAGGAGGAGTGGTCTGCGATCGCCCGCGCCCTGCTGGATCGGCGCGGGTGAAGGCCACGCCCTATCCATTCCAGGTCGGCTTGCCGGATCCGGCGTACAGCGATGTCGAGAGGCCGGATCAGCCGTGGCCGGCTTCGCAGGTTTCCAGCGCGGCGAAACGGTGCCGGGCGGGATCGGGTGTGAACAGATCCAGTGCCTGCCGGTAGAGGCTGGTCTTCACTCCAAACAGCCCCAGCAGGGTATGGCTGAGGTTGTCGTGTGACACCGCCTCCTCGTCGCAGGCGCCGGTCGCGCCGGCCAGCCCCGGCGAGTAGTTCGCCCGGTCGAGAAACGAAAACAGGTTCCTCTCGCGAACCGGTTATTGATTGGCGACGTGGTCGTCATGCCGACATCTGCAAGCCTCGTGCCATTTGTGACAGAACGCGCACAATGGCCGTTTCGTTCTCCGGATTGGGCCAGAAAAGGGCGTGGTGGGCATTTGTTGGGAACAATCTCTG
>CAZTOZ010000004.1:0-18863 GCA_964614535.1 uncultured Thiotrichales bacterium | reverse complement strand
CCCCCTCTGTCAGGATAGATGTCGCCCCGCAGATGTGGGACTCTAACGGAAACCAAGAGAGGGCGAATCGAGGAGAAAATGCGTTATTCCGCAGAGCGCAAAGAGGCGGTGCTGAAGAACATGCTGCCCCCGAACCACCGGAGCATCCGTGAGATTGCCGAGTAGGCAGGGATCTCGGAGGCCACACTATACAACCGGCGCAAGGCTGCCAGCTCTTGGCAGGCTTGCGCTTTGTATCAATATTTACCGCTATAGTAGTTTGTTAGAGATTTAATGATATGGATGAGCTGAAGTTTATTGTGGCAATCCAATTACTGGCAGCGATTTTGGGGATATGGAGTTATTGGAATAGCTCATCTTTGTACCCATCGGTGGCGATGACTGTGTGGGGGGTATGCTCAACACTGGTTATGGCATTCGCCAGGTTGTTTGGTGATTCTGGTTTGTTACGTCAATATGGTGTCAAGGGAAGCATATTGTTTATGATATTTGTGAATGTGGCGTTTATGATTATTGCATTTATTGATGGGAGATCTGGTAACTAGTATTCCACTTTCTGGTAGGCTGATCTATTAGAGGATATGTCGGGCGCATCTTCTACTATGCTCGGTACTTGCGGGACCGAGCATAGTAGATTCTCATAAAAATGGAGTGCGATGATGCGGAACGAAATAGACGTATTTGTTTTATTGGTTTTTGTTTTGTCTGGCATAACTTTTTAAATCACCAGCAAGATTTTTCCAAAATGCAACAGCAATATGAGCAGGCTTATTAGGCCATTTATTATTGCTACTAATAGTGAGTTCACATCGGGCCGGTTTCTTCTCTGGTTGACTGCTCTTCCGTTCGATCATGGCTGGCGGCAATTCTCCGCAGACTCATCAGCAATTGACGTTGTGCCGGTGTTTGGGCAGCCACTTTGCCGAATAACAGGTCGAACAATTCCGGGTCGTCCTTTGCCAACAGTTCGACAAACGCGGTGCGTTCGCCTTCTGTGGCTTTATCGTGGTGGTGTTCGAGCCAGGTCATGAGCACGATGTCGAGTTCTCTCACGCCTCGCCGGCACAGCCAACGTAGTCGCGCCCGTTCCACTGTCATGGTCAGAAGTAACGGGCAAGTTCGATTTGCAGGTAGTCGTCGCGGCGCAGGGGGTATTGCACGTCGCGGCGGTCGATGTGGCCAAATATCTGGACCTCTGCGGTCAGCTTCCACCGTTGACCGAGCCGGCGGTTGAATTCGGTACGGAAGGCCTGGCTGCCGCTATCCAGGTCGAAGAAGGCGCCGGCGAGCAGGTCGGTACTCTGGACATCGTTCATTGCCCAGCGGGCACCGATGAAGAGGTCGTTTTGAAACGGTGTCGGACCGGACTCACCACGGCTGTCGCGGTGGTACTCCATCAGCACGCCGAGATCGGGGTCACCGCCGCCAATGCCATAGAAGGTGTATTCGAATCCAGCCACCGCGGCATCGACGTCGTCGCCGGGGCGCTGGCGGTGGATGGCTTCGAGCTTGAGCAGCCAGTTCTCCAGCGTTGCCTGAACATCGAGGCCAAGCTGGTCGATCAGGGGGTAGTACGGCAGCAGTCGCGGCGCGCCACCGACGGTATCGACGATCAGGTCGGGCTCACGCGAGGTGCCGGAGAAGTACGACAGGCCGATGTCCCAAACGTCGGCCAGCGTCCCGGCCACCCGTAGCGCCCAGTCGAGATGCCGCGCCTCATCGCCCGACTGGTATCGCGCTGCCTCGGTATCCACCGGCAGTGGCCCGCGCAGCCGTCCATCGGGGCCGGGGAAGGTCCGCTCACGAAATCCGGGCAGGGCAAACAGTTCGATCGTCCCCCAGTCACGGTACCACAGGGTATGGATCGCCGGCTGACCCAGCTTGTCCTCGCCATCGAGGTTTTCTACAAAATCGGTTTGATTGATGATATCGACCAGATGGCGCGATTCGGTCACGCCCCAAAACACCTTGATGAGCCCGATGTCCCACTCCCACGCACCACGTGCCAGGTGCAGCCTCGCCTCTCGCAGATCGCCATGGGTCCGCTCCTCGTCGATCCCGTCATGGCGATAGAACGGCGTCAGCGTCAGCGACCAGCCGGAATCACCAAACGGATGGTGGACCTCCACCTCGGCCGACAGCGAGGGGTAGAAATCCTCCTGCCCGGAATAGAGGCCGGTATTGGGAAAATACCGCCCTTCGGCGGTGACGTTGCCGCGCACACCGGCATCGGCGGCGGTGCCGCCGACAAACAGCAGGACGGCAAGCAGAAAACGGGAAATGGGTGACTTCTTCATGCTCTGCCCGGCCCGGATCAGTGGAGGTTCTTCAGCTTGTTCTTGTTGAAGTCGGCCGCCGTCAATCCGGTGCGGAATTTGTAATTTTTCCACTGGAGCGTCGTGCTCTTCCCGTTTTGCAAATTCTTCATCTCCATCGTCGATGGGCGCCAGTAGTGATCGAGATATTCCCGATAACCGCTCATCGTCAGTGTTTTCAGCGGCTTGTTCTTGCGGTCGAAAAATTCGACGCGGACGACGCGGTATTTCTCCTTGTCGATCCAGACGAGCTGGCGAGTATAGCCAGAGTGTTTGTATTTCGGCCGGCGTTCCAACACATGGCACTGCCAGTCGCCGCAGGGCTCTTCACGAAGGAAGCGATAGCTGTATTTCTCCACTTCCTGGGAACCGAGGTCCTCGAAGGCGAATTCACTGCCCATGAAGGGGCCGGACTTGTTGCGCGAGCTGATCCGCTTGACCCTTTTCAGCGCCGGCAGATAGAGCCACTGATCGTCCGGCTTCAGGCCGTGGGAGAAGGTCAGCATCGCCGTGCCCTTGACGTCGGCCGGCTCGTCGAAGATCGACAGGCTCTTGTCGCCATCGCCTGCCACCTCCAGCGTGCGGATTCGAATCTGGCGGACGCTCTCCCGCCCCTTGCGGTTGCGCAGCGTCATCGTCATATCGGCGGTGAAATCACCAAAGCCCTCGTCGTAGGCATCGGCTTCCTGGGCGATGCGCAGGCCCTTTTCCTCGGGCGTCTCAGCCAGCGCGCCCGTCAGCGGCAACAGCGCCAGCAACATCAGTGGAACAAGAAATCGGTGGGTCGTCTTCATTTCGGGTTACTCCAACCTGTTGGAAAATTAGGCCCTGGCGGCAACTCCCGCCCCTTTCCGGGCAACGGCGATCGCACTGGCCATCCCACGCGACAGCCAATCCGCCTGCTGCCCGCCATCAACCACGCTCGACCACCGGGCGGCGCAGATCGGCCGGCGCCTTCTCGCGATCCAGCCACATCAACATCGGCGGCAGGAAGAAGAAATCGACAAACAACGCAATGGCGATGGTGATGGCCGTCATCAGCCCCATCGAGGCATTGAGCTCGAACGCCGAATACGACAGCACCATGAACCCGGCCACCAGCACCACGGTCGTCACCCACAGCGCGATGCCGACGCTGGAGAAGGCGTAGCGTACCGCGTCCTCGGGATTCAGCCCCTGCTCGCGACGGGCACGGATATATTTGCTGAGGAAATGCACCGTGTCATCGACGACGATACCGAGCGTCATCGCCACCACCACCGACAGCGCCAGCCCGATCTCGCCACGGACGAGGTACCAGACACCGAAGGCCATGGCCGCCGGCGCCAGATTGGGGATCAGGCTGAGCAGGCCGAGCCGCAGCGACCGCAGGGCAAAGATCAGCGTCAGCGAGATCAACAGCAGCGCCACCGTGGTGCCGGTGAGCATGCTCTTGATGTTGCGCATGCCGATATGGGAGAACATGATCGTCGGGCTGGCCCCCTGGGTATGCAGCTCTGGCATGTTATGCCGCAGCCAGTCGCGGGCGCGCGCCTCCAGCGCCAGTACCTGCCGGGTGGTGATCGTGTCGAGCGACACCGACAGCCGCGTGGCCGACTTGTCCACATTGATCTGGTTGTTGAGGTCGAGCCCGTAGGGCAGCGACATTTCGTAGAGCAGCAGATATTGCGCCGCCAGGTCACGCGCCTCGGGCAGCCGGTACCAGGCCGGATCGTCGCCGTGCATGTTGCGGTTGAGGCGTTTGAAGATGTCGGTGATGACATTCACATGCCTCACCTCCGGCTGCTGCCGATACCAGTTGGCGAAACGTTCGATCTTTTCCAGAAAAGCCGGCTCACTGATGCCGCCTGGCTCGCCGCTGTCCATCGAATAGTCGATGAAATAGAGGCCGGTGAGATTGTCGGCCACCCGGTCGGTGGCGACCCGGAACTCGATGCGTTCATCGAAGTATTCGACAAAATTGTCGTTGAGCTGGTTGCGCGGCGCCAGCACGGCCAGCACGACGATCAGCGCGCCGACGCCGAACAGCAGCGCATGGCGGTGGCGGATGACGAACTCAGCGAGCGCGTCCATCGCCTCGGCGCCTCGGCTCTTGCGTTCGCGAGCCTCGAGCGGCAGTACCGAGACCATCGCCGGCAGAAAGGTGACGCTGAGGACGAACGCATAACTCACCCCCATCGCCGTGATATTGCCGAGATCGCGAAACGGCGGCGCGTCGGAAAAATTCATACTCAGAAAACCGATGGCCGTGGTCAGGGAGGTGAGAAAGATCGGGTGGAAATTGACCCGCAGCGATTCGACGATCGCCGCCTGCTTGCTGTCGCCATGACGCATACGAAACAGCATCGTCGACAGAAAGTGGATCGAGTCGGCCACCGCCAGCGTCAGAATCATCGTCGGTGCCGACATCGTCGGCGGCGTCAGCCGGATGCCGAGCCAGCCGGCCGATCCCATCGCGGCGAGAATCGACAGAAAGATCAGCACCACCGTCACCACGGTGCCACTGACGGTGCGCAGAAAAAAGATCAGGCCCAAAACGATCGCCGCCAGCGCCATCGGGATCAGCGTCCGCATGTCACCGATCGACGCCTCGGGAAAGGCGTTGTTCATTACCACCACGCCGGTGACGTCGAACTCGATATCGGGGTAGCGCCGCTCGAAATCGGCCACCATCGCCCGCACATGGCGCACTACCTCCGGCACCTCCACGGTTGGGTTCTCGCCCGGCAGCTCGATGGTGATATTGATACCGGTGGCATGGCCCCGCGTGGAGATCAACCGATCGACCAACAGCGGTTCGTGCAGCGCGATTTCGCCACGCCGGGCCAACGCCGCATCGTCCATCGACTCGGGCGCCTCGAACAGATCCTCGACGATCAGCTCGTCCCCGTCGGCATGACTGTGCTGAAAATTGGTGATCGAGTCCACCCGGATCGAATAGGGCACCTGCCAGGCGGCCTCGGTCAACGCCGCCACCGCCGTCAGCACCTCGCGGTCGATCACCCTGCCCGATTTCGGCAGCAACATGATCAGCACGTTGTCGGTCTTGGTGTAGGTGTCCTGAAGATTCTCGAACGCCGTCAATTGCGGGTTCTCCTTGCTGAAGAACACCCGGTAGTCGTTGGTCAGCATGAGAAAGCGCCCGCCAAAGGCCAGCACCGCAACCGACACCAGGCTCAGCACGATCACCGGCCAGCGCCAGCGCAACAGCCAGCGCGCATATTGTTCGATCATCTCTCGTTCTCCGTTCGCCGCGCTCGCAGGCCATCGAGAAACCGGATCAGGGCGCCCCCACACTGGATCAACAGTTCATGGCGCTGGGCATTCTTGGCGGAGGCCAGACACCCCTCCAGACTCGCCACCACCAGCACCGCCGTGGCATCGGTATCCACGTCCGCGCGCACCTGCCCGGCCGCCTGTCCCCGGCGCAACGCCTCGGACAACCCCTGCCGCCACTCGGCATAGATGGCCTCGATCCGTTCGCGGAACCCTTCATCCACCGGCGACATCTCCTGGGAGAGATTGGCCAACGGACAGCCAAGGCGGATGTCGTCCAGCGTCATCTCCCGGCCCGCTTCGGTAATGGTTTGGATCATCACATCGATCGGATCGCCCCGATGCAGCGGTTCGATCCAGAACTCGCGCATGCGGTCGCGGATCAGCTCGTCGAGCACCGCGTAGCCGAGCGCCTTCTTGCTGGGGAAGTGGTGGTAGAGCGCGCCCTTGGTGACGCCGGTATGCCTGAGAATCCGGCTGATGCTGGCCGCCTGGAAGCCGTAACGGTGGATCTCCTCGAACGCCGCCTCCAGCAACCGCTGCCGCGTCTCCTCCCTGGGTCTGGTACCGCGGGCGCAGGCCCAGACGCGCCAGAAAGGTTGGTTCGTTTTCTTTTGCAGATCCACGTTTGATCCGTAGCCAGCCATACCGGTCGGTATGGCGTTATAGTGCATACCGGTTGGTATGTCAAAACGTTCGCTACCGGGTCTCAGGCGGGAATGATCGCTCGGTGGCGATAACGGAACAACGCACGGCCCCGCTCGCAAACGTCACCGAAAAAGCCCTGGACGGCTTGTCTGGCTTGTTACGGCCGGGCCCGGTCGATCCGGGAAAACCAGGTGAGAAAGCCCGCGAAGCTGGCCACGGCGATGATCACGCTGGCGGTGAGATCCTGCTTCCAGACGTGGAGGTAGCAGTTGTACCCCACCACGTAGCCGATGATGGCGGCGACGACGATGGACGCCCTCATGCCGATACGCTCCTGAGCCGGGCGCGGCGAGCCGCCTTTTTCCTCTGAAGGTAGTAGATGATGCCCGTCATGGTGTCTGCCCCCTGCGTCCTGTGCGGTGCCCCACAGTTTACATCAGTTTACAGACTGCCGCGGACCACTCGTCCGCGATTCGGAACCACAGAATCACTCGGCCGGCAAACCATTGCCGCCGACCCGGCAGAGGCCCTCACCACCAGCACCCTCCCCTTTCGACGCCGCGCGCCGATGCACCGCCGGCAGCGGCGAGCGGGCCGGCCTACGCCGGCAGGCCGTGACGGAAGTCATCCAGCAGGTCGTCGATATCCTCGATACCGATCGACAGCCGGATCATGCCATCGCTGATGCCCATCGACGCCCGCCGTTCCGGTCCCATCTCGAAATAGATGGTCTGCGCCACCGGAATCGCCAGGGTGCGGTTGTCGCCAAGGTTGCTGGAGACGATCGGCAGCCGCAGCGCGTCGAGCACCTCGAAACAGTCGATACCTTCCTTCAGCTCGATGCTCATCAGCGAGCCGAAGGAGCGGAACAGGGCCCGTGCCCGTTCATGCTCTGGGTGCACAGGCAGACCGGGATAGAACACCCGCTCGATGGCCGGATGGTGGGCGAAGAACGCCGCCAGCGTCTGCGCATTGGACGACGAGCGATCCAGCCGCAGCGCCAGCGTCTCGGCACCGATGGCAATCTGGTGGGCCGCCATTGCGCTCAACGTGCCGCCGGTGTCGCGCAGCCCCTTTTTCTTGATCTGCAGCAGCCCCCAGCCGGACGGCTCGCCCTTCTTGTAGACGTCATAGATGTTGGGGTAGCGAGACCAGTCGAAACGCCCCGTCTCGGTCACCGCGCCGCCGAGCACGTCGCCATGCCCGGCGATGAATTTGGTGAGTGAGTTGATCACCAGCCCGGCGCCGACCGTCACCGGACGGAACAGCCACGGCGAAGTCATGGTGTTGTCCACCACATAGAGCAGGCCGCGTTCCTCACAGAGGCGACCGATGCCCTCGAGATCACTGACCTGGGTGCAAGGGTTGGCAATGGTCTCGACGAAGACCATCCTCGTCTCCGGGCGGATCGCCGCCGCCACCTCGTCGGCGTCGGTGGCATCGACGAAGCTCACCTCGATGCCCATGTTGGTGAGTGTATTGAACAGGCTGTTGGTATTGCCGAACAGAAACCGGCTCGACACCAGATGGTCGCCCTGACGCAGCAACGCGAACATCACCGCCGCGATGGCCGCCATCCCGGTGGCGAAGCAGGCGGTGGCCAGCCCCGCCTCCATCAACGTGATCTTCTCCTCCAGCGCCGCCACCGTGGGGTTGATCTGGCGGGCGTAGGAGTAGCCCTTCCTCTTGCCCTGGAAGACCTCGGCAATCTCGCGGGCATTGTCGTAGCCGAAGGCCACCGAGGTATGCACCGGTTTGTGCAGCGAGCCGTGCTCGATCGGCCGGCGCAGATCGCTGTGGAGAATCGTGGAAGTAAAGCCTTTCATGTCGTCACCTCGGCTCGGGCTGGTATCGCTGTGACGACAGTTTACTACTTGTCGCGGGGCGAGCGGTCGATCAATTGCGTTTGGACAGATACATCGCGTCGCTGAAGGTAGCCACCCAGGCCGGCTTGAAGACGATCATCACCGTCATCGCAATGCCGTTGAGCGTCCCCTCCGGCAACGCCAGCAGCAGCAAGAACGGCAGATAGTGCTGGTTCAGCTCCGCCACCGTGTAGGCACCGCTGGTGGCGAGGATGGTATAGGCGGTGATCCCCGCCAGCAGCACGCCCAGCGATGCCGCAAAGAAACAGTTGAGGAAGATGTAGATAAAGAGATTGTGGGGCAGCGCCCACTGGGCGAAGCGGCGCAGATTGTGCGTCACCAGCGTCGGGATCGCGCCCATGATCAGCACGTTGAGGGCGAAGGTCTCCCAGCCGCCACGGCCATCCAGCGTCGTCGCCAGCACCAACACCTGCACCGCCAGAAAGGCGAACTCCCAGCCGAACATCAGCGCCGCGGCGCTGGCGCCGAGAAAGTGGAACGCCTGCCCCGGCGCCACCCCGGCCTTGAGATGCCAGAACGCCAGCAGAACGACGATGGCACCGAAATAGACGTTGGCCGAATCCCGCTCCAGCAGCTTGTGCCAGGGCGCGCGCAGCAGCGCCGCTGCCGTCAGCACGGCATACAGCACCCAGCTGACGCTGAGCCAGCTCCAGGAGACGAGACCCGCGGGGATATCCATGGCGGAAATTCTATGTCGCCCGATCCCCGGGCTGAATGACAAATGGCAAGCTCATGGCCGACGCGGACGGCTCTTCAGGACGGCATGCAACTCCTCCATGATGGACAGATGCAGGTTCTGCAACCGGTCATGCAGGCGGCCAAGCTTCTCCTCCCATCGTTTCTGCTTGTCGTGCGCCTCGACGATGTGGTCGAACGTGCCGGGCTCGAGCCGGTCGGATTCGAGGTAGAACTCCAGCGTCCGCTCGTTGGCGTTGAGCAGCTTTTCGTGGTTCTCGATGCTCTCCATCAACACTTCGAACTCACGCGCCTCCTCGTCGAGGATGTGCTCCAGCTTGTACAGCAGCGCCTCCAGACGGTCCTGATCCCGCCGCCACTGCTTCAGCTCCTCCAGCCAGCGCCCGTGTTCCTCGTGCCAGGCTGCATAGTCACGGCGCAGCTCATCGATCTTGCGCTGGATGGCCTGACGGCCACCGCCTTCGCCTTTCACCTCGCGATCTCCGATCACGGCAGTACGCTCCACACTTGCTCGGTGCCTATCCGAGGATAGTACAGTTTTCGGTTCGCCAGTCGATTTCATCATGGCCAAACGCCCGCAGGCTGGCATTGACGCGCGAAAAGGGCCGGCTGCCAAAAAAGCCGCGATAGGCCGACAGCGGCGACGGATGCGGCGACTCGATGACGGCGTGGCGCCCGCGGTCGATCACCCGCCCCTTCTTCTGCGCGTAGGCGCCCCAGAGCAGAAAAACGGCCGGCTCGGGCCGCGCGTTCACCGCGGCGATGATGCGGTCGGTGAAGCGTTCCCACCCCAGATTGCGGTGGCTGCCGGCACGCCCCTGCTCCACCGTCAGCACGGCATTGAGCAACAACACTCCCTGCCGCGCCCACGGCAGCAGCGAGCCACAGTGGTTGTCGATGCCCAGGTCGTCCCGCAGCTCGCGGAAGATGTTGCCGAGAGACTTCGGCAGCGGCCGCACGTCGGGCCGCACCGAAAAGCTCAGGCCGTGGGCGTGGCCTGGCGTCGGATAGGGGTCCTGACCGATGACGACCACGCGCACCGTGGCCAGCGGCGTGGCATCGAGCGCCCGCAGACGCTCGTCGCGGGGCGGGAAGATCACCTTGCCGGCCGCCTCCTCCGCCGCCAGAAAGGCCGCCAGCCGGCGCAGATAGTCGCTGTCGAACTCGGCAGCGAGCGCGTCGTGCCAGTCACTGTCCGGCGGCAGTGCCGCTTCGATCGTCGTCATGGCCATCCTTCGGGCGGTGGAATCGAAGGCGCATTATAGATCCGTCCCACGACTTTTCGCGGCCCCGCCCTTCCGGGCCGGGCGCGGGGCGGGCGACACGCAACCGAAAAACCATCGCTGGTAAGATGGGCGGGCTACAGACGGATTGGCCCTTCATGTACCTGCGCTATTTCGGACTGACCGAGAAACCGTTCAACATCACCCCCGACCCGCGTTTCCTCTATATGAGCGAGCAGCATCGGGAGGCGCTGGCGCATCTGCTGTTCTCCACCGACGAGAGCAGCAGCTTCATCGTCCTCACCGGCGAGGTGGGCGCGGGCAAGACCACGCTGTGCCGCTCGATGCTGGAGGAAGGGGTCGCCGGCAGCCGCTTCGCACTGATCCTCAACCCGATGCAATCGCCGCTGGAGCTGCTGGCCTCCGCCTGCGACGAGTTCGGCATCGGCTACCCGGACGACCCCGGCATCAAGGATCTGGTGGATGCGCTCAACCACTGGCTGCTGGCCCGCAACGCCGACAACGAGCAAGCGATCCTGGTCATCGACGAGGCGCAGAACCTCGGTTTCGACACGCTGGAACAGATTCGCCTGCTGACCAACCTGGAGACCGGCACCAAGAAGCTGCTGAAGATCATCCTCATCGGCCAGCCGGAGCTGCGGCAGATGCTCGCCCGGCCGGAACTGCGCCAACTCGCCCAGCGCGTCACCGCCCGCTACCACCTGCAGCCGATGAGCGCGGCGGAGACGGCCGCCTACGTGCGCCACCGGCTCGAAGTGGCCGGGGTGACCCGCGCGCTCTTCACCCCGGCGGCGCTGAAACGGCTGCACCGGTTCTCCGGTGGCATTCCGCGCAAGATCAACCTCATCGCCGACCGGGCGCTGACCGGCGCCTATGCGCGGCAACGGGATCTCGTCGATGGTGCGCTGCTGCGCCATGCCGCGGCCGAGGTCGCCCACGGCGCCAGTACGACACCGCGCCGGCGCTGGTACTGGCCGGCGGCGGCCACGCTGGCGTTACTGCTGCCGCTGCTCGCCTGGCGTTACGCCGGCCACGCCACACCGCCCGCCGATGGCGGCGCAACCGTGTCACCATCGGTGGCCACCACGGCGGCGCCCGCTGCCGACGACTACACGCGGGCACTGGAAAAGGCATCGAGCGAGGAGAGCGACAAGCCCGAGATCACGCCCCGCATCGAAACACCGGTGGCCTCGCCCATCGCCAGTCTGCTGCGACGGTGGGGGCTCACCCTCGATCCCGCCGATCCTGCCCCCGCCTGCGACCAGGCCAGCACACAGGGGTGGCAATGCCTCTACCTCGGCGGCGATATCGACGATCTCATCGCCATCGACCGGCCAGCGGTGATCGAGCAAGCCGGCCCGCCGCCCCGGCAGTGGCTCATCGCCTCGCTGGCGGGGGGGCGTTTTCGGCTGACCGACGGCGATGACGACGAGACCGTCGACCGGAACGAGCTCGAACGGCGCTGGCCGGACCGGTTCCTGATCTTGTGGCGGCCGCCACCATCGGGTGGCATTCTGATTCACGCGGGCAGCCCCCGGGACGACATCGACTGGCTGCGCCGGCGGCTGGCCTCGGCGGGCTACCCCACCGACCGGGGAGTGGAGACGGCGATCCGTGCTTTTCAGCACGACGCCGGGTTGACGGTCGATGGCAAGGCCGGTATCCGCACCCTGCTGAGACTGGAGCGGCGGTTGGCGACGCCGGCCGTCCCGACGCTGCAATAGACCGATGGACGAAGCACCATGTCATTGATACTCGAAGCATTGAAACGGTCGGAGAACGAGCGCCGAAAACAGGCCGAATCGGTCACCGACACGCTCTATGTCCAGGTCAGGCCACGCCACCGCAGCCGTTGGCCGGTGGTACTGGTGGCGCTGCTGCTGATGAACCTCGGCATCCTGCTGTTCCTCTGGTGGCGCGGCCCCGGGGCGCCGCCGGAGACGGCCGGCACGCCGTCGCCAGCGGCCATCATCGCCGCGGCCCGCGAGCACGACGCGCCCCCGACCACGGCGACCACCGGCGAGCCGACACCCCATGTGGCCCGGCGCGTGCTGCGCCCGCTGGCGCAGGAGCTGGGCAACGCCCGCGTGGTGACGCCGTCTCTGCCGCCGACCACACCGCCCCCGGAAGAACGACTCGCCGCCACACCACCCGCCATCCCCCCCCGGTCCACGCGGCCGCTGGACGAGATCGACACCGCCACGCTGCAACGGTTGCAGCAGTACGAGATCAACATCATCGTCTACAGCGACGATCCCGCCCGCCGCTATGCCCTGATCGACATGAAGAAGCTGCGCGAGGGCGATCGACTCCCCGGCAGCACGTTACGGATCGAGGAGATCGCCCCGGGCGCATTGATCATCGACACCGGCCACGGCCTGGTGCGCCATACCGGAACACCATGACCAGCGACCGACTCAGCACCGATCAGGTGGCGCGGATCGTCGCCACCACGCAGGACTACATCGACCGCGCCAACGCCGCGTTCGGGCTCCGCCTGCCGCCACTGCCGATCCTCTTCGACATCGAAGGCGCCGCCTGGGGCTACTACGTCAGGCAGGGAGACCGGCGCTGGTTTCGCTACAATCCGGCGCTGTTCGCCCGCCATTTCGACGAAGGCCTGCGCGACACCATTCCCCACGAGGTCGCCCACTACGTGGTCGATCGCCGCTACCGCCGGCGCTGCAAGCCCCACGGCCCAGAATGGCGCCGGGTGATGCGCCATTTCGGCATCGACGACCCGCGCGCCACCCACACCACCAGCCTGGAAGGGCTGACGATCCGCCGCCAGCGCCGCTTCCTCTACTATTGCGACTGCGGCGAAGTACCGCTGAGCACCACCCGCCACAACCGCATCCTGCGCCACGGCACGCGCTACCGCTGCCGACGCTGCGGCCAGACCCTGTCGCCCGAACCACGATGACACATCGGTTTGCGTTCCATTGGCAGTTTCCGGACGCCGGCGCATAATCGAAAGCCATGCGACAGAAGGAGTCCAAGCCAATGCAACCGTTGAAGACGCTGTTTTTCGTCCTTGCCCTGCTCACCGTGGCCGCCTGCGCCCAGAAGCAGACCCCGGAGGAGGTCGCCCACGGCTTCTGGCAGGCGGTCGTCGACAACGATCTCGACGCCGCCCGCCAGCTCACCACCAAGGCCTCGCAGAAGGATCTCGACCTGCTCGACAACCGCGAGAAGATGCTCAAGGCGGTGGAGGTGGGCAGCGCCACGGTGACCGAGCGCACCGCCACCGTCCCCACCACGCTGATCGGCGACAGCGAGGGCAAGGAGACCCGCATCGAACTGACCACCTATCTGCGCGAGGAGGACGAGGCGTGGAAGGTGGAAGGCGACAAGACCGTCAATGCGCTGGTCACCTCCAGCCTGGAGACGATGCTGCAGAACCTCACCGGCGATCTGGCCCAGATCGGCGGCGCGCTGAACAAGACCATCACCACCGGGCTGCGCGAATTCCTCGGCCAGCTGGAGAAGAGCGTGCCGGAGATCAAGCAGGAGCTGGGCAAGCTCGCCGACGAGGAGAAGGCCCGCGATCTCGGTCAGGAGCTGGGCGCGCTCTTCTCCAAAGGGCTGCGCGAGGCGATGCAGGAGTTCTCCAAAGGCATGGAGACGCTGGAACAGGAGCTGGAGAAGGCCAACCGGCAGTAGCCGGGACAGGATGGCCCGACTTCGACCTCCCGGCCGGCAGCGCGGCCGGTTCGGGCACGCTTTCACCACTGGCGCGCCAGTGCTAACGTCTCCCCATGGAACAGACACCCGCCAACATCGTCCACTGGTTCCGCGATGCCGCGCCCTATATCAACCGGCACCGGGAGAAGACTTTCGTCGTCTATTTCTCCGGCGAGGCGGTGCAGAGCTCGGGCTTCGACAACCTGATCCACGACCTGGCGATCCTCCATGCGCTGGGGATCCGGCTGGTGCTGGTCTACGGCGCGCGACCCCAGATCGACCGGCGCATCCGGCTGGAGGAGATCACGCCCCGCTTCGCCCACGGGCTGCGGATCACCGACGACCGCTCCCTCGACCCGGTGATCGAGGCGGTGGGCCGGCTGCGGGTCATCATCGAGGCACGGTTGTCGCTGAGCCTCGCCAACACGCCGATGTCGGGCAGCCGCATCCGGGTCTGCAGCGGCAACTTCATCACCGCGCGGCCGCTGGGGGTACGTAACGGCATCGACTTCCACCACACCGGCGAGGTACGGCGGGTACAGGCCAAGGCGATCGGGGCGCAACTGGCCGCCGGCCAGTGCGTCCTGCTGTCGCCACTGGGCTACTCGCCGACCGGCGAGGTGTTCAACCTGCGCGCCGAGGAGGTGGCGACCGAAACCGCCATCGCGCTGGGCGCCGACAAGCTGATCCTGATGAACGACAAGCCGCTGCCGGACGATCTGCCGGACCAGCTGACGCCGCCGCAGATCGACGAGCTGCTGTTGCAGCAGCGTCTTCCCGGCATGCTCTCGACCCACCTGCGCAACGCCCGGGCGGCCATCGACGGCGGCGTCGCGCGCTGCCACGTCATCGACCACGAACGCGACGGCAGCCTGCTGCTGGAGCTGTTCACCCGCGACGGCGCCGGCACGCTGATCTCGGCCGCGGCCTTCGAGGACATGCGCCAGGCGACGATCAACGACGTCGGCGGCATTCTGGCGCTGATCGAGCCGCTGGAACGCGACGGCCTGCTGGTGCGCCGTTCCCGCGAGCAGCTGGAGCTGGAGATCCACCACTTCACCGTCGTCGAACGCGACGGCAAGATCATCGCCTGCGCCGCCCTCTACCCCTACGAGCAGGAACGCGCGGGCGAGATCGCCTGTGTCGCCGTCCATCCCGACTACCGCCACGACCGGCGCGGCGAGCGGCTGGTGGAGTATCTGGAGAGAACGGCGATGCTGCGGCGGCTGGACTACCTCTTCGTGCTCTCGACACAGACGATGCACTGGTTCCGGGAACTGGGCTTCGAACCGGCGAGCCTCGACGACCTACCGCTGGAGAAGGCGGCACTCTACAATTACCAGCGTCGCTCCAAGATCTTCATCAAGAAACTGTAGCCCCGGCATGAACGCCCCGCTCGACATCGTGCAGATCACCGACCTGCACATCGCCCACCCGCCCCGGACGCTGCCGGACTCGACGGTGACCACCGAACAGAGCCTGTGGACGGTGCTGGAGACGATCGCGCGCGACGAGGCCCCCGAGTTCATGCTCTGCACCGGCGATCTGGCCAACCATCCCGAGCCGGCCGCCTATGCGCTGCTGCATCGCATCGTCGGCGACGACGGCTGTCCGATCTACTGCCTGCCGGGCAACCACGACGATCCCGAGATGGCAATGGCCGCCGGCCGCTCCCGGCTGCGCTGGGACGGGCACGTCTTGGCCGGAAACTGGCTGATCGTCATGCTCGACTCCCATCGCGAAGGGCGCATCGACGGCTGGCTGGCAGCGGCGGAGCTGCAGCGGCTCGACGCCACATTGACACGCTACCGCGACCACCATGCGCTGGTCTGCCTCCATCACCACCCGGTACCGATGGAGAGCCGCTGGCTGGACCACCACATCCTCAAGAACCGCGAGGCGTTCCTGACCGTCATCGACCGCCATCCCAACGTCCGCGGCATCGTCTGGGGCCATGTCCATCAACCGTGGGAGGGGCGGCACGGCGACATCCGGCTGATCGGCACCCCCTCCACCTGTTTCCAGTTCCTGCCGAGACAGGCCGACTTCGCCTTCGATACGCGCCCGCCCGCCTACCGCCGTTTCCGACTGCTGGAGGACGGAAATTTCACCACCGAACTGATTTTCTGCGAACTATCTTTGTAAAAAAGTTGTCACATTACTGGGCGCGCAACGAGGGCAAAGGCGTCGTTTGGCTCCTGGCCGGATGCCCCCACCCGGCCAGGCCCGGTTGCCGCCCGTTCACGATCACGACAACACCAACAAGAGGCTTCTTTTCGTGGAACTATCACAACAACTCAAACGCTATCTGGCCCAACCCCACCCCGATCTGCTGGAGGCGTCGTTGCTGGTGGCGCGCCATGCGCAGCCTTCGCTGATCACCGACTCCTACGTCACACAGGTGGAGCACTGGGCCAGGGAGCTGTCGCACAGGCTCGACGGGCTACGGGACATGCGCGCCAAACTGAAGAGGGTCAACGACTTCCTGTTCCGGGAGCTGGGATTCTCTGGCAATCACGAGGACTACTACGACCCCCGCAACAGCATGATCAACCACGTCATCGAGCGCCGTAAGGGCATCCCGATCACGATGGCGGTGCTCTATATCACGATGGCCCAGCGCGTCGGTCTGAACGTCGTCGGCGCATCGTTTCCGGGGCATTTCCTCGTCAAGGTGACGCTGGACGAAGGGCTGATCGTGCTCGACCCCTTCAACAAGGGCGTCAGTCTCGGCGAGGAAGACCTCAAGACGCTGCTCGAATACAACAACCTCAAGACCGACACCGAAATGCTCTCGGCATCGCTGCGCACCGCCACGCTGGAAGAGACGATCCTGCGAATGTTGCGCAACCTCAAGGCGGTCTATCTGCGGGAGAAGCAGCAGGAGTCGGCGCTGCAGACGCTGAACCTGATGCTCAGCATCGACCCCGAGCTGGTGGAGGAGCGCCGCGAGCGCGGCCTGCTGCTGCGCGAGATGGGTTGCAACCACACCGCGCTGCTGGATCTGAACAGCTACATGGAGAAATCGAAGAAGGAGGAGCGCATCGCCGAGATCCGGCCCATGGTGGTCGAACTGTTGAGGAACACGCCTCCGCTGCATTGAGTGAGCCCGACGCCGCTGGGCATCGTGGCTACGCATGCCCGGCGGGGCTTTGCTATGCTGCCGCGCCATCGACCTCCTTTTGTGACCCGACTGGAACGCAGCAATGGATCAGCGACTCGACGCACTGGAACGATGGCTCGGCAGTCAAGCCGGGCTGGGGCGGTTCACGCTGGCACCAGCATCGGCGGATGCCAGCTTCCGGCGCTATTTTCGCGTTTTTCTCGACGATGGCGGCACGCTGATCGCCATGGACGCACCGCCGGAGAAGGAGAATTGCAGCCCGTTCATCGACGTCACCCGGCGGCTCGAGGCCACTGGCCTGACCGTGCCCCACATCCACGCCGAAAACCGCGAGGCGGGCTTTCTACTGCTCGACGATCTCGGCGCCACCGACTATCTGCAACGCCTCGACGACACGACGGCGGAGCGGCTCTACGGCGCCGCCATCGACGCGCTGCTGCGGCTGCAGACCGCCGACACCACGGCCCTGCCCCACTATGACGCCCGGCTGCTACGCACCGAACTCGACCTCTTCACCCACTGGTTTCTCGACCGGCATCTGGGGGTGACGCTCGATCACGTCCAGCAAAAGACCATCGAAGCGGTCTTCGCCGCATTGATCGACAATGCGCTGGCACAGCCCCGCGTCTTCGTCCACCGCGACTACCACTCACGCAATCTGATGGTCACCGAGACCGCGCCACCCGGGATCATCGACTATCAGGACGCGGTACTGGGGCCGGTCAGCTACGATCTGGTCTCACTGCTGCGCGACTGCTACATCGACTGGCCCGACGATCGGGTCGACGGCTGGATGCAGCGGTTCCTCGACGCCGCACACGACCGCGGCAGGCTCGGCGACGTCACCCCGGCCCGGTTCCGCCACTGGTTCGATCTGATGGGCGTACAGCGCCATCTCAAGGCCATCGGCATCTTCGCCCGGCTCCACCACCGCGACGGCAAGGCCCGCTATCTCGGCGACATCCCCCGCACCCTCGGCTATGTCATCGCCATCGGTGACCGCTACCCGGCCACCCGGCCACTGGTGACCCTGCTCCAGCAGCTCGACATACCAGCACGAGTCGCGGCATGAAAGCGATGATCCTCGCCGCCGGTCGCGGAGAGCGGATGCGCCCGCTGACCGACCACACTCCCAAGCCATTGCTGCCCGTCCACGGCAAGCCACTGATCGAATACCAGATCCAGCGGCTGCGCGACGCCGGCTACCACGAACTCGTCATCAACCTCCACCACCTCGGCGAACAGATCGAGGCACATCTCGGAGACGGCCGCGCGCTGGGCGTGAACATCCGCTACTCGGTGGAACACCCCGACCGGCTCGAAACCGGCGGCGGCATTCTTCAGGCCCTGCCACTGCTCAGCGACGGCCCGTTCCTCGTCGTCAACGGCGATGTCTGGAGCGACTGCGACCTGCACCCCCGCCCACTGGCGGCCAACACGCTGGCCCACCTCCTGCTCGTACCCAACCCGCCCCACAACCCCAAAGGCGACTTCGCACTCGACGACGGACGACTGCGCAACAACGGCACCCCGCGCCACACCTTCAGCGGCATCGGCTGGTATCGCCCCGAACTCTTCACCGACTGCCGACCCGGCCGATTTCCACTGGCACCACTACTGCGCGACGCCATCGCCGCCGAACGGGTGACCGGCGAACTCTGCAAGACACGCTGGATGGACATCGGCACACCCCAGCGACTGGCCGCACTGGCCGACTGGCTGAGCAAACCCCAGGACACCCCTCGACACCACCCCGACGACACCAACGCCGACGGCAGGCATCCGTAACCGCCAAGACAGCAACCTGTTGGGCACGCTTCGCTTTGCCCAACCTACGGCCATGATGCTCCCGTCATCGCGAGCGGAGCGCGGCGATCTCCTGGCGGCGGAGCGCTGCTTCAGGAGATTGCTTCGCTGACGCTCGCAATGACGGGGGTGTCGTTGCGAGGCGCGACAGCGACGCGGCAACCTCCTGCTACGAAGACCCCCC
>CAZTOZ010000003.1:0-3133 GCA_964614535.1 uncultured Thiotrichales bacterium | reverse complement strand
TTTTTTCAGTTCATTACAGAGGAGTCGAATCATGTGTCTGGGAATTCCGGGGCGAATCACGGAGATCACGGACGGGGCGTCGTTGATGGCCAAGGTGGATGTCTCCGGTGTGCAGCGTGAGGTGAATATCGCCTGCATCGTCAGCGAGGCGTATCCACCCGAGCGGTGTGTCGGGGATTGGGTGTTGGTTCATGTGGGGTTTGCAATGAGCCGGATCGACGAGGCGGAGGCGCGGCGGACGTTGCGGATTCTGGAGGAGTTGGGGGAGGTGCAGCAGGAGCTGGAAGCGATGTCGCAGGGGGCGGGATCATGAGCGGTGAAGATGCCAAGCCGCTGGACGCGCTCTATCCGTTTCTGGCTGGCCGGCCGAAGGATCCGGCGCGGGAGGAGGCGGCATTGCTGGCGAGTATTGCGCGCAAGGCGGCCGACAGTGTGGCGGCGAAGCAGGCTTTTTTCGCCGCCAATGGTGAGGCGCTGCTGGCGGCGGCGCGGGCGGTGGCCGCTGTCTATCGCGGCGGGGGAAAGATGTTTTCGATCGGCAATGGTGGCTCCAGTTGTGATGCCGCCCATTTTGCGGTGGAGTTCCAGCATCCGGTGACGGCGGGCCGGCCGGCGTTGCCGGCGCACAATCTGCTGGTCGATACCGCATTCGTTTCGGCAGTGGCCAACGATGTCGGTTACCGCCATGTCTATGTCCGTCAGTTGTCGGCCCATGGTCGCGAGGGGGACGGGCTGATCGCTTTTTCCACCAGCGGCAATTCCGACAATCTGCTGGCGGCGTTCGCCAAGGCGAAGGCGATGGGAATGGTGACGCTGGGGCTGGCCGGTGGTGATGGCGGTGAGATGCGGTCGAGCGGCCTGGTCGATCATTGTCTGGTGGTGGAGAGCGATTCGATTCATCGGGTGCAGGAGGTGCATGTGGCCTGTTATCACATTCTGTGGGACATCACCCACACGTTGCTGGCGGACAGCCGGGGGGAGATTCAATGAAGTTCGTCGACGAATTCCGCGATACCGAAAAAGCCCGGACGCTGCAGAAGGAGATTCATGCCATCGTCGGGCGGTTGGCGCGGGGGCGCAGCCGGCCGTTGCAGGTGATGGAGTTTTGTGGTGGTCATACACACACCATATTTCGGTATGGTATCGAGCAGATGCTACCCGATGGCATCGAGATGGTTCACGGCCCCGGCTGTCCCGTCTGTGTATTGCCGATGGGACGGGTGGACGACTGTGTCGCGCTGGCCGAGCGGCCCGAGGTGATCTTCACCACCTTTGGTGACGCGATGCGGGTGCCGGGCTCGAAAAAGAGTCTGTTGCAGGCGAAGGCGGATGGCGCCGATGTGCGCATGGTCTATTCGCCGCTGGATGCGCTGGCGCTGGCCCGCGCCCATCCCGAGCGCGAGGTGATCTTTTTCGGCCTCGGTTTCGAGACGACGATGCCGAGTACCGCGCTGACGGTATTGCAGGCCCGGCGCGAGGGCATCGGCAATTTTTCTCTGTTCTGCAACCACATCACCACGGTGCCGACCATCAAGGCGGTGCTCGACTCGCCGGACATGGCCATCGACGGCTTCCTGGCGCCTGGCCATGTCTCCATGGTGATTGGCGAGGCGCCGTTCCAGTTCATCGCCCGGGACTACCGCAAGCCGTTGGTCATCACCGGCTTCGAGCCGCTCGATATTCTGCAATCGTTGTGGATGTTGCTGCGGCAGTTCGACGAGGGGCATTGCGAGGTGGAGAACCAGTACCGCCGAATCGTGCCGCCGCGAGGCAATGCCCAGGCGCTGGCGGCCATCGATGAGGTGTTCGAGATTCGTGAATTCTTCGAGTGGCGAGGGCTGGGCTCCATCGACCACTCCGGCGTGAAGATGCGCGAGGCGTTCGCCGACTACGACGCCGAACGGAAATTCACGGTGCGCAACCCGAAGATCGCCGACCCCAAATCCTGCCAGTGTGGGGAGGTGGTCAAAGGCGTCATCAAACCATGGGATTGCAAGATCTTCGGCAACCCCTGCACGCCCGAAAATCCGATGGGAGCGCTGATGGTCTCCTCCGAAGGGGCCTGTGCCGCCTATTTCAACCACGGCTATGGACGGCGTAGCGCATGAGTCGCGAAAACACCATCACACTGGCCCATGGCGCTGGCGGCAAAGCCATGCGGGATCTGATCGACCAGGTCTTCGTCGAGGGTTTCGGCAGCCCGGAGCTGGCGGCGCTGGAGGATCAGGCCCGCTTCGATCTGGCGGCGCTGGCCGCCAACGGCGACCGCCTGGCGATGACCACCGACTCCTACGTGGTCGATCCGTTGTTCTTTCCCGGTGGCGACATCGGCAAGCTCGCTGTCACCGGCACCGTCAACGACCTCGCCGTCGGTGGCGCCCGGCCGCTCTACCTGAGCTGCGGGATGATCATCGAAGAGGGGCTCCCCGTCGCCACCCTCGAGCGCGTCGTGGCATCGATGAAAGCCACCGCCGACGATGCCGGTGTGCGCATCGTCACCGGTGATACCAAAGTGGTCCACAAGGGCGCGGCCGACAAGCTCTTCATCAACACCGCCGGCGTCGGGGTCATTCCGGCCGGAATCGACATCCAGGCTGGCAACGCCCGGCCGGGAGACGTGGTCATCGTCAACGGATTCATCGGCGATCATGGTGCCGCGATCGTGGATGCCCGCGGCGAACTCGCCCTCGAAACCACCGTCGAGACAGACTGCCAGCCACTGCACGGGCTGGTCGCCACCATGCTCGACACCTGTCCCGGCCTTCGCTGCCTGCGCGATGCCACCCGAGGCGGCCTGGCCAGCGTGCTCAACGAATTCGCCGCCGCCAGTGGGGTCGGCATCCGCATCGAACACAACGCCATCCCGGTGCGCGACGAAGTACGCGGGATCTGTGAAATCCTCGGCCTCGACCCCCTCCACCTCGCCAACGAAGGCAAACTCGTCGCCGTCGTTCCCGCTGCCGACGCCGACACTGTGCTGGCTGCCATGCAGGCCCATCCCGCCGGCCGCCACAGCACCGCCATCGGCCAGGTCGAAACCGGTCAACCGGGCCGCGTCGTCCTCGCCACCGGCTTCGGCGGCGACCGCGTGCTCGACATGCTGGTGGGCGAACAGCTACCGCGAATCTGCTGA
>CAZTOZ010000002.1:0-36796 GCA_964614535.1 uncultured Thiotrichales bacterium | reverse complement strand
GACAGCTCCTGTTCGCTGTTTCGTTGTTGTTTTCTACGGAGGGGCTGGTTTCCTCCCCTCTCCTGCTCTCCCCTTCCAGGGGCAAGCGTGTTTATTGTCTGGCGTTTCAGCCATGTTGGAACATCGACGGTGTGGTCGTTGACGTCGGTCAGTGGCTGTCCATCTACCGATCGATGGCATTCCGGTGATCGTCTGAGGCTAGCGAATCAGGCATGGGTGGGTCAAGGGGGATGGGGGTTTCTCTTTGGTATTGGTGTGGCCCCCTCTCTTTGGCCCGCTCTCCTCCAGGGGGGGAGAAGGGTATTGGCGCGGTGAGGTGGACTGGGTGGTGGGGCGAATTGTGGATTACTGTTTGTGCAGCCCGGCTCGGTCCAGCGTCATGCTGCGCAGGTTGGAGGCTACGGTGAACAGGTTGCTGTCGACCTTTTCCATGCCAAAGTCCACCAGTTCGCGGATGAATCCACGATAGTCCCATTCACGCAACGGGAAGCCGTAGTCGAGATGGCCGGCCGGGTAATAGATGAGGTTGGCGAGCATGCAAGGGTCCCGCATCTCCACCGGTGTCTTGTCGAGATTCTCCACTTGTTGTGAAGAGAGTGTGACCAGGTATTCGCGCATGGCCGCTACCACGTCGGGCATCAGGCCGGGTATTGCCACCACGTCATAGCAGCGCTTGCCGGCCGCGCTCAGGGTCTTGTGCACCGGTTGCTGGGCGCTCAGCGTCGGCATTTCGCTGGTGTCCTGATCGCTCACCGTCAGCGTCGGCCGGTCCTGCGCCGGCGGCTGTACGTTGCGGCGTTCGATGATGAGCACGGCGCGGTCGTCGTGGTTGACGTTGTAGATGGTCTGCTGGGCACGGTCGTAGAGCAGATAACTCTTTGCACCGGGGCCGTCATCCATTCGCAGAAACTGGCGGGTGACGATCATTCGCAGCGGATAGGGCTCGACACCGGCCTCCTGCTCTTCGAAGCGCAATACCGCCGCCTCGACAGTGTCCGTCGCCACCTTCGAGGGTACTGCCTGCGGAGCACCCGACGACGATGGCGACTGTGACGAAGGCTGGCCACATCCCGCCAACAGCATCAGGGCCAACAGCATGACGATAAATGGCATCAGAGTTTTTCCAATTGTTGCAGCTCCTGCTCGGTAAACCCGGCATCGAGCCTGGCGGCGCGATGGAACGGTCCCTTGACCCGTCCCGGCAGGTAGTCCCGAACCAGCCGAAGAAAAGTGGTCGCGGGGTCCAGCCCGCGCTGTTCACAAAGCCAATGGTACCAGCGATTGCCGATGGCGACATGACCCACTTCGTCACGCAGGATGATCCCCAGAATCTCCGCGCCCCGCATATCGCCATGACGCTGCAAGCGCTCGATCATCGGGGGCGTCACATCCAGCCCGCGCGCTTCCATCACCCGCGGCACCAGCGCCATCCGCAACAACGGATCATCGGCGGTGCGCAGCGCCATCTCCCACAACCCGTTGTGGGCCGGGAAATCCCCATAGGCATGGCCCAACGTCTCCAGATGGCCGGCCAACAATTCGAAGTGATACACCTCCTCCTCCGCAACCGAAATCCAGTCACGAAAGAAATCTGCCGGCATTTCACGAAAACGGTACACCGCATCGAGCGCCAGATTGATGGCGTTGAACTCGATATGGGCCAACGCATGGACGAAGGCAGCGTGCCCGCCCGGCGTATGCAGCTTGCGCGGCTTCAGCGCCCGGGGATGCACCAACGGCGGCGCCGACGGACGCCCCGGCTCGGGAATTTCGGCGGGCACCTCGCTCGACACCGTCGTCAACGCGCCTGCCGCCCAATCCCCCGCCAGCCGACGCACAGCCTCCGCCTTGGCGGCGGGCGCATCGAGCATCAACGCCTCCAACGCCCGTGAAAAAACCGAATCACCCATCACCGTTTCCCGCCCACTCTCTGCGATGGCGCCGCAGTCTAAGCCCGAGCAACAACCCGCGCAATGCAAAAAACAGCGTCATCGCCAGCCACAGACCATGGTTGCCAAACGGTCGCAGCAGATACCACGCCAGCACGAACACGGCCGCCGAAAACAGCATGCTGTCGCGCATGTCACGACCAAGCGTGGCACCGACAAACACGCCATCGAGCCAAAAGGCCCAAAAAGCCACCGGCGGCAAGACCACCACCCACGGCAGATAATCCCTTGCCACCGCCCGCACCTCCAGCAGCGTCGTGAGCCGATCGATCCACCAAGCCCCGATCAACAAAAATGCCACCGTCATCAACAACGCCTGTAACGCCGACCACGACAGCGTCAGCCGCAGCGCCCGCTCCAACGCCCCCGGTTGGCCCCGCCCCAGCGCCTCGCCCACCAGCGCCTCCGCCGCATAGGCAAAACCGTCCAGCCCATAGGCGGCCAGCACGAACATCCCCAGCAACACCGCATTGGCACCGAGAATCACATCCCCCTGCCGCGCCCCTTGCGCCGTAAAAAAAGTGAACACCGACATCAACGCCACCGTGCGCAGAAACAGGTCACGATTGAGGTGGAAAAGCTGCAACGCCTCACCAGGCAAGAACAGCCGGCGGACCCGCCACAGCCGCGACAACCACCGATCCCGCTGCAACAGCCAACAGCCAAAAACAAACGCCGTCAGATCGGCCAGCACCGTCGCCAGCGCCACCCCCACGACCCCAAACTCCAGGCCCGGGACGAACAACAGATCGAGCAAAACATTCACCCCGTTGTTCACCAACAGCAGCGCCAACACCGCCCGTGGCCGCTGCACCCCCACCAACCAGCCGGTCACCACATAGACCCCAAGCAAAAACGGCGCGCCATAGATCCGAACCACGAAATACCGCCACGCTTCCGCCGCCACCGCTGGCGACGCGCCCATCAGCTCCAGCCCCAGCGAAGCCAGCGGCCACTGCAACACCACCAGTAACCCACCGATCACCAGCGCCGTCACCAACCCCTGACGCAGCAGCCGCGCCAAAGCCACGTCATCCGCCGCCCCAAAAAACTGCGCGGCCCGGCCGGTCACGCCCATGCGCAGAAAATTGAACACCATGAACAGAAACGCAAACAGGCTCGACGCCACCGCAACCGCCGCCAGATGGCGCGGCTCGTCCAAATGTCCCACCACCGCCGCATCCACCATGCCAGCCAACGGAATGGTGATCCCCGAGAGAATCATCGGCACGGCAATCGCCAGCACCGTCCGATGGGACAACATCCCCATCGTCCTATCGACAGAAGACACAGCACACCTCCCCTATTGCAAGCTACCAGCCACCCACTCCACTCGCCGCCCAAGGCGGCCCCTCTCCCACCCCCCCTCCCTCGGGGAGAGGGCTTGGGAGAGCGCTTCCGCACCATACCCAGGCACCGCCAACCCTGTCTGCTTCCCTTGGTAAATCAGCGGGTTGAGGGAAATTCTGAATCCTTATTCAACATCTTCGGGCTATACTTCCACCATCGCGAATCAACCGGACCACTTCATCCATGTCTTCCCCCATCGAACGGCTGCGCGCCACCATGGCCGCGCTGCGCGACCCCGACAATGGCTGCCCCTGGGATCTGAAGCAGGATCACCGCAGTCTCGTTCCCTATCTGCTCGAAGAGGCCTACGAGGTGATCGACGCCATCAACGACGGCGGCGACGAGGCGCTCTGCGAAGAGCTGGGCGACCTGCTGTTTCAGATCGTCTTTCACGCCCGCATCGCCGAGGAGGCGGGCCGTTTCGATTTCGACGACATCGCAGCTGCCATCGACGCAAAGCTGATCCGGCGCCATCCCCATGTCTTCGGTGATCAGCACATCGACAGCGACGAGGCGCTGGAGGCCGCCTGGGAGGCGAGCAAGCGGGCAGAGAAACCGGCCACCGCCCGGCAGTCCCTGCTCGATGGCGTGACCACCGCGCTGCCGGCGCTGATGCGGGCGCAGAAACTTCAGCGCCGTGCCGCGCGCGCCGGTTTCGACTGGCCCGATCACCGCGGCCCGTTGGAGAAGGTCAGTGAGGAGACAGCAGAGATCGAGGCCGAGCTGGCCAGTCCCGAACAAGACCGCCGACGGCTGACCGAGGAGGTGGGCGATCTGCTCTTCTCCGTCGTCAACCTGGCGCGACATCTCGACATCGATGCCGAGACCGCGCTGCGCGAGGCCAACAGCAAGTTTCTTCGGCGCTTCCGCGCCATCGAGGCATCGCTGCGGAACGACGGCATCGCCATCGACGAGGCCCCGCCCGCCCTGCTGGAATCCCGCTGGCAGGCCGCCAAGAAGCGCGGGGATTGAACACGCCCCGCCGCGAAATCGGGGCAACGACCGCTATCGCAGTTCGATCTCGCCGTTGACCGATACGCTCAGGCGGGACTCGCCCGCCTCCAGCGCCGGGGCGACACGGGCATCCGGCGCCGCCTCCATGACCATCGCCCGTGCCCGGAACACCGGCTCGCCGCCGCCGGTGGAGACATTGAGGCGTACCAGCCGGTAGTCGGCGTGACCGAGATCGGCGGCAATGATCTTCGCTCGCTGCTTGAACGCCTCGATGGCGCGGCTGATCAGCGCATTCTCGCTCTGCTGCCGCAGCGCCGGAGAGACGCGGAAACTCACGCCGGTGAGGTGGAGCCGTTTCTGCAGCCTGCCGAGCAGCTTGCTCAGCCGCGCCGCGTCGTGGGCCTCGACACGAATCGACTGGCTGACCCGCCAGCCGGTGACGACGTTCTTGTGATAGACGGGATAGGTGTTGTACGCCTGGGTACGCACCTTGAACCCCGGCACCTTCTTCACCTCGGCCACGGCCCATTCGATTTGGGCGTTGACCTCATTGGCCAACGCGGCGGTGTCCTTCCCCTCCGCCTCGTGCGTCAACGTCGCCGTCATGGTGTCGTTGGCGATCATGTCGGAGGCGCTGGCCGACAGCGTCACCCGGTCGAAATTCGACTCCCCCGCCACCGCCGCACCGCCGGCGATCAACAGCAACATCAGCAAAACCCGTTTCATATCAATCACCCTCTTCGATTTTCCTGAGCACCTCATCAGGCGCCTCCAGCAGTTGCAGCAAACCCGCCTCGTCGAGCACGGGGACGCCGAGCTTCTCCGCCCTGGCAAGCTTGGAGCCCGGCTTGTCGCCAACGATCACCGCCGTGGTCTTTTTCGAGACGCTGCCACTGACCCTGGCGCCCAACGCCATCAGCCGCTCCCCCGCCTCGTCGCGGGTCATCGACGTCAGCGCGCCGGTGAGCACGAAACTTCTGCCGGCCAGCGGCAGTGCCGCGGGCTCGGGCGGTTCTTCCGGCTCGTCCCAGTGAACCCCGGCGGCGATGAGGTTGTCGATGACCTCCAGATTGTGCGGCTGGCGGAAGAAGGCGTGGATGTGCCCCGCCACCACCGGCCCCACGTCCGGTACCGCCTCCAGCGCTTCGACACTCGCATTGCGCAGCTTGTCGAGCGAACGGAAATGGGCCGCCAACGCGCGTGCCGTGGCCTCCCCCACCTCGCGGATGCCGAGCGCATAGATGAACCGCGCCAGGGTGGTGTGCTTGCTCTTCTCCAGCGCGGCGATCAGGTTTTTCGCCGACTTCTCCCCCATCCGCTCCAGCGTTACGAGCTGCTCCACCGTCAGACGGTAGAGATCGTCCACATGCTCCACCAGCCCCTTGTCGATGAGCTGTTCCACCAGCTTGTCGCCCAGCCCCTCGATGTCCATCGCCTTGCGCGAGGCGAAATGCTTGATCGACTCGCGCCGCTGCGCCGGACAGTAGAGCCCGCCGGTGCAGCGGGCCACCGCCTCCCCTTCGAGGCGGACGACCGCGGAGCCGCAGACCGGGCAGTGCTTTGGCAGCACCACCTTGCGGGCATCGGCCGGACGCTTCGATCGCACCACCGAGACCACCTCCGGAATCACATCGCCAGCGCGCCGCACGATCACCCAGTCACCGATACGGATGTCCTTGCGCTCCACCTCATCCATATTGTGCAGCGTGGCGTTGCTGACGGTGACGCCGCCGACGAACACCGGCTCCAGCCGCGCCACCGGCGTCAACGCGCCGGTGCGCCCCACCTGGAACACCACGTCCAGCACCCGGGTCATCTCCTCGTGGGCCGGAAACTTGTGGGCGATGGCCCAACGCGGCGCCCTCGAAACGTAGCCCAGCCGTGCCTGCCAGTCGATGCGATCGACCTTGTAGACCACGCCGTCGATCTCGAACGGCAGGCGGTCGCGGCGCCCGCCCAGCTCCTCGTAATAGCGCAAGCAACCATCGACGCCCTCGACCCGGCGCACCTCGCGGCTCACCCGCAGCCCCCAGCCGCGCAGCTGTTCGAGCTGGTCGAAATGGGTATCGGCCAGCGTCACCCCCTCGGCCAGCCCGATGGCGTAGCAATACATCTCCAGTGGCCGCCGCGCGGTGATGCGGGGATCGAGCTGGCGCAGGCTGCCGGCGGCGGCGTTGCGCGGGTTGGCGAAGGTCTTTTCCCCCCGCTTCGCGGCCTCTTCGTTGAGCCGCCGAAACCCCTCCACCGGCATATAGACCTCACCGCGCACGTCGAGCCGCGTCGGGATCTCGTCACCGAGCAGCCGCAGCGGCACCGACCGGATGGTTCGCACATTGGCGGTGACGTCCTCGCCGGTGTAGCCGTCACCCCGGGTCGCCGCCAGCACCAGCTCGCCCCGCTCGTAGACCAGGCTGACCGCCAGCCCGTCCAGCTTCGGCTCGGCCACATAGTCGATCGGCCCGTCCACCGCCAGCGCCTCGCGCACGCGCCGGTCGAAGGCACGCAGCTCCTCCTCGGAGAAACAGTTGTTGAGCGACAGCATCGGCAGCTCGTGCCGCACCTCACGAAAGCCTTCGCGAGGCCTGGCGCCGACCCGCTGGGTGGGGGAGTCGGGGGTGACGATCTCCGGGTGGGCCTGCTCCAGCCGCTGCAACCGGCGCATCAGGCGGTCGTACTCGGCATCCGGAATCTCCGGATCGTCGAGCACGTAGTAGCGGTAGTTGTGGTATTCGATCTGGCGGCGCAATGCCTCCGCCTCGCGGACGACCTCGGGGTCAGCCACCGGCATCCACCAGCTGGGCGCGCAGCGAGACGATGGTCTCCTGCGACAGCGGCTCCAGCTTTTCGTCACGCAATTCGCCACCGAGGGTGGAAGCGAGATGCTGTGCCGTGTGCAGCATGTCGTTGAAGGCATCGACCGGCTCGACCACCGACGGCAGCTGCATGAACAGCGTCAACCCGTGGATATCGCTGGTCTCCACCTCTTCGGGCACCAGCGTCCCCGGCTTGAGCATATTGCTGATGGAAAAGACGATGCGCCGGCCATCGGCGTTGGAGGTCTCGCGATGGAAGATCTGGTGCTCGCCAAAGCGCAGTTTGTGGACATGGAACGACTTGAGCACGGCACGGCCGGGAAACGGCTTCTCCTCGGGGGCCACGACGTACATCATCACCAGTTGCAGCGTCTCCTCCGCGGCCGGGGCTTCTTGCGGCTCCGGCGCCGGCGCCTCCTCTTCGGCCTCGAACAGCGCCGGCTGCTCCGCCTCCCCGCCGGTGCTGGCGGTGTCGATGACGATCTCGTCGACGTCCACTTCATCCGGCAGGCTCGGCTCGTCCGGCGGCGGCTCCTCGGCCTCGATGACGTCGTCCGCCACCTCGGGCAATGCCGGCTCCTCGCGCGGCGTGTCGGCCATCGCCTCCACCTCGGCCAGGGCCTCCTCGAACGACTTGGCCGGCGCCTCCTCGGTCACCGGCCCGTCCTTCAGCAGCACGTCGTCGTGATGCTCCTCGACATTGCGAAACACATCATGCTTCGCCGCCTTGCTCTGGCGCCGCCCGCTGTACCAGATCCACAGCAGGATCACCGCGCCGATCAACAGCAAATACCAGCGTAGTTCAGACATATTCTCTGCTTCCGTCCTTTACCCAGTTGCCATCAACGCCGCTTCCGAGACATCCACATCGACGATGCGCGACACGCCCGACTCCCGCATCGTAACACCGATCAACTGCTCCGACATTTCCATCGTGACCTTGTTGTGGGTGATGAAAATGAACTGCACCTGACGCGACATCTCGCGCACCAGATCGCAGAATCGGCCCACGTTGGCCTCGTCCAGCGGCGCATCCACCTCGTCGAGCATGCAGAACGGCGCCGGGTTCAGTTCGAAGATGGAGAAGACCATCGCCACCGCCGTCAACGCCTTCTCGCCACCGGACATCAAATGGATGTTGGAGATGCGCTTGCCCGGCGGCCGCGCCATGATGGCGACGCCGGTGGTCAACAGATCGTCGTCGGTCATCTCCAGATGGGCATGGCCACCACCGAACAGCTTGGGAAACTTCTCCTGCAACTTGGCGTTGACCTTGTCGAAGGTCTCCTTGAAACGCTCGCGGGTCTCGCGGTCGATCTTGCGAATCGCCCCCTCCAGCGTCTCCAGCGCCGCCATCAGATCCTCGTGCTGGCTGTCGAGATAGGCCTTGCGCTCGCTCTGCTCCTGGTATTCGTCGATGGCGGCGAGATTGATGTTGCCGAGCCGGTGAATGCGCTGCGCCAGCGCCTCGAGCTTGCGCTCCCACGCCTCGACACTGGCGTCTTCGGCCAGCGCCGCCGCCAGCGCCTCGGCATCGAAACCGCTCGCGGCCAGCTCCTCGGCGACGGTCTGGCGACGCACCCGCACGCTCTGGCTGTCGAGGCGGCGCTGTTCGATCCCGGCCCGCTGCGCCTCCAGCTTCTGCTCGGTCTCGTGCCGCTGGCGCTCCACCTCGCCCAGACGGTTCTCGACGCTCTGCAACGCATCGCGGGCCGCGGCCAGCGCCGCCTCCTGCGTAACCCGGTCGGCCAGCAGGGTCTCCAGCTCCGCCTCCAGCGCCGCCACCGGGTCGTCGTCGCCGGCGGCGGCCTCGTTCAACGCCGCCAGCCGGGCCTCCAACTGCTCGGCCTGGCGCCGCATCCGCTCCAGACCCTGACGCGTCCCCGCCTCGCTGGCGCGCAGCGATTCGAGCTCCAGCTTCAGCGCCTGCAACCGCCCGCGACGGCTCTCCAACTGCTGCCGCGCCTCGGCCACCTGCTGCTGGTGGCTGTCGCGCTCGGCGTCCAGCCGCGTCTGTTCGTCCTGCAACGTGTGCATCGAATCGAGCGCCTGGTTGCGCCGCTTCAGCGCCGCCTCCAGCGCCGCCTCCTCGGTTTCGATCTGTGCGTCGATCTCGGCCAGCTCCTTCTCCACGCCGCCGATGCGCTGCCGCAACTGCTCCAGCCGCGCCACGCTCTGGCCATGCCGCGCGCGCAGCTCGCTCAACTGGCGATGGGCCTCGTTGGCGGCCGCCTGCTGGCGCTGCCGCTGCTGCTCCAGCTCGGCCACCTCGGCGCTCATCCGCTCCACCTCATCGGCCAGCGATTCGGCGGCCGCCTCGGTGGTCTCCAGCCGCTGCTGGAGCTGTTCGATCTCCTGACGCCGCTGCAACAGGCCCGCGTGGGCATCACGCTCGCGGGAGAACCGCAGCCAGTGGCGCCCCATCCAGACGCCATCGGGCGTCACCACCGACTCATGGTCGGCCAGCCCGGGGCGCATCCGCTCGGCCTCGGCCAGCGACTCGGCGATGAAGACATTGTCGAGCAGGCCACGCACGCTGGCCGGCGCCTTCACCTGCGACCAGAGGGTGCGGCGCGCCGAGGGCTCGCCGGCCGCCGGTTCGTAGAGCATCACCTCGCCCCGCTCCAGCCCGGCGGCCGCCGGCGCCAGGGCATCGACCGCCCGCACCTCCACCGCTTCGAGCAGATTGCCGAGGATCTGCTCCACCACGGCGGCCCACGGCCCGCTGGCCTCGATGCGCTCGCCGAGGCGCGGCGCCGACGCCAGCCCCTGGGCCTGCAACCACCCTTGTAACGCCTGGTTGTCCTTGCCCAGCGCCGCCTGCTGCAACGCCTCCAACGAGGCCAGCCGCCCCCGCAGTTGCTGCGCCTCGCGCTGCCGTTCGTGCAACGCGTGCTGTTGCTCCCGCAACGCCTCGCGCAACCGCTCGATGCGCTGCTGCGTCTCCTCCAGCGCGGCGGCGCGTTCGGCCTCGGCGGCGGTCCCGCCATCCAATTGCAGCGCCAGTTCGGCGATCTGCTGCTCCAGCGGCGCCGGCGCCAGCGCGTCGCGCTCCTGCGACAACCGTTCCCGGCGCGCCTTCAGCTGTTCGATGTGGCGTTCGAGCTGTTCCATCCGCGCCCGCTCCACCTGCGCCTGCTGTACCGGCTCGGCGATCCGGCGGGTGAGTTCATCCCAGCGCTGCTGCCATTCGCCACGACGGGCCTCGGCTTCGTCGAGCTGTTCCCGCGCCGCCTCGAAGGCTTCGCTGGCCAACTCCAGCTCGGGCTCCAGCGCCTCGATCCGCGCAGTGATGCCGGCCAGCCGCTCCTCGTCGGCGGCAATCTCGCGCTGGACCGTCTCGATGGCCTGGCGCGCCTCCTGCCGATCCCGCTGCTGGCGGGCGATCAGCTCACGCTGATGCTGGATCGACTGCTCCACCTGGCTGATGCGGTTGCCGAGCCGATAGAAAGCGGCCTGCACCGTGTTGAAGGCATCGCTGGATTCGATCCGCTGCTGGCGCAACCGCTCGGCCTGTGCCTCGTTCTCGCGCAGCTCGGCGATGCGTTTCTCCAGCGCGGTCTGCAGCGACTCGATCTCGGCATCGCGACGCGCCAGCTCCCGGGAGAGCGCCTCGAGCCGCAGATGGAGCAGCTCCGCGCGGGTACGGCGCTCCTCCTCCTTGAGCTGCTTGTAGCGTTCGGCGGTCTCGGCCTGACGTTTGAGGTGATTCAACTGCTTGGCGATCTCGTCGCGCAGGTCGTTGAGGCGGTCGAGGTTCTCCGCCGTGTGGCGCATCCGCGTTTCGGTCTCCTTGCGCCGCTCCTTGTATTTGGAGATGCCGGCGGCCTCTTCCAGATAGACCCGCAGCTCCTGCGGCTTGGCCTCGATCAGCCGCGAGATCATCCCCTGCTCGATGATGGCGTAGGAGCGCGGCCCGAGGCCGGTGCCGAGGAAGATGTCGGTGATGTCGCGGCGGCGGCAACGGGTGCCGTTGAGGTAGTATTGCGACTGGCCGTCGCGGGTGACGCTACGGCGAATGGAGATTTCATTGAACTTGGCGTACTCGCCACCGATGGCGCCGTCGCTGTTGTCGAAGATCAGCTCGATCGACGCCTGCGCCACCGGCTTGCGCGACGACGAGCCGTTGAAGATCACGTCGTCCATCGATTGCCCGCGCAGATGCTTGGCCGACGACTCTCCCATGACCCAGCGCACCGCGTCGATGGTGTTGGACTTGCCACAACCGTTCGGCCCGACGATCCCCACCAGGTTGCTGGTGAGGTTCAGCGTGGTCGGATCGACGAACGACTTGAAGCCGGCGAGCTTGATCTTGTTCAGGCGCATGCCGCGAAGTGGAACCCGGTGATCGAAACCGGGCATTATCCCCGACGAACGGAGAAATGACTACAGCATGCACGGTGGATGCTATAATCCGCCGCCTTCCAAGTCATTGATTTTACGAAACGACACAATGCCCAGCCAACCCAGCAAGGAACTCGAGACCTTCCCCAACCCCAACCCCGATCGCGACTTCGTCATCCGCATCGAGGTGCCGGAGTTCACCTGCCTGTGCCCCAAGACCGGGCAGCCCGACTTCGCCACTTTCCGCATCGAATACATCGCCGACGAAAAATGCGTGGAGCTGAAGTCGCTGAAGCTCTATATGTGGTCGTTTCGCGACGAAGGCGCCTTCCACGAGGCGGTCACCAACCAGATCCTCGACGACCTGGTCCGCGCCACCGCGCCACGCTTCATGCGCGTCACCGGCAAGTTCAACGTGCGCGGCGGCATCTACACCGACGTCATCGCCGAGCACCGTGCCGAGGGGTGGGTGGCGCCAACGCCCGTCACCCTGCCATGAGCGACGCAGGCAGGCCCGTCCAGCCGGCCGGCGGCTTCGAACCGGTACGGATCGGTGAACGGCTCGCCACCATCGACGGCTGAGGGCCACGGCCTCGGCATCGACCTGGGCACCTCCGGGATCCGCTGCTGCGTCATCGACGGCGGGCGCCACATCGTCGCGGAAGCCCGCCAGCCCGGCAGCGAAGTCCATCGCCCCGCGCCCGGCCATGCCGAGCAACGCCCCGACGACTGGTGGCGGTCGCTGCAACGCTGCCTGCTGGATCTGCCCGCCGGGGCCCGCGGCCGCATCCGGCACGTCACCGTCGATGGCACCTCCAGCACGCTGCTGCTGGCCGACGCCGCCGGCGGGCCGCTGACGCCGGCGCTGATGTACAACGACCGCCGCGCAACGGCCGAGGCGGCGCGGATCGAACGGCTGGCGCCGGCCACCAGCGCCGCCCACGGCCCCAGTGCCAGCCTCGCCAAGCTGCTCTGGCTGTTGCGCCACCACCGTGCCGCGAACGCCCGCCACGCCCTGCACCAGGCCGACTGGATCGGCGGCCGGCTCAGCGGCCGGTGGGGCATCTCCGACTGGAACAATGCATTGAAGCTCGGCTACGACCCGGTGGCGCTGCGCTGGCCCGACTGGCTCGACGCCCTGCCCGAGGCCCGGCCGTTGCTGCCCGACGTGGTGGCCCCCGGCTCGGCCATCGGCCACATCGACCCGGCGGTGGCGGCAACCCTCGGCCTGCCCGCCAACGCCACGATCCACGCCGGCACCACCGACAGCACCGCCGCCTTCATCGCCACCGGCGCCCACCGGGTCGGGGAGGCCGTCACCTCGATCGGCAGCACGCTGGTGGTGAAAATCGTTGCCGACAAGCCGATCTTCGCGCCCGAATACGGCGTCTACAGCCACCGCCTCGGCAACCGCTGGCTGGTCGGCGGCGCCTCCAACAGCGGCGGCGCCGTGCTGCTGCAATACTTCGACGTCGAACAGATCGAGGCGCTTTCGGCAAAAATCGACCCCGAAAAACCCAGCGGCCTCGACTTCTACCCGCTACCCCGCCCCGGCGAGCGCTTCCCGATCAACGATCCCGACCTCCCGCCCCGGATCGGCTCGCCCGACCAATACCCGCCCGAACGCTTCCTCCACGGGCTGCTCGAAGGCATCGCCCGGATCGAATGCCTCGCCTACCAGCGCCTGGCCGAACTGGGCGCGCCCCGGCCAAAGCGCGTCGTCACCGCCGGCGGCGGCGCCGCCAATCCGGTCTGGCGGCGGATCCGGCAACGGCTGCTGGGCTGCGAAGTCACCGCCGCCGGGCAGGGCGAGGCGAGTTACGGCGCGGCGCTGCTGGGCCAAGGCATCCCCAACGCCGGCTGACGGCGGCGCGACGGATCGCATCCCGCCGGACATCACGCTATGCTCTGGCGCTTCACGACGACGACACAACCCGATGTTTTCCGATACCGACCTCGACAGCTTCCGCCAACGCTTCACCCAGGGCCTCGCCCGCATGCTCGACGACGACGCGCTTGGCGCCTTCATTCTGGTGCTGGCCAACAGCATGCAGGACGAGCCACTCCACGCTGCGCTGATGCCGGCGCTGCGAACGCGCTTCACCACATTGATGGCGGCGTTCGACGCCGGCCGCCTGCAGGGCGCCCCCGACGATGTGGCGGTGTTCGAGGCGCTGGCCAAGCGCGGCATCGAAGCGTTCGGCACCTGGGAGATGCGCTGCGCCGGCCCCTGGCAACTGGCATTCAACCCGCTGCGGGCATTGCGGCCGCCACGGGGCGCCGGCGACAAGTTCACCTCGATCCGCCAGCCGTTCGATCCCGACCGCTTCCACTTCGACAAGCCGTTTCTCCGCCCGGAGATCATGGCCGAGGTGGATTTCGACGGCACGCCGCTGCGGATCATGTACCACAAGTTCCCTTTCGCCCCCTACCATCTGATGTTGCTGCCGAAGGCATCGGCCCATCTGCCGCAGGTTATCGACGACGCCACCCACCGGCTGTTGTGGCGCATCAGCGAGGCCGCCGGGCGGACGCTTCCGGGTTTCGGCCTCGCCTGCAACACCCTCGGCGGCGGCGCCTCGATCAACCACCTCCACGCCCACGCCTTCGTCGACACCACGCCGCTACCGATCGAACGGCCGCAGTGGGCGCACAACGGCGGCGCCAGCGACTACCCGCTCCACTGCCGGCGCTTGAGCTCGGTCGAGGAGAGCGCCGACGCCATCGACGAGCTGAACCACCGCAACCAGCCCTTCAACCTCTTCTACCGCCCCGGCCACTGCTACCTGCTGCCACGCAGGCCGCAGGGTGACGACCGCGTACCGTCATGGCTGCGCAGCGCGGCCTGGTTCGAGGTCTGCGGCGGCTTCAACCTCTTCGACCGGGACCGCTTCGACAGCCTGGACGCCACGGAGATCGAACAGGGACTGCGGACCCTGCGCGTTTGAGCCGACACCGAGGAACCACCCGGCTTTTTCTATACTTCCAGTAACCATCGTCTGTCGTCGGAGGGGAGTCTGGATGCAACGGAGAATCGAAGCCGTATTGCTCGACTTGAGCGGCGTGCTCTACATCGGTGACGAAGCGGTGCCTGGCGCCCATGAAACGATCGCCGCGCTGCGCAACGCCGCCATCCCGTTCCGGCTGATCACCAACACCACCCGCTCGACGCGGCGCCAGATCGCGGCAAAGCTGGAACGGCTCGGCTTCGACCTCCCCGAGGCGTGGATCTTCACCCCCCCAATGGCCGTGCGGAAACACCTCCAGCGCCAGCGGCTGCGGCCCCATCTGCTGATCCATCCGGCGCTGCTGGAGGAATTCGACGACATCGACACCACCACCCCCGACACCGTCGTCGTCGGCGACGCCGGCGAGTATTTCAACTACGACCGCCTCAACGCCGCATTCCGGGTGCTGCAACAGAACGCCCACTTCCTCGCCATGGGCGACAACCGCTACTTCCGCGAGACCGACGGTCTCAGCCTCGACATCGGCCCGTTCGTCAAGGCGCTCGAGTATGCCAGCGGCAAGACCGCGACCATCATCGGCAAACCGGCACGGGCGTTTTTCCTCGAAGCCGTCGACGACCTCGGCTACGCCCCCGGCGAAGTGCTGATGGTCGGAGACGACGCCCAGGCCGACGTCGGCGGGGCATTGCGGGCGGGATTGCAGGCGGCCCTGGTGAAGACCGGGAAATATCGGGCCGGAGACGAGGAGACGATCGGCATCGATGGCTGGCAACAGATCGACAGCATCGCCCAATTGCCGGCACTGCTGGGATTGTGAGCGCCGTGATTTATTGACTCTGTCGATTGGCGGCCCCTACTCCCCATCGGGGGAGAAGGCCGGGATGAGGGGGGGCGGGCGACAGGCCGTGTATCGCCCCAGCCCAACCCCCGGTGGATCGGGATGCTTGTACGCCTGTCCGGTGGCGCAGCCACCTAGACCACACGCAGCATACGATCCGCGTCTCCCGGTTCGCCTTCGGCTTTCTCGACGGTGAAGCGTGCAATCATCTGCTCCAGCTCGACCGACTGGTTCTTCAGTGAAATGGCGACCGCCGCGGTCTGTTCGGCCAGCGCGGTGTTTTGCTGCGTCACTTCGTCGATCTTGGCGATGGAGCGGTTGACCTGCTCGATGCCGACGGCCTGTTCTTGGTTTGCATGGGCGATCTCGCCCATGATCTGCGTGACTTGGTTGATGCTGCTGGCGATCGCATCGAGCGTCTCGCCAGCCTCGTTGACGAGGTGAGTACCACGCTCCACGCGCTCGACGCTGTCGGCGATGAGCTGTTTGATCTGTTTGGCCGCTTCGGAGCTGCGCCCGGCCAGATCACGCACTTCCGTGGCGACGACGGCGAATCCCCTGCCCTGCTCGCCGGCGCGGGCGGCTTCCACCGCCGCATTGAGCGCCAACAGGTTGGTCTGAAAGGCGATCTCGTCGATGACGTGGATGATCTCCTCGATACGGACGCTGGATTCGCTGATCGACTCCATCGCCTGGATGGCATCCCGGACGACACCCACGCCCTTGGTGGATATCGCCTGCGCCTCGGCTGCCAGCGCCGACGACGCCTGCGCGTTTTCGGCATTCTGCTTCACCGTGCCGGTGATCTCCTCCATGCTGGCGGCGGTGGTCTCCAGGCTCGACGCCTGCTGCTCGGTGCGCTGCGAGAGTTCGTCGTTACCAGACTGTATTTCATTGGCCGAGCTCGAAATCTGCAATGACGTATCATTTAACCCCGCCACCATTTTCCGCAGCGTGGCGATGGTTTCGTTGACTGAGTTCTTCACATCGCCGTAGATGCCGGCGTACTCCCGTTCGATGGGTGCCGTCAGATCACCCGCAGCGATCCGCGACATGGCGTGGGCGATGTCGTCGACGACCTGACGCATCACCCCAATGAGCTGGTTGATGCCGACGGCCAGCTCGCGGTAGAACCCTTCCTTCTCTTCCAGGCCGATGGTCTGCGACAGATCGCCGGAACGGGCCGAATCGACGATGGCCTGGATCTCGCGGCCGACCTGGCGCTCGTCGGTGATGTCGTTCCACTGCGTCACCCGGGCGAGGTAGTTGCCGTCGGCGTCGTAGACCGGCGAGATGACGAGCTGGAAATCGTGCTCCCAAAGCCGGTATTCGACCGTCTCCCGATGGGGCAGCTGTTTGGCGTAGATCTCCCGCAGCCCTTCGTCGGCGAAGAAATCCAGCAGCTTGGTGCCCACCAGCGACAGCGGATCGAAATGCTCGTTGCCCGGCTGGGTACCCGCCAGACGTTTGAACAGATCGATACAGGCGTTGTTCATGAAGATCAGCTCGCCCTCGGCATTGGAGACGGTGACACTGGTGGAGATGTAGTCCAGCGCCGTCTTGATGCGGGCGGTCTCCTCGGCATGTTCGGTGGCCTCGTGCAGGTTGTAGCCCAGCGTCGACTGCATGGCCGCCATCGCCAGCAGCAGTTGACCGGTTTCGTCCTCGCTGCGCACGTCGATGTCGTTGCCGTAGATGCCGCGGGAAATATTGCGCGCCACCTCGGATGCCTGCTGAATGGGACGTGAGATGCTGCGCGCCACCAGCCAGGAGACCAGGACGGAAAAGAGCAGTATCAGCGCGGCGATCACCAACTTTTCCCGGACGATACCGGCCAGGGTCTGATGATAGGCCGTGCTGTCGTGCGCGATGGCAAGTATGCCCACCGGTGTTCCGGAGTAGTCGATGAAGCGTCGATACATCACACCATAAGGCCTGCCATCCGCCTCGATCTCCTTGCTGAGCATCTCGCCGGCCATCACCCTGGCGGCATCCGCCGCCGACAGCTCGGGGATTGCGGCCAGCGTGGAACCGACAGATCGCAATACGCCGTCTTCGACCTCGAAGAATGCGATGTCGATACCGTGTTTCTCCTTGAAACGCTCGAAAAAGGGCAATCCGAATACGCTGCCGAACTCGACCGATCCCAGCACCTCACCATTGTCGAGAATCGGTACCACACCCCGGATACCATAACCGGCACGGCCTTTTTCCAGGCCGATGACGGTTTTCCCGAATCGATTGGCCTCGACGACCGTCTTGCGAAATCCCGAGAGATCATCCCCGAATTTTTCCGGTCTGTGCAGCCGAAGCAGCGATGTCGCGGGAGCGAGATGGAATTGGAACTGACGGATTCCATATTCCTTTTTCAACTTGGCAAAGGCATTGGAAAACAGCGCCAGCAGTCTGTCCCGGTCCCTTTCACGCATCGCATCGACGGTTGCCGGCATCGACGCCACCAGTGTCGCCAACGACGCGACCTGCGTTGAGAAATTGCGGACCGAAACATCGACGATGGCGGAATAGTTCGTCAACACACTGTGCTCGTCCTTCTTCAGCACCGCCGACACCGTCGCCAGCCCCTCGACGATCAGGAAAAATGCGAGCATGGTCGTCAACAACGCGGTGCCACCACCGATCTTCAGGCCGATGGGCAGATCGACGAGCCGCTTGACCAGCTTGCCGACGAACCCCTTTTTCAGCTTCTCCTTGCCGGCCACGATCCGGGCGTGGCGTTTTTCCGCCGCAGCGATCGCGGCGCTGTCGGCGGGAACGAAGGTCCAGAGAAAGCGGTCCCGGTGGCCCGCCACCGGCGCCACCGTGGCCTTGAGCCACCGGGATTCACCACCCCGGCCGACCAGTTGCAGCGTGCCGGTCCAGACCCGGCCCTGGCGCATCGCCTGCAGGATCTCCGCCAGCACCACGGTCGGCACGTCGCCATGGAGGATTTCACTGACCCCGCGCCCGGCCAACGACGCCCCTTTCCAGCCGAAGCTGTCGACGAAGACCCTGTTGGCCTCGATGATCTTTCCCTGCCGATCGGTGAACAGGCCGAGTTCGATGCTTTGATCGCTGCGACTGGCCGATGCGCTCTGTGGATTCACGTTCTCTCTCCCTGTTGCGCTTTGCGGCAACGCCGGCCGGCGTCCCGCCAATGAGTACAACGAGGGTATCGGGGGCGCGTGGGAGAACGTGAGGACAAAGATCAATCGAGGGGCGTTACTGGCCAGCGAGACAGTAGAAGCCGGCAACGGCGCACCCGACGCCGTCACGAGCGTTACCGGGCGGCGGCCCGTTGCCGCCCGGCAACGGCCGCTCAGGCGCCGGGCTTGACCGCTTCGATCGTGGCCGAGACGACGTAGTCGGTGATTTCGCTGCCGGGCGCCCAGTCGCGGATGAATTCGCGGGATTCCTCCTTGGGCGCGATGACGATGTCGACGAAACCGGCCGCCGCGATCATCGCTTCCAGATCGTCGATCAGCGACGCTCCCGCCATGCAGCCGGCGAGAAGCTGGGGATCGCTACGCATCGGCTCGGGGATCTCGGCGGTGGCAACCACGTCGGAGATCGCCAGCCGACCACCCGGCCTGAGCACGCGGAAGGCTTCGGCGAAGACGCGCGGCTTGTCCGGCGACAGGTTGATGACGCAGTTGGAGATGATGACATCGACGACACCATCGGCCACTGGCAGGTTTTCGATCTCGCCGAGGCGGAACTCGACATTGCCGAACCGGCCGCGCGCCGCGTTGGCCCGCGCCTTGCTCACCATGTCCGGCGTCATGTCGACGCCGATGACGCGACCCTGCTCGCCGACCTCGGCCGACGCCAGAAAGCAGTCGAAGCCGCCACCGGCCCCCAGGTCGAGCACCGTTTCCCCCGGCCGAAGCGCAGCGATCGCGCGCGGATTGCCACAACCGAGGCCCATGTCGGCCCCTGTCGGCACGAGCGCCAGATCGGCCTCGCTGTAGCCGAGCCGGGTCGAGATCAGGGTGTTGATCCGATCGTCGTCGGAAACGCCGCAGCAGCCCGCCTCGACGCCGCAGCCGCTGCCTTCGTTGCTGGCATTGGCCACCCGGGCGTAGCTGTCACGGACACTCTGGCGGATCTCGTCGGCGGTCCGCGCTCTCTGTGGTGCCGGGTCGGACCCGCAACCGTCGGGGGAGGAACAGCAGGTATCGCTCATCGTGGACATCCTCTTGCGGTGGTGATGGGGCATTTTCGCCCGATCATGGAACCAATACCAATCGCAATGGTCATACTCCGGGAAAAAGAGAGAAATAACTCAGGAGGCCCGAGCCATCGAACCGACGAAGGAGGAACATACCTCCGATGGTCACGGGTAATCACGAGGAGTGCAGAACTCCACTCGAAACCCGCCACCGGCGGGTTTTCTTTTGCCCACCACGACCCGGGGCTCACTGGATGGTCGAAGACCCCAGCGGGTAGGCATCACTGGCGAACAAGGCCCGCACATCGACGCTGTCGAAATGGTAGCGCGCGCCGCAAAACTCACAATCCACGTCGATCCGGCCACGCTCGGCGACGATGTCGTTCATCTCCGACTCACCGAGGCGACGCAGCGTGTTGATGATCTTCTCGCGTGAACAACTGCACTGGAAGCGCTGCGGCGTCGGCTCGAACAGCCTCACCCGCTCCTCGTGGAACAGCCGCCGCAGCAGCGTCTCCACATCGAGCCGGAGCAGCTCTTCGCCACGCACGGTGTCGGCAAGATGGACGACGCGGTTCCAGCTGTCGTGGTCCTCCCGTTCACCGGGCAGCGCCTGGACCAGCAGCCCCGCCACCGCCTCTTCACCCGCGGCGAGCCACAGCCTGGTCGGCAACTGCTCGGACTGTTCGAAATAGTGCCGGAGCGCATCCTGCAGACGTTCACCCATCAACGGGACGATGCCCTGGTAACGCGCCCCCTGTTTCGGGTCGATCGTCATCACCAGCTGGCCACTGCCGGTCAGCGACTTCAGCGGCCCGGGAGCGACCTCCCCCCGCCAGCGCGCCAGTCCACGAATACCGCCGTCGGAAAACGCCTGCACCACCAGCAGGTGCACCGGACCGGCGCCACGGATCTGCATCGTCAGGCTGCCATCGATCTTGAGTGTGGCCACCAGCAGCGCGGCCGCCGCCAACGCCTCCCCCAGCATCGCCTGTACCGGCGCCGGATAGCTGGCGCGGGCCAGCACCTCCCGCCAGGTCTCGTCGAGATGGACGAATTCACCGCGGATGTGCTGGTGTTCGAAGAGAAAGCGGTGGAGCTGGTCGGAATGTCTCATCATTGGAACGACGACGGCCAGGCGATTATGATCGTTCCATCATAGCATCGAAGGAAACCGCCATGGCACAGCTCCCGCCGAAAGCCCAGCAGATCGTGCAGATGCACGCCCCCCTGATCGTCGCCGCCACCCAGTGCGCCGCCACCGGCACCATTCCGCCGGAGTTCGAGCAGGCGCTGCAGACCTCGGCGGCCAACGGCTGGACCGATCTGGTGGCCGCCATCCGCCAGGTGATCGCCGGGGAACGCTCCACCTCGATCCTCGGGCCGCTGGACGAGGAGGACCGCACCATCGTCGAGGCGATTCTGCGCGGCATTCAGGATCCGTCCACCCTCCCCGACCCGGAGGCAACGCCCGATGGCTCGCTGGCGACGCCGGGGCTGGCGCAGATGATCCACGCCGCCCGCTGCGGCCATGTCCATGCCCTCCATCTGCTCGGCGACATGGCGGAACAGATGACCGCCGCCGGCGGCGACATGGCACGGCTCGGCGGCATCATGAAAAGACTGGTGGACGGCGAACGGGACGCCGACCGGCTGACGAAAGGGATGGACGCCCAGGGGGCGTCGCTGGTGGTTTCGTTACTGGAAGAGCTGGCGAAGCTGGAAGCCCATTGAGGCTCGCGCGTCACTCGCAGGCGCGCGGAACATCCTTCACCTTGTCGCTGCCCTTGAACTTCTCGTAGAGCGGTTTCCAGTCGATGCTGCCGTGGCTGGCGTAGTCGATCCAGTAGACCTCCTTCTCGTCGTAGCGGGTCTCGACCCTGGGCTCGAACCCCATCTCCTTCAGATCGCGCACGCGCTGGCGTGAACCGCTCTTGCGGGAGAACAGCCCGAGCGAAATGGCGTTGTTGTACTTGGGATCGCCGACGATGTAGAAGTCGTCGAAACCCAACGCCTGGAGGCGGTCCACCGCCTCGACCGCCTTTTGCCGCGTCGGATACGGCGGCAGATAGACCCAGTAGTTGCTCGGTTCCTTCGACTTGGCGGTCCGCAGCGCCGGCTTGATACCCTTCTTCACCATGGCCGCCATCAGCTTGTTGGCGTCGTCACGCTGCCTGAACGGGCCAAGGCTGTGACACTGGAGCGGCCCGCGGGCGATGGCGCCACTGGCCGGCGGCTCCACGGCGGCAATCCCCTGCTCGCCGCCGCCGGCTCCAACCTTGTCGAAACGCCCCTGACTCTCGATGGCCGCCAGCGCCGCCTCCTGATCGGACTCGTCGGCGACCGGCGCGGGCTCCGCCGCCTCGGTGGGCGTCTGGGCCGGGGCTGGCGGCGGTGTCGGCGCCACATCGTCGCTGGCGGTCGCCGCTCCCTCCATCGCCACCTGCACCAGCCCCGGGGCCACCAGCGATTCCTTCGGCGGCGGCGCCGTCTGTTCGTCCAGCCGCGTCAGCATCGGCGCCGACGGCTCACCCCGGGTGTAGCTGTGGACGGTACGCTGGGACTCCTTCGGCAACAGGTAGACGACAATGTTGACGAGCACCAGGAAAAGAATCAGATATCGCATGGTCGAACCAAGGTCATGGCTTTGAACAGCAGTCGCGTGTCGACGACGGGATCGTGAGCGGCCACGGCAGAGGCCGCCAGCGCCGCATCCCCACCCGTCACGACGATTGTCGCATGTCCCCCCAACCGATGCGCCATCGCCTCGACGATTCCGCGAACTGCGCCCTGAAATCCCTGCAAGACGCCACCGGCCACGCAGCTGGCCGTGGAGTGTCCCAACAACGCGGGCGCCGCATCGAGGGCGATGTCGATCCGGGCCGTCCCCCTTGCCAGCGACCGTCGCAGCAACGCCAGACCGGGGAAGATGACCCCACCGGCGTGATCGCCGGCCGCATCGAGGGCATCGACGGTCACCGCGGTGCCGGCATCGACGACGATCGACGGCCAGGGATGCTCGGCCCGCGCCGCCAGCAGATCGAGATAGCGGTCGATCCCGAACTGGCGCGGATCGTCGTAGGCCAGCCGGAACGGCGGTTGCGGCGGTATCGTAACGAACTCGATCGCCTCACCGCCAGCGGCCTCGAACGCGCGCCGCAACGCCTCGTCGAACGCTGTGTCGCGCACGCTGGCCACCCGCCACCGGCGCGCCGTGGTGGTGGCCATCACCTCACGACACAGCACCGCGGCCGCATCCTCCGGCGCGTAACGGCGGCCGAGCGGCTCCCGCATCGCCACGGCACCGGCCTCGATCCACTTGTAGCGGGTGTTGCCCAGATCGAGCATCAGCATCGCAGACTCACCTCCCCACTGTGGAAACGGTCGATGCCATCCCCACTGCGCAGCAGAAAGCGGAACGCCGGATCGATGCCCATGCCGATGCCGTCCACCACCTCGCCGTCCCGGTGAATGCGCACCGGACGGCCATAGCTGATATCGAACGCGGCCCAACGCCGGCGCACCCAGGCGCCGCCATCGCTCTCGATCGCAGGCAGCGCGCACGCCAGCGCGTCGAGCAGCCATGCCAACAGGTGGTTGCGGTCGATCATCGCCGGCTCCGGCAGATGACGATGGAGACTGGTCCACCGCTGATCGATGCCGTCAAGGCATGTCAGCGTGACGTTGAGGCCAATGCCGATCACCGCCTCGCAGCGACGATCCGAGACACGGGGCAACTCCACCAGGATGCCCCCCAGCTTGCGCCCATCGAGGTAGATGTCGTTCGGCCACTTGATCCCGGCCGCAACACCCAGCCGCTGCCGCAGCACCGAGGCCACGGCGATGCCGACAGCCAGGCTCAGTCCACCGAGCGCCGCGGCGCCGACGTCGAAATGCCAGCGCAGCGAAAAGCAGAGGCTCGCCGTCGGCACCGCCACCCAGCGATTGCCGCGCCGCCCACGGCCGGCGGTCTGACGCTCGGCCACGCAGACCCGGCCATGACCACCGCTGGTATCGCCGATCAGCCGGCTGCTGGTGGAGTCCACCTCGGCCAGCAACTCCAGCCCGTCAAAGCACCGCGCCGCCTCGTCCGGCAGCGCGGCGACGATGCGGTCACGATCGAGCAACGCCACTGGCCGCCGCCAGACGAGCACATCATCGCCAGTTTCGATCGGCAGCCCCTCGGCCACCAGCGCAGCCACCACCCGCCGCACCCGCGCCGCCGACAATCCGGCGGCCTGCGCCAGATCGGCGACCGGGCGTGGCCGCCCATCGGCGAGCAGGGACAAAACGGTGATAAAATCGGCCATGTTCGGCGCTGGGACGACTGAAACGGACGATGCATCATACACCAACGACCATCGCACTCACGCTGCTGCTGGGGCTGTCGGCGCCGCTGACGGCGGGCGATCGCGTCTACCAGTATCACGGCGACGACGGCGTGCCGCTGTTCACCGACAGAAAGCTCCACGGCATCCGGCCCGTCAGCGTCAAGTACTATGGCCGCCCCCCCGCGGTCAGAAGTTGCGATACCGGGAACGCCGGCATCAAGGCGCGGATGCGGCGCTACGCCGGCAGCATCGACCGCGCCGCCCGGCGTTACGATGTCGACAGCGGACTGATCCGTGCCGTCATCCTCACCGAATCCTGCTTCAACCCCCGTGCCGTCTCCCGTGTCGGCGCCAAGGGGCTGATGCAGTTGATGCCGGCCACCGCCCGCATGCTGGGCGTCCGCGACGTCTTCGATCCGGAACAGAACATCGACGGCGGCGTGCGCTACCTGCGGATGATGCTCGACGAGTTCGACCAGGACACCACGCTGGCCCTGGCCGCCTACAACGCCGGCCCGCAGGCGGTGAAGAAATACGGCCGCAACATCCCCCCCTATCGCGAAACCCAGAACTACGTTCGCAAGATTCTCGGCATGATCTAGCCCGGATATCCCACCAGAATGCGGGATCCGCCCTGGAACCGCTTGGCCACACCGGTGACACTTCGTGCCTTACTCGTCAAACAAATCATGGTGTTATGCTTTCCTCCAGCGTGCTTGTGAAACATTCGCACAGCTCTTCCACGAGCCGCCGCAAGCAAGGCCCCGCACATCGATTCGCCGCGGAAGAGCGGCCCCCCGGTACGGCAGACAGACAAAAAAAAGCCCTGATACCTGGCGGTACCGGGGCCTAGAGCCATCCATGGCCGGGAGGGACTGCTATGAAACAAATGACAGTCGGGTGCTATGAAACCTTGTCGTCCAGTTGTACCGAGAGATAGAGCGGTCGATCCTCCCGCAGGATGAGTACCGCCAGCGGTTCGGCGACGGGCGCCTTGCGGGCCGCCTCCCTCAGATCCTGCGGGTCGTCGATTTCGATGTTGTTGAACGAGAGCAGCACGTCGCCTTGCTGCAGACCGGCTCTCGACGCCGGGCTGCCGGGCACCACCGCCTCGATACGGATGCCGTTGTGATCCAGACCCAGGGCACGACGTTCTTCCGCCGCCAGCTGGCTGACCGCGACCCCCAGCTTGCCACCGGAGGCGGGCGCCAACGGTTCGGCCTCGGCCACCGGGCGCGACCGTTCGGGCGCCAGTTCGGCGATCGTCACCAGAAGCCTCTTCTCCTTGCCGCCGCGCAACACCTCGACCTCGACGGTGCTGCCCGCCGGGGTCATGCCGACCAGCACCGGCAGATCGGTGGCGCGGTTGATGTTGCGCCCATCGAAGCCGACGATGACGTCCCCCGGCTGGATGCCGGCCTTGCGTGCCGGCCCGTTGGGATTGACCTCCGACACCAGCGCCCCGCGGGCACGGTCCAGCTTGAACGAGCGGGCCAGATTGGCGTCCATCCCCTGAATGCCGACACCGAGCCAACCCCGGCTGACATAGCCCTTGCTCCGCAACTGCGCGGTGACGTTCTGCACCAGATTGACCGGAATGGCGAACGACAGCCCCATGTAGCCGCCACTGCGGCTGAAGATCTGCGAATTGACGCCGACGACCTTGCCGTCGAGGTCGAACAACGGGCCGCCGGAGTTGCCGGGATTGACCGCGACATCGGTCTGGATGAAGGGGACGTAGGTGCCGTCCGGCAGGCTGCGCGACAGCGCGCTGACGATCCCCTGAGTGGCGGTCTGGTCGAAGCCGAACGGCGCGCCGATGGCAAATACCCACTGCCCCACCTCGAGGCGGTCGGAGTCGCCAAACTCGACCGTCGGCAGGTTTTCAGCATCCACCTTCAACAGGGCGATGTCGCTGCGCTCGTCACTACCGACGACGCGGGCGGTGAAGGCCCGCCGGTCCTTCAGCACCACCTCGACCTGGTCGGCCCCGTCCACCACATGGGCGTTGGTGACGATATAGCCATCGGGCGAGACGATGAAGCCGGACCCGATGCCGACCTCATGCCCATTCTGCCCACCATCGGGCAGGTCGCGAAAAAAGTGGCGGAACTGCTCCGGTATGCCGCCGGGCAGCCGCCGGTCCAACGAAGTCTTGCTCAAGCCGTCGTGATCGACACGAATATTGACCACGGCCTTGCCGTTTTCCTCGATCAGCCGGGGCAGATCGGGCAGGCCGCCGGCATTGGCGCTGAAAGCCGCTGCCAGAAGCGCGATCGAAAAGAGGAGGAAAATCCCTCTGTTCGCGCGCCCCATGGCAGTGGAATGGTCAGCGTGAAAATACACTTCTCTGTTTCTCCGTCTGGGGATTCGATGGCCTTCATCATGCCAGCCCCGACGTTAACGGAGGGTTACGAAATCATTAATTAATGTTCATCCCCGACGCTTTATTCCGCCCCCCACCGGACCTATGATTTGCCCATGCACACATTATTGATAGAAGACGATTCGGACACCGCCACCTTCATCCAGAAAGGGCTGTCCGAGAGTGGCTACAACGTGGACCATGCCGACAACGGCATCGACGGCCTGCACATGGCCACCAGCGGCCAGTACGACGTGATGATCGTCGATCGCATGCTGCCGGGCATGGACGGGCTGACGCTGATCGAGGAGCTGCGCAAACGCAATGTACACACCCCGGTGCTGATCCTCAGCGCGCTGGGCGAGGTGGACGACCGCGTCGACGGGCTGCGCGCCGGCGGTGACGACTATCTGGTCAAGCCCTATGCCTTTTCCGAGCTGCTGGCGCGGTTGCAGGCGCTGGCGCGGCGCAGCCAGCCGGAGATGCAAGGCACGCTGTTGCAGGTGGGCGACCTGCGGCTCGACCAGATCAAGCGCAAGGTGACCCGGGGCGACGTGGAGATCCAGCTCCAGCCCCGCGAGTTCATGCTGCTCGAATACCTGATGCGGCACACCGGCCAGGTGGTGACGCGGACCATGCTGCTGGAGAACGTCTGGGACTATCACTTCGATCCCCAGACCAACGTCATCGACGTCCACATCAGCCGCTTGCGGCGCAAGATCGACAAGGATTTCGACAAACCGCTGCTGCACACGATCCGGGGCGCGGGCTACAGCCTGCACACCTGACCCGGCATGAGTCTCAGCCTCAAACTGCTGCACACGACGGCCTTCCGGCTGTCGCTGATCTATGCGCTCACCTTCAGCCTGCTGGCCGCCACCGCCATGGGGTTCATCTATCTGACGACGAAGAAGGAGCTGATGAACCAGACCGATGCGCGGCTGCAACTGGAGGCCGACATCCTCATCAACCAATACCGGGCCAAGGACATCGACGCCCTGTTCGAGTCGCTGCAGCAGAAGCAGCACGACCGTCGCACCAGCTTCTTCATCTATGTGCTGGTCCACCGGGAGCAAAAGGACATCACCACCGGCTTCGTCCCGGAATACACCACCGCCGACGGCCGTCAGGCCTTCGCCACGCTACCAATGGGCGTGCTACTGAAGACCGACGAGGAACACGACCACGATCCGGTGCGAGTGCTGCTGACCCAGCTCCCCAACGGCTATCAACTGCTGGTGGCCCGCGACCTCAACGATCAGCAGAAAGTCCTGCGCAAGATCTTCAACACGGTGGTGCTGACCATTCTGGTGACGCTGGCACTGGCGCTGATCGTCGGCATGATCTTCGGCCAGCAGGTGTTGCGGCGTATCGAAAAGGTACGCAAGACCGCCGGCGAGATCATCGAGGGCGACCTCTCGCAACGAATGCCGGTCAACCGGCGCAACAACGAATTCGACCAGCTCAGCCGCACCATCAATTCCATGCTGCAACGGCTGGAGCAACTGATGCACGGGATGCGCAACGTCACCGACAACCTCGCCCACGACCTGCGCAAACCGCTGAACCGGATCCGCAACCGGCTGGAGGTGATCCTGCTGGAACCCCGTGACGACGACACCTACCGCGAGACCATCGCCCGCACCGTCGAGGACACCGAGGAGCTGATCGCCACCTTCAACGCCCTGCTCAGCATCGCCCGCGCCGAGTCGGGCGAACGCCGCCAGGACTGGGACGAGGTCGATCTGACCGGCCTGCTGGAACAGATGGCCGAACTCTACGAGGCCGCCGCCGAGGAGGAGGCGCTATCGTTCTCGGCCGACATCGAACGCGGCCTGAAACTCCACGGCAACCGCCAGTTGCTGGCGCAGGCGATCACCAACCTGCTCGACAACGCCATGAAGTTCACTCCCAGCGGGGGACGTGTCACCCTCACCGCCACACGCAACAACGGCAGCATCACCGTCGCCGTCGAAGACACCGGCCCCGGCATCCCCGAACCGGAGCGCGAACGGATCTTCGAACGCTTCGTCCGTCTCGACAGCGCCCGCAGCACACCAGGCAGCGGGCTCGGCCTCAGCCTCGTCAAGGCGGTCGCCAGTCTTCACCAGGCGGAGGTGGTGGTCAGCGGCCGCAATCCGGGAACCCGGATCGCGCTGGTATTCGACGTGAGCGGCGATTGATCGGGACGCACCACCGGTTTGCGGGGCGTGGCGGTGCCACCGCACCGCGATGCTACTGAAACTGTAGCCGGTACAGCCGCGCATAGGCCCCACCCTTCGCCATCAGCACGTCGTGGCTGCCCGATTCGACGATCCGCCCCTGCTCCATGACGAGGATGTTGTCGGCGTTGCGGATGGTGGAGAGCCGGTGGGCGATCACCAAGGTGGTACGCCCCTTGAGCAGCTCGTCGAGCGCTGCCTGTATTGCCCGCTCCGACTCGGTGTCCAGCGACGCGGTGGCTTCGTCGAGAATGAGAATGGGCGCGTTCTTGAGCAGGGCGCGGGCGATGGAGAGACGCTGGCGCTGACCGCCGGAGAGCAGCATCCCCTTCTCCCCCACCTCGGTGTCCAGTCCGCGCGGCAGCTCCTGCACGAACTCCCAGGCATTGGCCGCCCGGAGCGCGGCGATCACCTCGGCATCGCTGGCCGACTGGAGACGGCCATAGGCGATATTGGCACGCACGGTGTCGTTGAACAGCGTGACATGCTGGCCGACATAGGCGATCTGGTCGCGCAACTCGACGAGGCCAACCTCATCGATGGGGATGTCATCGAGGGTGATGCGACCCGAAGTGACCTCGTAGAGCCGCGGGATCAGGTTGACCAGCGTCGTCTTGCCGCTGCCGGAACGCCCCACCAGCGCCCAGGTCTGCCCCGCCGGGACGGAGAAGCTGATGTCGTCGAGCACCAGCGGCGCATCGTCACCATGGTAACGGAAACTCACGTGCTCAAAGCCGATCCGCCCCTCGACCCGCGCCAGCCGGCGCCCGCCGCCATCCCGTTCCGACGGCTCGTCGAGCACGGCGAACAGGCTCTCACCGGCGGCGATTCCCTTCTGGATCGCCGCATTGACGTTGGCAAGGCGGCGGATCGGCTGCAACAGCAGCATCATCGCCGTCATGAACGACATGAAGGTGCCGACGGTGATCTCGTCGTGAAACGCCGGACGAGTGGCGACGTAGATGATGCCGGCCAGCACCAGCGCGATCAGAAACTGCAAGACCGGCACCGAGGCCGCACGGGTGACGGCGAGCTTGAGGTTGAGTTGCCGGTTCCGCTCGTTGGCACGCTCGAAGCGGCGCTGCTCGTAGTCCTGCCCGCCGAAGACCTTGACCACCCGCTGCCCCTCGATGACCTCCTGCGCCACATGGGTGACATCCCCCATCGATCCCTGAATCCGCCTGCTGATGCGGCGAAAACGGCCGGTGACGAAGTGGGCGACCCAGGCCACGAACGGAATGACGACGAACAGCCCCAGTGTCAGTTCCCAGGAGAGATAGAGCATCCAGCCGATCAGTCCGATGACGCTGAGGCTGTCACGAATCAGGATCGTCAAGCTGGTGGTGGCGGCCTCGGCCACCTGCTCCACATCGTAGGTGAGACGCGAGATGAGACTGCCGCTGGTGGCCGTGTCGAAGAATTCGGTCGGCAGCGTCAGGTATTTGGCGAACACCTCCGCCCGCAACGCCTTGATGACCAGCCGGCCCACCGCCGCCATGGCGTAGCCGGTGACGAAACTGGCGACGCTGGCGGCGAGAAAGACGGCCACCAGCATCACCGGGACCCAAGTGATCGCCTGCGGATCGCGCTCGACGAAGCTGCCGTCGAGCATCGGCTTCATCAGCGCGGCAAAGGCGGGCTCGGCCAGCGCCGAGACGACCATTCCCGCCACGCCGACAGCCAGCAGCGGCCAGTGCGCCAGACTGTAGCGCGCCAACCGGCGGTAGATGCCGCGCTGTGCCGGGGAAGCGGTCACGCGGGCCGGAGCGAAGCGGCGCGGCGGACGCCGGTCACCGGGCGATGTTGGTGGCGATCGACAACCTCGTCATCCCCAGCCGGCCGATCGTGTCCATCGCCGTCACCACATACTGGTGCGGCGTCTTGGCATCGGCCTTGAGAATCACCGGCATCTCCTTGTTGTCGCCAGCCACCTTGCGGATGGCGAGGTAGAGCGCCTTCGGCGAGCTGCTGATGACGCGCACCTGGTTGACGAAGAACTGCCCCTCGGCGTCGATGGCGATCTCCAGTACCCGATCCTGGGTCGGCTTCTCCTGCGCCGTGGCATCGGGCAGCTCGATGCGCAGCTCGGAGCTGCGGTCGAAAGTGGTGGTGACCATGAAGAAGATGAGCAGGATGAAGACGACGTCGATCAGCGGCGTCAGGCCGATCTCCAGCTCTTCCCTCTGACGGATCTTGAACTTCATTTCTTTTTCTTCGCCTTCTGCGACGGCTGCTTCAGTTCGCCGGAAGGCGTGCCATGAAACGCATCCACCAGCTTCAGCGCCTCCTGCTCCATGTCGATGATCAACTCATCGACCCGGCCACGGAAATAGCGGTAGAAGAACAGCGCGGGAATGGCGACGGTGATGCCCGCCGCGGTGGTGATCAGCGCCTTGGAGATGCCGCCGGCCAACGCCCCGGGGTCACCGACGCCGACGCTGGTGATGACCGAAAAGACCTGGATCATGCCGACCACGGTGCCGAGCAGGCCGAGCAGCGGCGAAATGGCGGCGATGGTGCCGAGGGTGTTGAGATACCTCTCCAGCCGGGTCGCGACGTGACGGCCGGTATCCTCGATCGCGTCCTTCATCATCGCCCGGTCCTGGTTGGCGTTGACGATGCCGACGGCGAGAATCTCCCCGAGCGGCGAGCCTTCGCGCAGATCGCGCAGACGCTCGGGGGTCATCTGATTCTGCTGTACCCAGTGCCACACCTTGGAAACGAGCTGGTCGGGGATGACCTTGTCCCTTTTCAGACTCCAGAACCTCTCGAAGATGATGGCCATGGCGACGATCGACGCCGCGATGATCGGCAGCATCAGCCATCCGCCTGCTTTCACCAGCTCAAACATGGACTTGCCTGTCTCTTCCTTGGAAATCAGCGGCGTATGATACCGGAAAGCCCCAAGCCAAAGAAACGACGCCTCGGCAGAAATGACGAACCGCTGACCCGGTGACGGCATGGATCCACCCGATGCCAGGGGAATCACGGGTCGACAGACCATCGAGAAGGCCCCTCCACGGTTTTGTCAACGTGGTGCGCTATCGAACATGGCGCCACGCTCCCGTTGACGCCAACGACCACCCGCCTCCCACCAGCGGCGATGGCCGGTCCGATGCGTCGTCACCGTCACGTCATCCGGGTCGGTGCCAAAACGCAGCGAGACAGTGCCGTCGCGATCGGTCCGCAGCTGTCGGCTGTCAATGGCGGCATAGCGCGCCATGACCTCCGCTCGCGGGAAACCGTAGCGATTGCGATGACCGACCGAATAGACCACCCATCGCGGTCGCACCGCGGCGACGAACGCGGGCGACGACGAGGTGAGGCTGCCGTGGTGGGGGGCCACCAGCAGCGTGCTGGCGAGACGCCCGCTTGCCCGATCGACCAGCCGCCCCTCCTCGGCCGACTCGATATCCCCCGGTAACAGCGCCGTGTGGACCCCATTGCCGACCCGCAGCACGCAGCTGCGATCGTTGTCGCCACCGCTGCGGCCAGCACCCGCCAGGAATTCGAAGGTCACGCCATCCCACTGCCAGCGGACCCCCGGGCGACAGCGCAGTGCCTCCCCGCCATAGGCCCCCGAGGCGTAGCTGACGCCGATCGGCAGTGCCCGCCACAACACCTCGGCGCCACCGGCATGATCGTCGTCGCCGTGGCTCAGCACCAGCGCATCGATACGCCCTACGCCGGCTTGACGGAGAAACGGCAACACCACCGCCGACGCCGCCGAGGCACGCCGGCTGAAGCGGGCACCGGTGTCGTAGACCAGCAGATGGCTGGCGCTGCGAACGACCACCGCCAGCCCCTGCCCCACGTCGAGCACATCGACCTGAAACTGTCCCGGCGGGGGCGCAGGCAGCGCGCTGCCGGTGACCGCCGGCAACCACAGCAGCGGAAACAGCCACCGTCCAGGTAGGCCCCGGGGCGCCAGCAGCAACATCACGCCGGCCATCGCCAGCAGCAGCGCGACACCCCCCGGCGCGGGCAGCGTCAGTGCGGCGACCGGCAGCTCGGCCAGCCGTGCCAGCCACTCCATCATCCACTGCAACAGACGATCGGCCAACTGCAGCAGCGGCAGCGCCACGGCGGGAACCAGCTGCCCGAGCAGCACGCCAGCGAGTACCAGCGGCACGATGACGACGCTGACCAGTGGCACGGCCAACAGATTGGCCAGCGGCGAGATCAACGAACCCCGGCCGAAGAAACCCAGCGTGAGCGGCAGCAGCGCGACGAACAGAACGAACTGCAGCACCACCAGCAGCCTCCAGCCTCGCCAGCGACCGGCCCGGACCACCGCGACGATCGCCGCCACCGCGGTGAACGACAACCAGAACCCGGGCGCCAACACCACCGACGGGTCGAAGACCAGTACCAGCAACAGCGCCGTGGCCAGCGTCTGCCAGGGCCGCAGGCCGCGCCAGCACCAGACCGCCGCCGATACCACTGCCAGCATCAGCAACGCCCGCTGCGTCGGCACCGCGAAACCGGCCAGCGCGGCGTACAGCGTCGCCGGCAGCAACGCCAGCAATGCCGCCGCGCGTTGCATCGGCAGATGGAGCGCGAGCGCGGGAAACCAGCGCCAGAGCCGGCGCGCCAGCCACCATCCCATCGCCGCCACCAGACCGATGTGAAGGCCGGAGATCGCCAGCAGGTGATTGGTACCGGTGACCAGCAGCGCCTCCCACTGCGACGCCGGGATGTCGTCACGGATACCGAGTGCCAGCGCCTTGATCAACCCTCGCGCTTCGAGCGGCCCGGCTCCGGCATCGAGCCACGCCGCCAGCCGCGCCCGCCAGCGATCGATCGACCATCCCCCCGGCGCCAGCAGGCGATTGCCCTCCCACTGGCGCACGTAGCCGGTGGCGCCGATACCCTGGCGATAGAGCCAGCCGGCATAGTCGAAAGCACCGGGACTGGCGAAGCTGCGGGGTCGCTTCAGGCGCAACCGCAGCCGCCAGCGCTGGCCCGTCTCCAGCACCGGATAGGGGTGATACCAGCTCAGCCGCAGGCGGCGAGGCAGTGGGTGGTCACTGGCGACGACCTCGGCGACGAAGCGGACGCGCCGCCCCTCCTGGCGGGGCAACCCTGCGATCTCGACCACGGCGGTGAGATCGACCCCTTCGAGTGACGGCGGCAACGCCGGCGCCAATCGCCACTGGGCATGCAATACCGCCCACCCAAGGCCCAACATCAGACCGGCGGCGAGCAGCCGGCGCCGCCACAACGCCATCGCCGCCACCACCACGGCGGCGAGCCCCGCCAGCGGCGGCGGCAGATCCAGGAGGCGATAGACGATGAGAATCCCGGTCAGAAAACCGGCGGAGAAAAGCAGCATGACCAAGGCCGCGAACGAGCGGATACGAGCGGGATCCGCGTTGATACCGCGTGACCGAAAGGCTCGCCAACGAGCGGGTCACATATTCGTTGAACCCCGGTTGAGTTTTGCGTTCAAATGTCACACAGTAGGCAAGTTGAAAGTTCCCCTCGCCCGTACCTCGCACCAATGCCCAGACGTCTCATCCAGCGCTACATTCCCGAACCCCACAAGGTCAGGGAAGAGAAGTGCTTTCGCTTTCTGGGCGATCTGTTGCACGACCCCAATCTGTGGCACCTCAATCGCCGCTCGGTCTCCGGCGCCGTCGCCGTCGGCCTGTTCAGCGCCTTCATCCTGATCCCGTTCCAGACCATTCTGGCGGCCTTGCTGGCCATCTGGTTCCGCGTCAATCTGCCAGTCTCGGTGGTGTTGATCTGGGTGACCAATCCGCTGACGCTGGCACCGATCTTCGTGCTGACGATCAAGCTGGGCGGGTTATTGCTGGGCATGCCGGCCGAGGCGACATCGTTCGAACTCTCCTGGGCGTGGTTCTCCACCGAGTTGATCCACATCTGGAAGCCTCTGCTGGTGGGCAGCCTGGTCATGGCCAGTTTCTTCTCCACCTTTGGCTATTTCATCACGCAATACCTGTGGCGCCGCTACGTGCTGCAACGCTACCGGGTGCGCCGCCGCCAGCGCGAGGCCCGCATCCACCAGCAGCAGTTGGCCGACCACACGCGCAACAAGGCCACCACGCCGCCCTCCCCGGCCGACGCCTCGGTCCACGTCAGCCGCTGAAGCCCCACCTCCCACGGGTCACTGGCCGACGAACATCCCGTCTTCGAGATGGCAGACGCGATCCATCCGCTCGGCCAGCGACTGATCGTGGGTGACGATGACGAAGGCGGTATTGAACTCCTCGTTGAGTTCGAGCATCAGGCTGTAGATATGCTCCGCCGTCTTGCGATCGAGGTTGCCGGTGGGTTCATCGGCCAGCACCACATCGGGCCGGTTGGCCAGCGCGCGCGCGATGGCGGTGCGCTGACGCTCGCCACCGGAGAGCTCACCGGGCTTGTGGGCGGTGCGCGCCCCGAGTCCGACGCGTTCCAACAACGACGTCGCCTGCTCGGTGGCCGCCTCCACCGTCGCCCCCGAGAGCAGAACCGGCATCGCCACGTTCTCCAGCGCGGTGAACTCCGGCAGCAGATGGTGGAACTGATAGACGAAACCGACGCTGCGGTTGCGAAGCCGCCCACGGGCCGCATCGGAGAGCCGGCCGATGTCCTCGCCACAGATGATCACGCGCCCCTCGGTGGGCAGATCGAGCCCGCCGAGCAGTTGCAGCAACGTGCTCTTGCCGGAGCCGGAGGCGCCGACGATCGCCACTTTCTCCCCCGGCTCGACGACGAAGTCGATGCCGTGGAGCACCTCCACCCGGAGCTTGCCTTCGACGAAGGTACGCTTCAGCCCCTCGGCCCGCACCACCGGCGCTTCATGGATCTCACTCATAGCGCAATGCCTCCGCTGGCGAGGTCTTTGCCGCCTGCCACGCCGGATAGATGGTCATCAGAATCGAGGCCATGAACGAGACGGCACCGATGATGACCACATCCCGAATCCGCAGATCGGACGGCAGCTCGGTGATGTAGTAGACATCCGCCGCCAGAAACTGGGTGTGGAACACCCGCTCCAGCCACGGCACGATCACATCCACATTGGTCGCCAACGCCACGCCGCAGAGGATGCCCAGCAGCGTGCCCAACGCGCCGATCAGCATCCCCTGAACGACGAACACGCCCATCACCTGCGATGGCGACATCCCCAGCGTCCGCATGATGGCGATGTCGGCCCGCTTGTCGTTGACCAGCATGACCAGCGTGGAGACGATATTGAATGCCGCCACCGTCACGATCAGCAGCAGAATAAAGAACATCACCCGTTTCTCGGTCTTGATGGCACGGAAAAAGTTTTCGTGCTGGATCGTCCAGTCGGAGACGAAATAGTCCGGCCCCAACGCATGGGTCAGCGATGCCGACACCGCCTTGGCCTCGAACATATCCTCGAGCTTGAGGCGGATGCTGCCGACGGCATTGCCATACTTCATCAGCCGGGCGGCATCCTGAATATGGACGAAAGCGGTGGCCCGGTCGTACTCGTACATCCCGACCGAGAAGACACCGACGACGGTGAAGCGACGAAAACGCGGCATGAAACCGGCCGGCGTCACATTGGCCTGGGGCGTCACCACCGTCACCTTGCTGCCCATCTCGACGCCCAGCGCAATGGCCAGTTCCTTGCCCAACACGATACCGAATCCACCCGGCTTCAGATCGTCCAGCGAACCGGCCACCATGTGCGCATGAACATCCGAGACCTTGCGTTCCTCGGCCGGCTCGACACCACGAATCAGCGCTCCGCTCACCTTGTCACCAAGATTGAGCATCGCCTCGAACTCGATCTGTGGCGCCGTGCCGACGACCCGCGGGTCGGCCTCGATGCGCTGGCGCACCGCCTGCCACTGGTAGAGCTTGCCGTCGAAACTGGTGACATGGGCATGGGAGGCCATGCCGAGAATCCGCTCGCGCAGCTCCTTCTCGAAACCGTTCATTACCGACAGCACCGTGATCAGCGCCATCACCCCCAGCGCGATTCCCAGAATGGAGATCAAGGAAATGAATGAAATGAATCCGTTACGACGCTTTGCTCGCGTATAACGTAAACCAACGAAAAGGGGGACGGGTTTGAACATGCGGGGGATTAGACCACAACGCCGAAGCGCTGCATACACTACACCGGGCCTTGCGCCAATTAACAGCCCGACCCGCCATAATCTGTTACATTACAAGCCGTTGACGCACCCGGATCCAACCATGAAAGCCAAAGTCACACTCCTGCTCGGCAGCCTCGTCGCAAGCCTTGTCGCCATCCCCCCGGCGACACGGGCCGAAGTACTCAAGCTCGGCGGCCAAGTGGAGGTCGTCAAGCCGGCCGATGCCCCCCGACGTGGCATGACCAAGGCCATGGTGGAAAAGCGTTTCGGCAAACCAGCCAAGAAAAACCCCGCCATCGGCAAGCCCCCCATCTCCAGCTGGGAATACCCCGGCTACACCGTCTATTTCGAAGGCAACCACGTCATCCATACCGTCGCCAACGGCCATCGCGGCAAGCACTGACCGCAA
>CAZTOZ010000001.1:0-53457 GCA_964614535.1 uncultured Thiotrichales bacterium | reverse complement strand
GGATGCGGCTTCAGACCGACCCCGGAAGGCGGGCCCGGCGGCGGAAGAAAGCGCGTGGGGGGCGTCTTTTTTGCGTCGCGTTTTTTCGACGAGGAAAAAATGCGACTCGCGCCTGGTGGGGGCGGTGAGGAAGAATGTCGTGCTCGACGAGGCGCGAAACCGGTACCACCGATATTGCCACGAAGCCGCAGGATGTTGGCCACGCTTCGCTTTGCCCAACCTACCGTTAGGACGCTCTTGTCATCGCGAGCGAAGCGCGGCGATCTCCTGACGGCGGAGTTCCACTCCGGGAGATTGCTTCGCTGGCGCTCGCAATGACGGGGGGTTGCTTCGGGAATCGGTACGCCTATTTCATTCGTGAGATTCTCAGCGGCTGTCCGGCGACCCGTGCCTTCTTCAATGCACGGAAGATGTCGTTTGGCATGCCCACTGGCAGATCGACGGTGGAGTAGTCGTCGAAGATGTTGACGTGGTTGATGTAGCGCCCTTCCAGCCCGCCTTCGTTGGCGATGGCGCCGACGATATTGCCCGGCTTGGCGCCATGCCGGCGACCCACTTCGAGGCGGAAGCGCTCCATCCCCTTGGCCGGCGGCCCCATTTCTCGAACCCGTGCGTGCGGCGCCGTTCTCGGTTGGCCGCGTTTCCCGCGGGCCTGTTCCGGTGCTGGCTTTTTTTTCTCCTTGCGGGGGCGAACCGGCTCCTGCAGCAGCAATGGCGTGTCGCCCTGGGCCATTTTGGCCAGCGCGGCGGCGATGTCGGTGGCTGCGACGTTGTGCTCCATTTCGTAACGGGTGACGAGATCCACCCATTCGTCGAGCCCGCCGGCGGCGAGTACGTCGGTGATTCGCTGCATGAAGCGGTCGCTGCGGCGGCGGTTGACGTCGGCGGTGCTGGGCAGTTCGCAGTGGGTGATTTTTTGCTGGGTTGCTTTTTCGATGGCGTGGAGCATCCGTTTTTCACGCGGAGCGACGAACAGCAGGGCTTGTCCCTCGCGACCGGCGCGGCCGGTGCGGCCGATGCGGTGGATGTAGGCTTCGGTGTCGTGGGGGATGTCGTAGTTGACGACATGGGTGATGCGCTCCACGTCGAGCCCGCGGGCGGCGACGTCGGTGGCGACGAGAATGTCGATCTCGCCCTTCTTCAGTTTGTCGATGGTGCGCTCGCGCTGCTTCTGCGGGATGTCGCCATTGAGGGCCGCCGCGGCATGTCCGCGGGCCTCCAGCTTTTCCGCCAGTTCGATGGTGGTGGCCTTGGTGCGGACGAAAATGATGATGCCATCGAAGGCTTCCACTTCCAGTATCCGCGTCAGCGCGTCGAGTTTGTGGTAGCCGCTGACGACCCAGTAACGCTGTTGGATGGTGCTGGCGGTGGCGGTCTTCTGCCTGATCGCTACCAGTTCGGGGTCGTTCAGGTAGCGTTGGGCGATTTTCTTGATCTCTTTCGGCATGGTTGCCGAAAAGAGGGCGATCTGCCGTGTCGGCGGCAATTCGGAGAGAATCCACTCCACGTCGTCGATGAAGCCCATCCGTAGCATTTCATCGGCCTCGTCGAGCACCAGATGGCGCAGCGATTCGAGGTTCAGCGTGCCGCGGCGCATGTGGTCCATCACCCGGCCCGGTGTGCCGACGATGACCTGGGGCCCGCGCTTGAGCTGGCGCAGCTGGCCGCCGTAGTCCTGTCCCCCGTAGATCGGCAGGACGTGGAATCCCTTGATGTGGGCGGCGTAGCGCTGAAAGGCCTCGGCCACCTGGATGGCCAGCTCCCGGGTGGGTGCCAGCACCATGACCTGGGGCGCGCGTTTGCCGATGTCGATCATCGACAGGATCGGCAGTGCGAAGGCGGCGGTCTTACCGGTCCCGGTCTGCGCCTGGCCGAGGACGTCGCGGCCGGCGAGGATGTGGGGGATGATCGCTGCCTGGATCGGTGACGGTGCTTCGTAGCCCACTTCGTCGAGGGCGGTGATGAGTTCTGGGATGAGGGCGAGATCGCGAAAGCTGATGGTTTCGCTGGTTTGGTCTGACATGCGGTGAATCCTGGAAAAGCGGAACGGCCTTGACGCGGGGATAGGGCGGAGAGGGGTGGTTCCTGGGTGTTACGGGAAAGCGCTGCCGGGCCGGAGCCCGCAGCAGGCCGCGCACTATAGCACATTGCCGGCGATTCCCGCCGATGCAGTACACTGGTGCCGGACCGAGCAACCATTGGCGGATGCGCCCATGCTGGAATATGTTTTTTTCAATGACCGCTTCAAGGCCCTGTTCATCGAGCGGCTGGCGTCGCTGGGCATCGCCCATGCGCAGACGGTCGATCCCATCGAGGGCGCGGCCGTCATCCAGATCGAGGAGCCGGATGACGCGTTGTGGGATGCGCTGGACGACTACTATGATGAATTGAGCGATGCCGATCAGGCGGCGATGGAGTCGGCGGCGGGCGACTCGATGAGCACGGCCGGGATCTACATCGTGCTGCGGGACGGACGCAAGACGGTGGCGAAGATTCGGCCCGAGGTGATGAACCGGATGTTGTCGGTGGTGAGCATGGAGGAGTTCAACGAGTTCGTCGAAACCATCGTCAGGAGCGTCGAGTCACCGGACGACACCCCCATCTGCAAGACACCGGCGTGATGCCCCCCGCCGGGGCGATGGGCTTGCATGGGCGCTGTCGAGGCCGTTGGCACTGGCGGCATTCACTCCCGGTCGAGTTCGACCGGCAGTTCGGTGGTCAGCTGGAGGCTCGCCGTCGTCACCTCCGCCTGCCAGGCGATGGCCTCCACCCCTTGCGCCACCACCTCCCGCAGCGTTCTGCCGTAGGCCGGATCGATATGATCGGCCGGGCGCAGTCGATCGGCGTCGTGGCGCTGCACGCAGAAGCAGATGACGCCACGTTCGCCAGCGGCGACCCGGCCGGCCAGCTCCCGCAGGTGCTTGCGCCCGCGTTCGGTCACCGCGTCGGGGAAGAAGGCGGTGCCGTTCTCCACCAGCGTCACGTTCTTCACTTCCACGTAACAGCGCGCCTTCGGGCCCTGCTCCAGCAGTAGGTCGATGCGGCTGCGTTCCTCGCCGTAGGGCACCTCGCCGCGGATCCGCCGATAGCCTCGCAGCGTCGTGATGGTGCCGTTCTCGATGGCCTCGCGCACCAGCCGGTTGGCCATCGCGGTGTCGATGCCCACCAGCACGCCTGGGCGTGCCTCGACCATCGTCCAGCTCAGTGGGTACTTGCGTTTGGGGTTGCCGCTGTCGCGCAGCCAGACGCGGCTGCCGGGATGGAGCAGCCCGGCCATGCTGCCGGTGTTGGGGGTGTGGGCGGTGACGATCCGCCCGTCGCTCAGCGCCACGTCGGCGAGAAAACGTTTGTAGCGCCGGATCAGGCGGCCTTCGATCAGGGGTGGCAGACGCACGCCGCGGTCAGCGTCCCGCCGCCAGCATGAAGCGGACGTTGTCCAGCTGATCCTTCATGCCCAGGCGAAGGAACACCCGCACCCGGCCGGTGGTGGAAGTGGGTGGGATCACTGGTTTTTCCGCGGTGGGTGGGGGATTCAGCACGATTCTGCCGTGAACCAAGGGCCGATCCCGGCAGCGGGTGCCAGGCACCCGCTGCCGGGGACTGCCGTGTCGCCTACTGGCTGGCAGGGCAGGCGGTGATCGTCGGTGTCGCCGACGACAGGTTGGCGCAGGCGCCGGTCGGCAGGATGAGGTTGGCGGTGGAGACACCGTTTTCCTCGACCGACAGCGTGAGCGGGCCCTGGCCGGTGAGCTTGACGGTGTTGCTTATATCATCGACCTCGGAGAGGACGGCGCCGGCCGGCGCGGAGGCGCGAACCTTCAGCGTATCGGTTGGGGCGCTGCCGGGATCGTCGTCGAGGTAGTTGTTGACGTTGGTGGTGTCGAGCGCGAAGTTCAATGCGCTGTTGAACGTCACCACGCCAAGATTGCTCGCATCGGCTTCGAGCAGCGCACTGAACGGCGCGAGCGCCATGTCGAGTGCCGTCTGGCCATCGACGGTCAGTTTGATGGAGTCGAGGGTGAGGCCGGTGATCCGGAGCTGGGTATCGTTGACGTCGATCTTGCCGCGGATGGCATCGAGCGTCAGGTGGACCGGGAAGCGGTTGCCGTAGTCGTCCTCGTCGCTGAACAGCAGGCTCAGGGCACCGATGCCGACCTCCAGCTCCGCCGTCTCTGCCGCTGCATTGGCGGACAGGCTCAGCAGGTTGTTGGTGGCGGCGAGGGTCATGTCGATGCCTTCGGTGGTGTCCTTCAACACCACGGTGTTGGGAATGGAGAGCGTCAGCTTGCCCTGCTGCTGGGTCGGGGCGTCGATGGCAAAGCGTACGCTGCCCTGCATGACGGCCGGGATGTCGACCACGTCTTCCGGGTCGGCGACCTGGTTGTACCCGGCGAGCAGTGCCTTGCTGCCGTCCAGGCGGATCTCGAAATAGGCCGTCGTCGGTGTGAAGTCGGTCTGCAGGAACACGCTGTTGCCGTAGAGGAAGTCGGTGGTCGCCGCGGTGACGTTGTTGCCATTGGTGGCATTGACGGTGACGACCATCGTCATCGGAGAAAGAAAGTTGGTGCATTGGTTGATGTCGCTCACCGGCACGTCGGGCGAACTGCAGATCCGGCTCTCATCCGGGTCGATGACGTAGGTGTTGCCATTCCGGGTGACGGTCGACTGTTCGACGATGTCATCGATGAGGTTGGCGATGGCCTGGATGTTCTCTTGATTGCTGGCATTGGGGTCGAAGCCGCCACTGCCATCACCGGCCCGGGTGGCCGCGCGGGCGGAAAATCCCGAGGGCAGGCCGGGCAGATTGCCGATGTTTCCGCTTTCGGTCTGGAGCTCTCGCAACGCGCTCGACTTGTTGATGACCTGGGTGATCGTCGCAGTGAAGTTTCCGGTCGGCCCGCCGGTCAGGCCGGTCAGCACACCCGATTTCAGCTGTGTTTCACCGACATTGGCGCCGATGGAGGGGCTACCACTGCCACCATTACCTGTGGTGCCGCCATCATCACCTCCGCCACCGCCACAACCTGCCGTGGCCGTTATGATCGTGGACATGGCCAGTGCCAGTAATGAATTCTTTCTCAGAAGTCTTTGTGCTTGCATGATGCGCCTCCTTCTATGAAAAACGATTCGGCTGTTGAACAAACGGGAATCTCTACAATGGATCATTGACCCCATGACAATAGTTTACAGTGATGCCACTCACATTTTTTGCGGGTGAGTGGCAGTGGATTCAAGATCAACGGTCGAAAAGTGACCCACGCTCCATGTCGGCCGGGTCCGACCATTGCACAATGGGCTGATGCGACGTCGCACATTTCTTCATTGCATTGTCGTCTCGACGCTACAGGCGGGGGTGGCCGGCAGCGTGGCCGGTTGTCGTGCCGGCAACGATCGACAGGCGCTGCCCGAGATCGGCGCCTCCTTCCCGCAAGGGGTGGCGTCGGCCGATCCCAAGCCCGCTTCGCTCGTGTTCTGGACGCGGGCGCTGCCCCATGACGAGGGGGTTGGGGCATTTCGGTTGTGGCTGGAGCTGGCGCTGGACGAGGCGTTTGCCGAGCCGGTCCTGCGCGAGCCGGTGGTGGCCCGCGCCCGTCAGGACTTCACCGTCCACGCTCGCGTCACCGGGCTGCAGCCCGACACCGTCTATTACTATCGCTTCGTCACGGCCGTCGGCGACCGGTCGGTGACCGGGCGCAGCTGGACGGCGCCGCCGGCTGGCGCGCTGACCGATGTGACGCTGGCCTTCGTCAGCTGCCAGGAGCGCAAGCACGGTTACTACGGTGCCTGGCGGCGGATGCTGAAAGACGATCTGGCGGCACCGGCGTCGGAGCGCATCCGTTTTGTCCTCCATCTGGGGGATTTCATCTACGAGACAGATGAACAGTGGCAGGCGCCGCTCGATGCGCGGGGAGAGCCGATCCCCGGTGGCCTGCTGGGCGAGGATGGATCACCGCGGGGTCCGGGTGCCTTTCCCGACGGTGGCGTGACCGCCTCGGGCATCCGTCACGCGGTGTCGGTGGAGGACTACCGGCACCTCTACCGCCAGTATCTGCGGGATCCCGATCTGCTCGCCGCGCGGGCCCGCTGGCCGTTCGTCTGCGTCTGGGACGATCACGAGTTCTCCGACGACTGCTGGCAGAGCGAGGCCAATTACGAGAACGATGGCCCCGATGCCAGTACCGACGAGCCGTCGCAACGGCGCAAGGTGGCGGCCAACCAGGCCTGGTCGGAATATATTCCGATGGACTACGAGGACGACGATCCATCGCACCCGGCGCGTGCCTTCGAGTTCGTCGATGTGGCCAATACGCCGAACGACCGGCCCAATGGCGACAATGAGCGGGCGATTCACTCGCTGACGATCCACCGGTGCCTGCGTTTCGGCGGGCTGATCGACCTGCTGCTCACCGACAATCGCTCCTTTCGCAGTGATCACGCGGTGCCGGAGGAGATCTCCTCCTCGGGGCTGGCGTTTCTCCATCCCCGCGCCGCGATGCCGCTGGCTCTGCTCAACCAGATGGACGCCGGCGAGACCGCGAACGACGGTGATCCTGATGCCTTTCTCGGTGTCGGCGGGATGTTGATCCTCAACCCGCGCCGCCACAGCCCGCCCGGCTCGATATTGGGCGCGTCGCAGAAACAGTGGTGGAAGGCGCGGATGCGGCGGTCCACCGCCCGTTGGCGGCTATGGGGCAACTCGGTTCCGCTGATGCGCCTCAAGCTGGATCTGCCGACGCTCAATCCGATTCTTCCCGAGGTGGTCGTCTCCTCCGATGCCTGGGACGGCTATGCCAGCGAGCGGCGGGAGTTGATGCGCTTTTTGCGAGACAACGGCATCGCCAACGTCGTGTCGCTGGCCGGAGACGTGCACGCCCATTTCGCGGGCGTGGTGCGGGACGACTACGACAGCGGCGACGGGGAGGTGGCGGCCGTCGAAGTGGTGACTGCCGCCATCAGCTCGCTGTCGATGTATGCCGGGGTGGAACGGCTCTCCCGCCGCGAGCGTCCGTCGGCGTTGGAGGCGGCGGTGCGGCGCCTCATCGTGGTCGAGCCGCCGGGCGAGCCACCGCGCAACAACCTCGACAACACGCTGCTCAATGGCGTCGCCGCCGGTATTGCCGTCGCCGATGGTGCCGATCCGGCGACGGTCGTGCAGGACCGGTCGGTCAACGGACATCTGCGCTATGCCCGCACCGACGCCCACGGCTATGGTCTGGCGACGGTCCGCAGCGACCGCATCGACGTGAAGCTGGTGACGATGGAGACGATCACCGATGCCGGCCGCCGTGACCGGGTCGGGGCGGTGGCCAGGTTTGTCGTTCCGCATCGCGCGCAGGGGGAGCCGCCGGTCATATACCGGCGGTAGCGCGGCCTCGCTACGGCGCCACGATGCCGTGCCGCAGGTACCACTGCCTGTCCAGTTGCCAGCGCAGATCCTCGATTTCGGGGTGGGAGAGGACGATCTCCCTGGCGCGGTACTGGATCCGTGCCAGCGCTTTCTGTGCCGCGATCACCTCGGGGGTGTCGGGGTTGCTCACGTCCAGGTCGGGGCGGACGATCTCCAGAAAACGCAGCACCGACATCTGGGGCGAGCGTGGCGTGGAGACGATGGCGGTGTCCCCGTCGATGGCGAAGACCCGGAAGCGATAGTCGTAGTGACCCACCTCGGGGTCGTCGGCCAGCATCCGGTCGAGTTGCTCGATGCGCGGATCGTTCTGTGACTGCCAGAGCCAGAACAGCCCGCCTGCCACCAGCAGCAGAACGATGGCGGCAAGCAGCGTCTGCCGTTTGTCCGATGGCGGTGGCGGCTGTTCTGGCATGGCGGCTTGCTACTGGGTCGAGCGCAGGAAGATCTCGACGCGGCGGTTGAGCTGACGCCCGGCCTCGGTGCTGTTGGTGCCGCGCGGCTCTGACTCGCCGCGCCCGGATGTGGTGATCCGCGCCGGATCGACGCCGCGCCCGATCAGGTAGCTGGCCACCGCCTCGGCACGGCGCTCGGAGAGACGCTGGTTGTAGGCCTCGCTGCCGCGGCTGTCGGTGTGGCCGACGATCTCCACCGAGGTCTGGTCGTGCTGGCGGATGACATCGGCGATCTTGTCCAGCGCCGGGTAGAACGAGGGTTTCAGCGACGCGCTGTCGTAGTCGAACGACACCTCGCTGGAGAGGTTCAGCTTGATGGTGTCCTCCCGCACCCGTTCCAGCTCGATCTGGTGAGCTTGCCGTTCGGCCGCCAGCTGCTCCTCCAGCGCCTGTTGCTGCTTGTCCATGTAGTTGCCGATGGCGGCGCCGGCCGCCGCGCCGGCCACGGCGCCGACCACCTTGCCGCGATCCGACCTGGCCTGGTTGCCGATCACCGCGCCGGCGACGGCACCGACGGCGGCACCGACCTTGGCGCGACGGTTGGGATCGTCGGGGGCGCAGGCCGCCAGTGTCAGTGCGGTGGCGAGAATGAGGCTCTTTTTCAGCATTGGTGTCATGGGGCTCTCCCTGTCTCTTTGGAATACGGTTGCTTCGATGATAGCGCGCCGGCCACTTAACAGACAGTGAATATCCGACGGGCCGTGCCGTCCGTCCGGTGGTGAACGAGTATGGCGGGTGGCGTCCGCCGTCGGGCCGATGGCGTAGAATAGGAACGCTTCATCGACAACGGACGAGACGCAAACGATGCGAAAAACGACGATCTGGTGGTTGTTCTGCCTGCTGGTGCTCTCTTTTCCACTGCATGCCAACGCCGGCGTGCCCGATCTCGCGCTTCGCGATTTCGATGGCAAGCCGGCCAGCCTGGAGAAGCACGTGGGCAAGGGCAAATGGACGCTGGTGATGTTCTGGGCGCTCAAATGCCCGATCTGCGAGCGCAACAAGCCCGACATCAACGCCTTTGCCGAACAGCACGACGATGCCGAGGTGGTCGGTGTCGTCATCGATGGCATGGCGCAGAAGGCGGCCATCGAGGAGAAGCTGAAGCAGAGCCCGCTCAAGTTCCCCAACTACATCGCCGAGCTGGGGTTGATGGCGATGAATTTCGAGATCGCGGCACAGGAGCCGTTTCGCGGTACGCCCACCTACTGGTTGTTCGATCCGAAGGGTGAGCTGGTTGCGGTCAACCCGGGCCCGATCCGCAAGGAGGCGTTGGAGAATTTCATCGCCACCCACTGACCCCCGAGGCCGGGACCATGCCGGCCCTCGTGACGGTCAGCCCCCGCGTCGCCGGCAGGGCGCCCGATGCGCCGCGTCCAGCGCCGTGAAATGGGATCGGGGTCCGCTGCGTCACGCCCGCCCTTGCCCTTATAATTCCGGCGGTCGTTCAATCGCAAAAGGAGTCGCCCATGTCCGCCACCTCTCCCCGTGCCGCAGCCTGGCAGGCGCTTCAGCAACACCACGAGGTGGTGAAGAGCCGGCACATGCGCGATCTCTTTGCCGCCGACCCCGACCGTTTCGACCGTTTTTCGCTGCGTCACGAAGATCTGCTGCTCGACTACTCGAAGAACCGCATCCTCCCGGAGACGATGGCGTTGCTGCACGATCTGGCGCGGGCCGCCGATGTGGAGGGGTGGCGCGAGCGCATGTTCAGTGGCGAGAAGATCAACCACACCGAGGATCGCGCCGTGCTCCACGTGGCGCTGCGTCATCGGGGAGAGACGCCGATCCGCGTCGATGGCCGGGACGTGATGCCCGAGGTGCGGGCGGTGCTGGCGCAGATGGCCGACTTCGCCACGCGGGTGCGTGGCGGTGACTGGCGCGGTCATACCGGCAAGCGCATCACCGACATCGTCAATATCGGCATCGGCGGGTCCGATCTCGGCCCGGCGATGGTCTGTGAGGCGCTGGCCCCGTTCGCCCAGGCGGGCCTGACGGCCCATTTCGTTTCCAACGTCGATGGCGCCGATATCGCCGGCGTGCTCGCCCGTGTCGATCCGGAGACCACGCTGTTCATCGTCGCCTCCAAGACCTTCACGACGCAGGAGACCCTCACCAACGCCCACACCGCCCGGCGCTGGCTGCTGTCGCGGCTCGACGACGAGGCCGCCATCGCCAGACACTTCGTCGCCGTCTCCACCAACAGTGAAAAGGTGCGCGAGTTCGGCATCGACACCGCCAACATGTTCCGTTTCTGGGACTGGGTGGGCGGGCGCTATTCGCTGTGGTCGGCCATCGGCCTGTCGATCATGGTGATGATCGGCCCGGAACGATTCGACGAGCTGCTCGACGGTGCCTATTCGATGGACCGGCATTTTTGCCAGGCGCCGCTGGAAGAGAACCTGCCGGTGACGCTGGCGTTGCTCGGAATCTGGTATATCGACTTCTTCGGTGCCCAGGCCCACGCGATCCTGCCTTACGACCAGCACCTCGATCGCTTCGCCGACTATTTTCAGCAGGGGGACATGGAGAGCAACGGCAAGTCGGTGGATCGCGCCGGCCAGCCGGTGGACTACGCCACCGGGCCGGTGATCTTCGGTCAGCCCGGTACCAACGGCCAGCACGCTTTCTACCAGCTGATCCACCAGGGGACGCCGCTGGTGCCGGCCGACTTTCTCGCCGCGGCCAGGCCAAACCACGACCTGCTCGAGCACCACCGGATATTGCTCTCCAACTTCTTCGCCCAGCCGGAGGCGTTGATGAACGGCCGTACCCCGGAAGAGACTGAAAAGGCGTTGCGGGCGACGGGGCTGGCGGCGGAGAGAATCGAGCAGCTCGTGCCGTTCTGCAGCTTCGAGGGCAACAAACCCACCAACAGCATCCTCTACGAACGACTGTCTCCACGTACCCTCGGCATGCTGATCGCCCTCTACGAGCACAAGATCTTCGTTCAGGGCGTGATCTGGAACATCAACTCCTTCGACCAGTGGGGCGTGGAGCTGGGCAAGGTGCTCGCCAGGGGCATTCTGCCTGAGCTGGAGGGCGACGCCCCGGTGACGGCCCACGACGCCTCCACCAACGGCCTGATCAACCACTACAAGAGGTTGATCCGATCCTGAAGCCGTGCCAGCGGCCGGACCGAGAAGATGACCGCAACATTACTGCCCGGGGTTTTGTGGCCGTGTTCACAGTTGTGTTGCAATGTCGCTGCTTTACTCACCCCATGGGGTGTCGGGCGGGAACCATCGCGCGGGTTTCCCGTTCAAAGCATCGACAAGAGTCACAGGGGGGATCGCATGGCGGTGAAATGGCAGGAAGGCACGGCTTCTGGCAAGGCCTATTGCGTCGAATGCGGTGGTTTGTTGACACGGCAGGATCGCCGGCCGCGCAGTCTTGCGCTGCGGTTGAAGTATCCCAATACCAAGCTCTACGTCTGTCGTGAATGCGGATGCCGCAATGTGGTGTCGCGCGCGCCCAGGACCGAATCGAAGTCCCGCGCGGTGGCGGTCGGTGATACCCCGGTGCCGCCACAACCCGCGCCAGACGAGCGGATCGACGAAATTCGCGAGCGCATCGAGCGCAATCGGCGTGCCTGCCTCAAACTGAAGGAGCTGATCAAGGCCGACGAGCGGCTGCTGCAGTCGTTGACCCACTCCTCGGTGCCGCGGCAGCAGTAGTCACTCGCTGCGCAACGCGTCCACCGGATTCATCGCCGCGGCATGCAGCGAGGGCAGCACGCCGGAGAGTACGCCGATGACGGCGGCCAGCAGCTCCGCCAGCAGCGTGTAGAACCAGGAGACCTGCGCCGGGATCGGTGTCAGCAGCGCCACCAGCCAGGCACCGCCGAGCCCCAGCACCAACCCCAGGCCGCCGCCGAGCAGCGCCAGCAGCACCGACTCCCCGATGAACAGATTGCGCACTTGCGCGCGGGTTGCACCCAGCGCCCGCAGCAGGCCGATCTCGGGGATCCGTTCGTGCACCGCGATGGTCATGATGGTGAAGATGCCAATGGCGCCCACCAGCAATGAAATGCCCCCGATGGCGGCCACCGCCAGCGTCAGCACGTCGAGAATCCGGTCCAGCACCTTCAGCATCTCGTCCTGGGTGGTGACGGTGAAATCCTCGCTGCCGTGGCGTTGTGCCAGAAAGCGGCGGATCCGCTCCGCCACTGCCTCGCTGTCGAGGCCGGCGCGGAACAGCACGTCGATCTCCATCAGGCCGTCGCGATCGAACATCGCCAGCACCCGCTCCGCCGGCAGATAGACGGTGTCGTCCAGGTCGAAGCCAAGCACGCGGCCCTTCGGCTCCAGTGCGCCGATGACGCGGAAATGCTCGCCGGCAATGCGGATCTTCCGGCCCAGCGGGTTGTCGTTGCGGAACAGCTCCTGCCGCAGCTTGTGGCCGAGCACGGCATAGGCGCGGGGTGAGGCGCTGTCGTCGTCGGGGAGCGGCCGGCCGATGGCAGTGCGGATCTGCCAGACCTCGCCCAGCCGGCCATTGACGCCGAGTACCGTGGTGCGGCGGCTGCGCGGGCCGGCCTCGACGCGGGCATTGCCCTGGACGACCGGGGTGACGGCCACGATTCCCGGCAGCCTGGCGATGGCGTTGGCGTCGTCGATGGTCAGCGGGCGGATGGTGTTGAAGATGGCGCCGGATATGCCAAAGGTGGTGGTCTTGCCGGGGTTGATCGCCAACAGGTGGGTACCGAACTGGGTGAACTCGCCGATCATGTAGCGTTTCAGTCCCTGACCCAGTGAGGTCAGCAGCACCACGGCGGCGATGCCGATGGCGATGGCCAGTGTGGTGAGAAAGCTGCGCTTGGCATTGGCCCGGATCGATTGCAGCGTCAGATGGTGGAAGTCGCCCGGTCGCATCGTCGTCAACCGTAGTGACTGCCCAGCGCCACCACCGGGTCGAGCGCCGCCGCCTTGCGCGCGGGGTGGGCGCCGAACAGCAGCCCGGTGGCCACCGCCACGACGACGGCCGCGCCGATCGCCCATGCCGGGATCTGGAGTGGAAAATCGGGATAGAGCCGCAGCGCCAGTCGTGTCAGGGCCGCCGAGCCGGCCAGCCCGATCACGGCGCCGGCGAGCGCGATCAGTGCCGCTTCGGTCAGGAACAGCCCCAGGATCTGCCGTTGCGACGCGCCCAGGGCCGACAGCAGGCCGATCTCCGCCGTGCGCTGGGATACCGACACCAGCATGACGTTCATGATGAGAATGCCCGCCACCAGCAGGCTGATGCCGGCAATGCCCGCCACCGCGAGGTTGAGTACCGCGAAGACCCGATCGAAGGTGGAGAGCAGCGCGTCCTGGGCGACGACGGTGATGTCCTCGTCGTCGTGCCGCTCGCCGATGATGCGCAGAATGTCCGCCTCGGCGGCGCGCATGGCGTCACGCTCCCGCGCCTGCACCAGAATGCGGAACAGCCCTTCGCGGTTGAACAGCGCCTGGGCCGAGGCCACCGGAATCACCGCCACGTCGTCGATGGGCGCCGCCAGACTCTGACCCTGGTCGGCCAGCACGCCGATGATGCGAAAACGCCGCCCGCCGATGCGGACCCATTCGCCGATCGGAGATTGGTGGCCGAACAGGGCCGCCGCCGTGGTCTTGCCGAGCACGCACAGTGCCTGATCCTCGTCGACGCCCAGCGCTGGCAGGAACACCCCGCGCATCAGCGCGAGGTTGCGGATCGGCAGGAAGTCACGGGTGGTGCCGAGAATGGTGACCTCGCGCTCGCGCCCGCCGCTGGCGACCCCGGCCTGCCCGACGATCAGCGGTGCGACCCGGGCGATGTGGCGGCTGCGCAGCAGCGCCTCGGCATCCCCGACGGTGAGGTCGCGGGTGGTTTCGCCGATGATCGGCGGCGGCCCGCCGGTGGTCTCGGTGCGGCCGGGGAGGACGAAGAGCAGATGGGTGCCGAGGCTGGCGAATTCGTCGACCACATAGCGCCTGGCCCCTTCGCCCAGGGCGGTGAGTAGCAGCACCGCCATCACCGCGATGGTCATCGCCAGTAGCACCAGGGCGCTGCGTAGCGGGTAGCCGCGCAGCGTTCGCAGGGTGAAGCGGAGAATGTCGTCCGGCCGCATCACTGCCTCCGGTCGTCGACGATGCGGCCATCCACCATCGACAGTCTGCGCCCGGCGCGGCCACCGAGGCTGGGGTCGTGGGTGACCAGCACCAGGGTCATGCCGTCGGCGTGCATCGCCTCCAGTGTCTTCATCACCTCCTCCCCGGAGGCGCGATCGAGGTTGCCGGTGGGTTCGTCGGCCAGAATGATGGCCGGGCGCATCACCGTGGCGCGGGCGATGGCGACGCGCTGCCGCTGGCCGCCGGAGAGCTGGTCGGGTCGGTGTCGGGCGCGGCCGGTCAGTCCCATGGCCGCCAGCGCCGCCGCCACCCGGCGTCGGCGTTCCGCCGGATCGATGCCGGCCAGCACCATCGGCAGCTCGACGTTCTCCGCCGCGGTCATCCGTGGAATCAGATGGAACTGCTGAAAGACGAAGCCGATGCGTTCGGCCCGCAGCCGGGCCAGCGCCGGTTGGGGCAGCGTGGTGGTGTCGATGTCGTCGAGCCAGTAGTGGCCGCGGTCGGGCCGGTCGAGCAGGCCGATGATGTGGAGCAGGGTCGATTTGCCGGAGCCCGATGGCCCCATGATCGCCACATACTCACCGTCCTCGATCGTCAGCGTGATGCCGTCCAGCGCATGCACCGGCTGGTCGCCCACGGTGAAGACGCGCTCGATTCGCTCCAGCCGGATCATGGCTGGGCTTCGATCCGTACCGCCACCCCGTCGGCCAGTCCCTTGCGGTCCAGCGAGGTGACGATCCGCGCGCCTTCATCGAGTCCGCCACGCACCTCGACGAAATCCCAGTTGGAGAGTCCGATGTCGATGGCGCGCCTGTGGGCGTGGTCGTTCTCGACCACGAATACCTGGTTCCCCTCCAGCAGCGCATCGGCGGGAATGCGCAGCACGTTGTCACGCCGCTCGACGATGATCTCCACGTCGGCGCTGTAGCCCGCCAGCAGCCGCTGGCCGTCGCCGGCGTCGTCCAGCGTCACCTCCACCGCCACGGTGCGGGCCTGCCTCTCCCGGTCGAGTACGTAGTCGGCGATGCGTTGCAGATGGCCGGGAAAGTCGTGGCCGGGGAAGGCGTCGAGCGAGACGCGAACCGGCATTCCCACCGCGATGCGGCCGGCATCCACCTCGTCGATCGGCGCCTCGATGTGGAAACAGCCGTCGTCGATCAGGTCGATGGCCGGCAGGGTTGCCACGCCGACTGGCGACGGGGTCAGGTATTCGTACAGCTCTCCATTGACCTCGGCCACCACGCCGGCGAAGGGTGCCCGCAGCCGGGTGCGCTCCAGGCGGGCCTCGATGATCCGTACCTGCGCCAGCGACACCTCGTCGGCGGCACGCGATGCCTGGCACTCGGCGCGGGCCGCATCGGCGGCGGTGCGTGCCTCGTCCAGTTGGTCCTCGGAGACCGCCCCGCGCTGGTACAGCGGCTGCAACCGTGACAACTTCCGCTGCGCCTCGTCGGCGCGCAGGCAGACGGCGCGGGTCTTCGACTGCGCCGCCGCCGCGCTCTTGCGGGCATGGCCGAGCTGCGCCTTCAGGTCGTCGTTCCACAGCTCCAGCAGCAGCGTTCCGGCTCCAACCTCTTGCCCTTCGCGCACGTGGAGCGCCGCGATCTGTCCGCCGATCGCCGGCGAAAGCCGCGCTCGTCGGCAGGCCTTGACCGATCCGGCCCGGGTGTTGCTGACCGTTGCTTCCACCGTGCCGCGCGTCACTGTCGCCGTCGTCACCGCCACCGGCCGCGGGCGGGTCAGCCAGACCACGATCGCTACGATCGCCGCCAGCGACAGCAGCAGCGTCAGGGCGAGCGGGTGTTTGCGCAGTGCGGGCATGGGACGGCACCTGTGATCGAGCCTCGCCCGGGGGGTGTGATGACGCCCGGGCATACCGGAGCGGCAACTGCTCGCCCGAATATTTCATGAGAATGCAGGGACAAGCATGACACCATGCGCATGAAATATTCGAGCCAGGCCGGGTTGGCCGCCGTTGTCATCAACATGGTGCCGTCAAGCCGGCAAGTCAAGCGGCGGACTTGCCGGGGCGTTGCGATCAGACCGGTTGCCGGTCGCCGAGTCGTTGCAGCGGTGACGGTTCGTCGAGGATCGGGCCGAGCATTTCGATGAAGGGGGTGGGCTGGCCGTTGATCCGCAGTACGCCGCCGTCGAGGCGGATGTCGGCTTGTAGCCGGCCGTCTTTCTGCACGGCGAAGCCCATGGCCACCGGCACCGTGGCAAGCTCGCGCAGCGACAGGATGTCGAGCAGCGCCTCGTCAACGGTGACGTCGAACCGGCCGCCGAGGGCGCCGATCAGGTCGCGCAGGGTCGCCAGCTCGGTGACCGGGCGGTCGTCCGTGTAGGTGAGCGCCAGGGTCGCCTTTGCCGCACCTTGGGGCAGTGAGAAGTCGAAAGCGGTTTCGGCCGCAAGGCCCGGACCCAGCAGACCGACCAAACTGGCCAGGTAGTTCTGGATGTTGCGTTCGAGCAGCGCTGGATCGGTGTTGCCTTTCTCGACCGCTTCGATCTGCAGCGCCTGCAGGGCCGCGCCGGCGTCGATCAGCTTCTTGTATTTCTCGGCATCGATGCCTCGCAGTGCCAGGTCGAGGCGAAGAGCGCCGTCGTCGATCTCGAGGTGCCTGGCCGGCAGCTTCAACGCCAGCGGTCGTGCTTCCAGGCTGTCCTCGCCGTGGATGCCGTGCTCCGGCTGGTGTCGGTTGCTGGAGAGCAGGCGGATGTTGCCGGCATGTGCCTCGCCCTGTTGCGGCAGGGTCACGGTGATGCCCTGGGTGGTGATCCGGGCGTCGCCGGCGAGGATGATGCCGCGATAGAGTTCGTCGATGTCCAGCTCGATGGTGGTTGGGGCGATCTCCACCCCTTCGTTGCCACTGCGGGTGAGCCGCAGGCGGCCGCTTTCGATCTTGCCGCGCAGATAGCGCCCTTCGAGATCCGACGAGAGGGCGCCGTGGAGACCGGCGAAGTGGATCTCGCTCTGGCCGTCGTCGCCGGTGGCGGTGAGTGGGGCCACTTCGAGGTCGAGATCGAAGGCCTCGCCGGTGCCGGTGCGCAGGCCGATGGTCAGGGGGGGCTTGCCGCCGGCGGCCTTGGCCAGCACCGCGCGCCGCTCGGCTGGCAGGGCGTCGAGGTCGAGCGTGGTGACGATGTAGCTGCTGCCGGTCTTGATGCCCATTGGCGTGAACATCACCGGCCCGTGATAGATGACGTGAGTGAGTGGAATTCCCTCGTCCTCCGCTTCGCCGTGCAGCGTGATCCTCGACTGTGCCGTGCTCTTGAACAGCCCTTTGTCGAAACGGGTCGGCGCCACCTCGAAAAACGGCAGCGCCTGACGCAGCCGGGTGTTGGCCTGGCCAATGGCCTGCTCGTAGTGCTTTTCGACCTGGTTGGAGATCAGCCAGCTGGTGCCGCCCCAAGTGGCCAGCAGCAGGAGCAGGGCGAGAGGAAATACCTTTTTCATGACGACATCCCTGATGGTGTTTCCCCGGCAGTGTAACAGCGGGGCCACGGCGCGACTGTGAAGCAGGGCGCGTCGCGAGGTCTTGTGGCGCGTCAGCCGCCCTTGGCCTTCTTGTGTTCGTTGATGTCGTAGCGGGCGGCCTTTGGCACGACGTTGCGCACGCCGCCGCGGGGATTCTCCACGTCGCCGCGGTAGCGGGGAATGATGTGGATGTGGAGGTGGAAGACGCTCTGACCGGCGGCCTCCTCGTTGTTGCAGCCGATGTTGTAGCCGTCGGGGGTGTGCTGCGCCTCGACCCAGCTCTTCGCCTTCTGGATCAGCGTGTGGTAGTCGGCGGCCTCCGCCGGCGTGCTGTCGAAATAGCTGCGGATGTGACGCTTGGGGATCACCAGGCAGTGGCCGGGACTGACCGGGAAGCAGTCCTTGATCAGCCATGCATGCTCGGTTTCGGCGATGATCTCGTCGTCGCTGGGATTGCAGAAGAGACAGGGGTCGTTGGGGTCGAAGGGCTTGTCGTTGCTCATGGTCGTGGTGTCCCGGTTGCTTCCAGATAGGCTTCGATGTTGTCGCAGGTGAGATCGATGATCCGTTGCCGCGCCGACCGGGCTGCCCAGGCGACGTGCGGGGTGACGATGAGGTTCTCCCGCGGCGGTGTGAGCAGGGGGTGATCCGGCGGTGGCGGCTCCTGTGACAGCACGTCCAGCGCTGCGGCGGCAATGATGCCACGGTCGAGGGCGTTGGCAAGGGCCGCTTCGTCGACGAGGCCGCCACGGGCGGTGTTGATGAGCCAGCCGTGTCGTGGCATGGCGGCGAGCACGGTGGCATCGATGAGTTTTTCGGTCTGCGGGGTCAGCGGGCAGTGCAGGCTCAGCACGTCGGCCTTGGCGACCACCTGCTCGAACGGCAGCCGGCCGCGGCGGGGTGGTTCGCCACGCCGCTCGGCGATCAGCGGGATCATGCCAAAACATTCGCCGGTTCGCGCCACGGCCTGGCCCAGCTCCCCATGACCGATGATGCCGAGCCGCTTGCCGGCCAGGTCGTCGATCGGCTGGTCGAGCAGGCAGAACTGCTCGCTACGGCTCCAGTCGCCCGCCGCGACGGCGTCGAGCTGTGCCGGCAGCCGCCGTGCCAGCGCCAGCATCAGTGCGAAGAGATGTTGCACCACCGAGGTGGTGCCGTAGGCGGTGACATTGCGGACGGTGATGCCGAGCGCGGCGGCGGCGTCGAGATCGACGTTGTCGGTGCCGGTGGCCAGTACGCAGACCAGCCGGAGCCGGCGGTGGCGTTCGAGGGTGGCCCGATCGAGAACCACCTTGTTGGTCAGCACCACCTCGGCGCCGTCGAGGTGGGCGTCCAGCTTCCCCGGCGGGGTGGCGTCGTGGAGCCGCCAGCCCGACAGCAGCGTCAGCAGCCGGGTCAGGTCGAGATCCCCGCGGTCGAGGCTGGCGCGATCGAGCATCACCCCCCGCATCGTCGTTTCTCCAGCCGGTCGATGGCCCAGCGGGCGTGCTCGGCCACCATTGCGTCGGGGTGGCTGCGCCGGGTGCGCAGCGCGTCGAGCGCGGCGTCGCTGGCCGGGCCGTTGCCGAGTGCCACGGCGATGTTGCGTAGCCAGCCGCGATGTCCGATGCGGCGGATCGGCGAGCCCTCCATCCGTTTCAGGAAGGTCTGCTCGTCCCAGCCGAACAGCGACACCAGTGTGGCGCCGTCGAGGCCGTGACGCACATCGAAGTCGGGCAGCCCGGCCGGGCGGGCAAAACGGTTCCACGGACAGACCAGCTGGCAGTCGTCGCAGCCATAGATGCGGTTGCCGAGCAGCGGCCGCAACTCGGCGGGAATGGGTCCGTGGTTCTCGATCGTCAGATAGGAGATGCACCGCCGCGCATCGACGACGCCGTCGGCGACGATGGCGCTGGTGGGACAGACGTCGATGCAGGCGGTGCAGCGACCGCAGTGCCCGGCCACCGGAGCGTCGGTGGGCAGTGGCAGGTCGGTGTAGATCTCGCCGAGGAAGAACCAAGACCCTTTCCGCGTCAGAATGTTGCTGTGCTTGCCGGTCCAGCCGATCCCGGCCTTGGCGGCGATCGGTTTTTCCAGCACCGGCGCGCTGTCGACGAAGACGCGGTGGCCGAACGGCCCGACCGCCGCCTCGATCTGCCGCGCCAGCCGTTGCAGCCGTTTGCGCATCAGCTTGTGGTAGTCGCGCCCGAGCGCATAGCGGGAGACATAGCCCAGTGCCGGGTCTTGCAGCACCGACCACGGCTCGCGGCTGTTGCCGGGAAAATACTCCATCCGTGCCGAGAGGATGCGGATCGTGCCAGGCTCCAGCTCGGCTGGTCGGCTGCGCTTACGGCCGTGGCGGGCCATGTAGTCCATGTCGGCGTGGTAACCGTGGGCCAGCCACTGTTCGAAGTGGTGTTCGGCGAGGGAGAGGTCGGTGTCGCTGATGCGGATGTCGGCGAAGCCGAGCGTCTTGCCCCAGGCGCGAATGCGGGCCGGCAGATCGGCGGGCAGGGTGGAGGGGGTGTTGGCGGGCATCGGATCAGTATAATTCGCCCATGAAACATTTGTCCCGACGCCTCTACACCGCCGAGCAGATCCGTGCCATCGAGCGCGAGGTGATCGAGCGCCACGGTGTGCCCGGCTTTACGCTGATGACGCGGGCCGGTCACGCTGTCTTCGAGCAGGCGACGGCGCTGGCGGGCGACGGCGGGCGTGTGCTGGTGCTCTGTGGCCCTGGCAACAACGGCGGTGACGGTTATGTCGCGGCCATGCGGCTGCGCGAGGCCGGCCATCCGGTGGATTTGCTGACGCTGAGCGAGCCGGAGCGCCTGCGCGGCGATGCCCGCAAGGCTTTCCAGCAGTGGACGGCGGCCGGTGGCGAGACCCGTCCGTTCGATGGCACGCTGGCGGCCGACTACGACGTGATCGTCGATGCCATTTTCGGCACCGGCCTGGCGCGGCCGTTGGAGGGGCGTTTCCTGGTGGCGGTGCAGCTCGTCAACGAGCACCGCGCGCCGGTGGTGGCGGTCGATATCCCCAGCGGCCTCTCCAGTGAGACCGGCAACCCGCTCGGCAGTGCGGTGATGGCGGCGGAGACGGTCACCTTCATCGGCTTGAAGCTGGGGCTGTTCACCGGCCGCGCCGCCGACTTCTGTGGCAGCGTCATCCTCGATGATCTCGACTGTCCCGATACGGTCTACGAGAAATTCCAGCCGGCGGTGCTGCGGTTGCTGGCCGAGGATCTGGCGACGTGGCTGCGGCCGCGTCCGGCCGTCTGCCACAAGGGAGACTTCGGGCATGTGTTGGTGCTCGGCGGCGATCAGGGCATGGGCGGCGCGGCGCGGATGGCGGCCGAAGCGGCGCTGCGCGTCGGCGCCGGGCTGGTGTCGGTGGGCACCCACCCCGACCATGCGGCGATGCTCAACGCCGGCAGGCCGGAGCTGATGGTGCGCGGCATCGACAGCGCGGCGGTGCAGCGCAAGCTCACCGAGCGGGCCACCGTCGTCGCGCTGGGGCCGGGGATGCACCACAGCGCCTGGTCACACAACTGCTGGGCGCGTGCCAACGTGGCCGATCTGCCGATGGTCGTCGATGCCGGGGCGCTCTCCTATCTGGCCGGGGCGCCGGAGCGGCGTCATCGTCGCGTGCTGACACCCCATCCCGGCGAGGCGGCGAAGCTACTCGACATCGAGACCCGCGACGTCCAGGCCGACCGGCTGCGCAGCGCCAAGGAGCTCCGGCTGCGCTACGGTGGCGTCGTCGTCCTCAAGGGGGCGGGGACCATCATCGCGGGGCCCGGCGGCTTCTATCTCTGTGATGCCGGCAATCCCGGGATGGCGTCCGGTGGGATGGGTGACCTGCTCACGGGGGTCATCGCCGGGCTGATGGCCCAGGGGTTCGATCTCGAACTGGCGGCCTGCCTCGGCGTCGTCGTCCACGCCACCGCCGGCGACCGCGCCGCCGGCGCGCAACAGCGTGGCCTGCTGGCCACCGATCTGATGCCATGGTTGCGGCAGCTGGTGAATCCGCGATGAGAGTCGGGCTGCCCGACGAGGCGGCGACGGTGGCGCTGGCCGAACGGCTCGCGCCGCTGATCGCCAGGCTGAACATCGTCTATCTGCAGGGTGATCTGGGGGCCGGCAAGACCTGCTTCGTTCGCGCGTTGTTGCGGGCACTGGGTCATGAAGGGCGGGTCAGGAGCCCCACCTATACCCTGGTCGAGCCCTATGAGATCGGTGGCCGGTCGGTTTTTCATTTCGACCTCTACCGGCTGGCCGATCCGGAGGAGCTGGCGTATCTGGGGTTTGAAGACTATCTCGGTTCCGGTGCGCTGTGCCTGATAGAATGGCCCGCCCGTGGCGAGGGGATGTTGCCGCCGGCCGATCTCGACGTCTCGCTCCACCACGAGGGCGCGGGGCGTCGCGCCGAACTGACGCTGGCCGGGCGGTGGCACGGCACCGCCGGTTTCTGGCTGCACGGCGATTCGTCGTGACGGGGTCCGCCGCTATCCGGGCCGGGGAGCGGTTCCGTCGCAATGAAGGGCTTGAACTTCGTGGGCTATGTCGCTAAAAAACAAGGGAAAGCTTGCTATATTCGTCAATGCGGATAACATGGGGCGTTAGTGCCTGCCCAATGCTGGGCCGTGGACGCTATCGAACGAAAAATCAATCAGTTGCAGAAACAGCCGTGACCGATCATTCGAACAACAACCGCAGACTCTTTCTGCGCCGCGTCGCCGCCGCCGTGGCCGTTGCGCTGACGGGAGAGGCGCCGTGGGCGTTGGCCGGGCAGGCGAACGCCATTCGCGGCGTGCGCCTGGAGCGCGACGGGGGCACGGTGCGCGTCGTCTTCGACCTGGCCGGCAGTGCTCGCCACAAGCTGTTCCATCTGAACAACCCCAGCCGGGTGGTGCTCGACTTTCCCGACACCTCGATGGGGGTCGAGCGTCTGGCGTTGGGGCCGTCGCAACTCGTCAAGCGGCTGCGTTACGGCAAGCGCAACGGTGACGATCTGCGCGTGGTGCTCGACATGGCGCGGCAGGTGCCGACCAGTACCCGTGTGCGGCGTGGCGCCGATGGCCGCCAGCAGTTGATCGTCGAGTTCAAGCAGCCGCTGGCCGCCGCCGTGGAGCCGCCGAAGCGCAAGCCGGTCAAGACGGCGAAGAAGCCGAAGCCGCGCAAACCGCGTGATCTCGTCATCGCCATCGATGCCGGCCATGGTGGCAAGGATCCGGGCGCGGTGGGCAAGCGGGGAACGCGGGAGAAGCAGGTGGTGCTGCAGGTGGCGCGCCGCCTGGCCAAGCTGTTGGAGCGCGAGCCGGGCTACAGACCGGTGCTGATTCGCAACAGCGATACCTTTCTGCCGCTGCGCGAGCGTATCAACAAGGCGCGGGCGGCCAAGGCGGATCTCTTCATTTCGATTCATGCCGACGCGTCGCCGAATCCCGATGCCCAGGGATCGTCGGTCTATATCCTCTCGGAGAACGGCGCCTCCAGCGAGGCGGCCCGTTTTCTCGCCCAACAGGAGAACGCGGTCGATCTGATCGGTGGTGTCAGCCTCGACAACCGCGATCAGATGCTGGCGTCGGTGTTGCTCGACCTCTCTCAGCGTCACACCATCGAGACCAGCGAAAAGGCGGCGCGCCAGTTGCTGGCCGAGCTGGACCGGGTCGGCAAGGTGCACAGCCGCAAGGTGGAAAAGGCCGCGTTCGTCGTGCTCAAGTCGCCGGACGTACCGTCGGTGCTGGTGGAGACGGCCTTCATCTCCAACCCGCGCGAGGAGAAGCGTCTGCGCACACGCGCCCATCAGGAGAAGCTGGCGAAGTCGCTGGTCCGGGGCATTCGCAAATACTTTGCCGAGCATGCGCCCGACGACACGCTGGTGGCGCGGATGCGGACCCACGAACATGTGGTGCGGCGTGGCGACACCCTCTCCGGCATCGCCCAGCGCTACCGCGTGCCGGTGGACTATCTGCGCAGTGTCAACGGTCTCTCCGGCGACAAGCTGCTGGTAGGCAAGAAGCTCAAGATCCCCGTCACCGAGACCTGATCTCGCCGGTCGCGGTCGATCGTCTTCCGGGCGCGTCCCATTCTCGCCAAACGGGGCGATATCGCCGATAATCGGCCGCATTCCAGCGTGCCCGCCCTGCCCATGACGATCCGCCAGCTCCCACCCCAACTGATCGATCAGATCGCCGCCGGTGAGGTGATCGAGCGCCCGGCCTCGGTGGCCAAGGAGCTGCTGGAGAACAGTCTCGATGCCGGCGCCCGGGCCATCTCCATCGACGTGGAACGGGGCGGCATCAAGCGCATTCGCATTCGTGACGACGGCGCGGGCATTCCCGTGGAGGAGATGCCGCTGGCCTTCGCCCGCCACGCCACCAGCAAGATCGGCAGCCTCGATGACCTGGAACACATCCGGAGTCTCGGTTTTCGGGGCGAGGCGTTGCCGAGCATCGCCTCGGTGGCGCGGGTGGAGATGGCGTCGGCGGTGGCCGGGCAGGACAATGGTTGGCGGTATCAGCTCGAAGGGGGGGTGCCGCTGGGGGAGCCGCAGCCGTTTCCCCACCCGCCGGGGACGACGGTCGATGTGCGTGACCTGTTCTACAACGTGCCGGCGCGCCGCAAGTTTCTGCGCACCGAGAAGACGGAGTTCGGCCATCTCGAACAGTTGGTGCGGCGGCTGGCGCTGAGTCATTTCGACGTGGGGTTCGAGCTGCATCACAACCGGCGGCAGACGTTCCGGTTGCCGCCGGCCACATCCGGGGATGCACGCCGCCGCCGGATCGGCGAGGTGCTGGGGCCCGCCTTCGTCGAGCAGTCGGTGTTCTTCGACGAAAGCGGGGCGGGGCTGCGGCTCTGGGGGTGGTTGGGGCTGCCGACCTTTTCCCGCAGCCAGGCGGACATGCAGTATTTCTATGTCAATCGGCGGATGATTCGGGACAAGCTGGTGACTCATGCGGTGCGGCAGGGGTACCAGGACGTGCTCTATCATGGTCGTCATCCGGCCTATGTGCTGTTTCTGGCGCTGGATCCGGCGCTGGTCGATGTCAATGCCCATCCCACCAAGCACGAGGTGCGCTTTCGTGAATCGCGGTTGGTGCACGACTTCATCTTTCGCACGCTCAAGAAGGTGATCGCCGGGATCCGCCCCGCCGACTCGACGCCGGCGCCGGCGGCACCGATGGTGCTCGAGGCGGCGCCGTTGCAACAGCAGGCGCCGCTGGCCGAACCACCGCCATCATCCCCGCCGTCGTGGCAGCGGTCCGCCACGCCGGCGCCGGAACGGGTGGCGGAGCAGTTGGCGGGGTACGGCCAGCTGGCGGCCGCGGCGCCCTCGTTGCCGGCCCATCGGATCGAGGCGGCGGCCGAGTCCGCCGAGGGGCCGCCGCTGGGGTATGCGCTGGCGCAGCTCCACGGCATCTATATCGTGGCGCAGAATCACAAGGGCATGGTGTTGGTGGACATGCACGCCGCCCATGAGCGCATCACCTATGAGCGGTTGAAGCAGTCTTGGCAGGGCGATGGGCTGAAGGTGCAGCCGCTGTTGCTGCCCTTGACGATCCGGGTCAGCCGGCGGGAGGCCGACTGCGTCGAGTCTTCGGCGCCGATGTTGCGCTCGCTGGGGCTGGAGCTGGATCGAAGCGGCGCCGAGTCCGTCGTCGTTCGCGCCGTGCCGACGCTGCTCAAGGACGCCGACGTGGAGCGGCTGGTGCGCGATGTGCTCGCCGATCTGCTGGAGCGCGGCAGCAGCGCGCGGATCGAGGAGGCACAAAATGAACTGCTGGCGACGATGGCCTGTCACGGGTCGGTGCGGGCCAACCGCCAGCTCACCATTGCCGAGATGAACGCGCTGCTGCGCGATATGGAGCGCACCGAACGCAGCGGTCAGTGCAATCATGGCCGCCCGACCTGGATGCAGTTCACCATCGACCAGCTCGACAAGCTGTTTCAGCGTGGAGAGTAGGCCGCCCGTTCTCTGTCTGATGGGGCCGACGGCCAGCGGCAAGACGGCGTTGGCCGTGGCGCTGGTCGAGGCGTTGCCGGTGGAGATCGTCAGCGTCGATTCGGCGCTCGTCTATCGTGGCATGGACATCGGCACCGCCAAGCCCGATGCGGCCACGCTGGCGCGGGCGCCGCACCGGCTGATCGACATTTGCGCGCCGGACGAGGCCTATTCGGCCGCCCGTTTCCGGGAGGATGCGTTGGCCGAGATCGAGGCGATTCACGCCGCCGGCCGGGTGCCGCTGCTGGTGGGCGGGACGATGCTCTATTTCCGAGCGTTGCTCGACGGTCTGTCGCCGTTGCCGACGGCCGACCCGGCGATCCGCGCGACGCTCGAAGCGGAGGCCCGGACCCATGGCTGGGTCTATCTGCATCGGCGGCTGGCGGCGGTGGATCCGGTGGCGGCGGCCCGTATTCACCCCAATGACCCGCAGCGGTTGCAGCGCGCGCTGGAGGTGTGGATGCTCACCGGCAGGCCCATCAGCGAGTTGCAGCGGGTGCGTGAGGGGGGGCTCCGGTCGCGCTTTCGGGTGGCAAGCGTTGCCCTCGTGCCCAGGGATCGTGCCGTTCTGCACGAGAGGATCGCGCGCCGTTTCGATGCGATGCTGGCGGCGGGATTCGTCGATGAAGTGGCGTCTCTGCGCGCCAGCGGCCGGCTCAGCCTGGAGCTTCCTTCCATGAAATCAGTGGGATACCGCCAGGTGTGGCAGTATCTGGAGGGGCGGCTGGACTATGCCGGGATGCGTGAGAAGGGGATTGTCGCCACGCGGCAGCTCGCCAAGCGCCAGCTCACCTGGCTGCGGGGCGAGACGGCGCTTGAACGGATCGATCCTATCCATTTAGAATGGCCGCAGCTGCGAGACGGACTTGTGTCGCTATTTCAATCATTTTTATAAAGACTATGCTATATTGCATTGACTGACATAGAAATATCCGAACTCTATTAAAAACTAGGTGGAAAGATGTCTAAAGGGCAGACTTTACAAGAACCCTTCCTGAATGCGCTGCGAAAGGATCGTGTGCCGGTCGCCATTTATCTGGTGAATGGAATCAAGCTGACCGGGCAGATCGATTCGTTCGACCAGTTCGTTGTGCTGCTTCGCAACAGTGTCAACCAGATGGTCTACAAGCACGCTATCTCCACCATCGTTCCCTCCAAGCCGGTCCGGCTGCCTTATGCCGACGAAGACAAAGAGGGTAATGGCTGAAGTCGGAGCCGCCTGAGCCGGCGTGTTCGAGCGTCCTTCCCACGGCGAGCGGGCCGTACTGGTTCACATCCGTTTTCAGCAAGCGAGGCAGGCGGAGTCTCAGGGTGAGTCACTGTCGGAGTTCACCGAGCTGGTGGCTTCGACCGGTGTCACGCACGTCGCGCTGATCACCGGTACCAAATCGTCTCCCGATCCCCGGTTGTTCGTCGGTTCCGGCAAGGCGGAGGAGATCCGTCGCGCGGTTGGGGCCGGTGAGGCCGACGTGGTCATCTTCGACCATGCGCTCAGCCCCAGCCAGGAACGCAATCTGGAGGCCTTCCTCCAGTGCCGGGTGCTGGACCGCACCGGTCTCATTCTCGACATCTTCGCCCAACGGGCCCGTTCCCACGAAGGTAAGCTGCAGGTGGAGCTGGCGCAGTTGCGCCACCTCTCCACTCGGTTGGTGCGGGGCTGGACGCACCTGGAACGGCAGAAGGGGGGGATCGGCCTGCGGGGGCCTGGCGAGAAGCAGCTGGAGACCGACCGCCGCCTGCTCGGTGAGCGCATCAAGACGATCCGCCGGCGCCTCGACAAGGTGCGGCAGCAGCGTGAGCAGGGTCGCCAGCTGCGCAAGAAGGCCAATGTGCCCACCATTTCGCTGGTCGGCTACACCAATGCCGGCAAGTCCACGTTGTTCAATGCCCTGAGCGGGGCGTCGGTCTATGCGGCCGATCAGCTCTTCGCCACCCTCGACCCGACGCTGCGGCGGGTGGTGCTGCCCGACAATCAGGCTGTCGTTCTCGCCGATACCGTTGGGTTCATCCGTCATCTGCCCCACGATCTGGTGGCGGCCTTTCGCGCCACGTTACAGGAGACCGAGGAGGCCGACCTGCTGCTGCATGTCATCGACGCCAGTGATCCGGAGCGCCACAGCTATGTCGAACAGGTCGATCGCGTGCTGGAGGAGATCGGCGCCGCTGGCAGCCCGCAGATTCTCGTCTACAACAAGATCGATCTGACCGATGCCGAACCGCGGTCGTTGCCGGCGCAGGACGGCCTGCCGCCGCGGGTCTGGCTGTCGGCGACCAGTGGTGCCGGGCTGGACGGGTTGTTGGCGGCGGTGGCGCGTCATTTCGCCCGCGCGACCATGCGGGGCCGGCTGCTGCTGCCGATGGATGCCGGGCGGCTGCGTGCCGAGCTGTTCCAGCGCGGGGCGGTGTTGCACGAGGAGATTACGCCGGAAGGGTTGTGGGCGCTCGATGTATCGCTCTCCCGGCGCAGCTACGGCCAGTTGTCGGAACGCTTCAAGTCGATCGATTTCGGTGTGCTCACGGCGACGCCGGGGGCTTGAGGCGCGGTGGCTATCCGCGGTGGCCGATACCCCCGCCCACTCTCCGGGAAACCGTAACGACTGTAGTTACTGATTGAGTTTTACCCCCCACCCCCCTAGAATCATGGGCTTTGTGTGCGGCGTTTGCAGCCACCGTTGCCGGTGCTCAGCGCCAGCTTTTCGTGCATGGTGTCGACGGGTCTCGACGGCCGGGCCGGATCAATCAATTTGGAGATCATCGAATGCCTTGGAATCAACCAGGTGGAGACAACAAGGATCCGTGGGGCGGGGGCAACCGCAACCATCAGGGACCACCCGATCTCGATGAGTGGCTGAAGAAGATCACCGGGAAGCTCGGAAAGCTGGGTGGCGGCAGTGGCGGTGGCGGTCGTGCCGGCTCGGTGGGGCTGGCCGGGGTTCTGCTGCTGGCCGCGATTCTTTGGCTGGCCTCGGGTTTCTATATCGTCAGCGAGGGCGAGCGAGGCCTGGTGCTGCGTTTCGGGGCCTTCCAGTATGAGACGGGGCCGGGGCCCCACTGGCACATTCCAGCGCCGGTGGAGAAGGTCGAGATCGTGAACATCGACCAGGTGCGTTCCTATCAGCACCGCTCCAGCATGTTGACGCAGGACGAGAACATCGTCGATATCGAGCTGGCGGCACAGTATCGCGTCAACGACGCCAAGGCCTACACCTTCAATGTCCGCAATCCGGACATGACGCTGAATCAGGCGGTGGAGAGCGCGCTGCGTGAAGCGGTGGGCAAGAGCAAGATGGACTTCGTCCTCAACGAAGGGCGGCCGCAGATCGCTGCGCTGTCGAAAGAGTTGACGCAGGCGATGCTCGATGCCTACGGCACCGGCCTGGAGATCACGACGATGAACCTGCAGCAGTCGCAGCCGCCGGAGCAGGTGCAGGATGCCTTCAACGATGCCATCAAGGCGCGGGAGGACAACGTCCGTTTCGTCAATGAGGCTGAGGCCTACGCCAACAGCGTCGTGCCCATTGCCCGGGGTGAGTCGGCGCGGGTGATCGAGGAGGCCAAGGCCTACAAGGAGCAGGTGGTCTCGCGGGCCCAGGGTGAGGCGGAGCGTTTCACCAAGCTGCTGGCGGCCTATCGGCTGGCGCCGGACGTCACCCGCGAACGCCTCTATCTGGAGACGGTGGAGACGGTGTTGTCGCGCACCAGTAAGGTGGTGATGGACACCCGCAACGGCAATTCGATGATGTATCTGCCCATCGACAAGCTGATCGAGCGTTCTGCGGCCTCTCTGCCGGCGCCGACGGTGATGCCGGAGATCAACATTCCGTCGGCTCCCAGCGGGACGATGAGAATGCCGCGCGAGAATACGCCGCGCACGACCCGCAGGACCACGAGGGAGGGCAGGTGATGAGCAAGCTATTGATAGGAGTCGTGGCGGCGGTCGTTGTGCTGTTGTCGATGTCGGCCTATACCGTCGATGAACGGGACAAGGCGTTGTTGTTCAGTCTCGGTGAGATCAAGGATGCCGAGCTGGAGCCGGGGCTGCATTTCAAGATGCCGCTGGTCAACAATGTGATGAAGTTCGACGGCCGGATCCTGACGCTGGACGCCCGGCCCGAGCGTTTCCTCACGGTTGAGAAGAAGAACGTCACCGTCGATTTCTTCGTCAAGTGGCGGATCGAGGATGTGGCGCGCTACTACCGCGCGACACGTGGCTCGGAACGTCTGGCGCAGAGCCGGCTGGCGCAGATCATCAAGGACGGTTTGCGCAACGAGTTCGCCAAGCGGACGATTCAGCAGGTGGTCTCGGGCGAGCGTCGCGAGATCATGGCGTCGATCAGCACCACCTCGAAGCAGCTGGCCAAGGAGCTGGGTATCGGTGTCGTCGACGTGCGTATCAGCCAGATCGATCTGCCGGCCGAGGTCAGTGAGTCGGTCTATTCGCGGATGCGTGCCGAGCGTGCCCGGATCGCCAAGGAGTTGCGGGCCCAAGGGCAGGAGGCTGCCGAGCGTTTGCGCGCCGCGGCCGATCGCGAGCGGACCGTATTGTTGGCCAATGCCTACAAGGAGTCCCAGATCCTGCGCGGTGAAGGGGATGCCGAGGCGGCCGCCATCTATGCCAAGGCCTACAGCGCCGACCCCGATTTCTACTCGTTCCATCGCAGTATGGAGTCTTACCGTGGCGCCTTCCGCGATCACAACGACCTGATGGTGCTGGAGCCGGAGTCGGAGTTCTTCCGCTTTTTCAAAAGCCCGAAAGGGCTGAAGTGAGCCCCCGCCGGTCGTGAGCGATCTGTGGGCGGCGTTGGCGCTGGTTCTGGTGCTGGAGGGCGTGATGCCGTTTCTGTCGCCCCGGGGCTATCGTGAAACCGTGCGGAAGCTGGCGGAGATACCCGATCGGCAGTTGCGTCTGTTCGGCCTTGCCAGCATGTTGCTGGGCGTGGCCTTTCTCTACCTGGTACGGGGCTGATGAATCACCGCAAACTCAATCGCTGGCTGCTGCCGGAAGGCATCGAGGAGGCGTTGCCGGAGGATGCCGCCTGGCTGGAGACGCACCGGCGCAAGCTGGTCGATCTCTATCGCAGCTGGGGCTATGAACTGGTGATGCCGCCGTTCATCGAGTATCTGGAATCCCTGCTCGCCGGTGCCTCGGACGATCTCGATCTGCAAACCTTCAAGCTCACCGACCAGCTCAGCGGCCGGCTGATGGGGGTGCGAGCCGACATGACACCGCAGATCGCGCGCATCGATGCCCACCGCATCAACCGCGACGGGCCGGTGCGGCTCTGCTATCTCGGTACCGTGCTGACGACCCGGCCGGCCGGTTTCGGCGGTACCCGCAGCCCGTTGCAGGTGGGGGTGGAGCTCTATGGGCACGAGGGCATTGCCAGCGATCGCGAGGTGTTGTCGCTGATGCTGGAGACGATGGCTTGTTGTGGTGTCGAGGGTGTCAACGTCGATCTGGGGCACACCGGTATCTTTCGCGAGGTCTCCCGCGCCGCCGCTCTTGACGATGCCCGTTCGGCCGAACTGTTCGACATGCTGCAACGCAAGTCGGTGCCGGAGATCGAAACCTTCGTCGCCGGGCTGTCGTTGGCGCCGCCGGTGGCCGCTGGCGTTCTTGCGCTGCCGCTGCTCAATGGGGGGGTGGAGACGCTGGCCGAGGCCCGCGAGGTGCTCGCTTTCGCGCCGCTGGCGCTGCGATGTCTCGATACGATCGAGGCCCTGGCGGCCGATATCGGCGCCCGCCATCCGTCCGTCGCCATCCATTTCGATCTGGCGGAATTGAGCGGCTATCACTACGAAACCGGTGTCGTCTTCAGTGCCTATACCCGGGGTGAAGGGCAGGCGATCGCCCGCGGCGGGCGTTACCACGGCATCGGCCGGGACTTCGGCCGGGAACGACCCGCGGTGGGGTTCAGCGCCGATCTGAAGATGTTGCGCAGAGTCTCCAGCGCCGCCTTCGACTACCGGATGCGGTGCGTGCTCGCGCCGGCCGACTGCAACGATCCGGCCCTGCGGGAGACGATTTCACGAATGCGCGGTCAGGGGGACTGCGTGGTCTACGCCCTGGAGGGCGGCAGCGAGCCCGAGGGTTGCTCGCATCAATTGATCGAAAGAGACGGCCAGTGGGTCGTAGAGGAGATACGGTAATGGGGCAGTTTGCAGTAATTCTCGGCAGTCAGTGGGGCGATGAAGGCAAGGGCAAGATCGTCGATCTGCTGACGGAAGACGCCGCGGCGGTCGTTCGTTTCCAGGGCGGTCACAACGCGGGCCACACCTTGGTCATCGAGGGCAAGACCACGGCCCTGCACCTGATTCCGTCGGGCATTCTGCGCGAGGGGGTCGAATGCCTGATCGGCAATGGCGTCGTCGTTGCGCCGGACGCGCTGCTCAAGGAGATCGACATGCTGGAGAAGGCGGGGATTCCGGTGCGGGAGCGATTGCGCATCTCGGCCGCGGCCCAGTTGATCCTGCCCTATCACGTCAGCCTCGACCATGCGCGTGAGGCGGCCCGCGGCAAAAAGGCGATCGGCACCACCGGGCGTGGTATCGGGCCTGCCTACGAGGACAAGATCTCCCGCCGCGGCTTGCGCGTTGGCGACCTGTTCCATCGTGAGCGCTTTGCCGCCAAGCTGGGTGAGGTCATCGACTACCACAATTTTGCCCTCAAGCACTATTTCAAGGCCGATACGGTCGATTTTCAGGAAGTTCTCGACAAGAGCATGGCGTATGCCGATGCGCTGGAACCGCTGGCGACCGATGTGGCGGCGCGCCTCCACAGCCTGCGTGACGACAGCGCCAACGTACTGTTCGAGGGCGCCCAGGGTACGCTGCTCGATATCGACCATGGCACCTACCCCTATGTCACCTCGTCGAGCACCACCGGCGGCGGCGCCTGCACCGGTTCCGGTGTGGGGCCGAGGGATCTGGACTACATCCTCGGTATCACCAAGGCCTATACCACGCGGGTGGGGGCCGGGCCGTTTCCGACCGAGCTGTTCGATGAGATGGGCGAGCACATGGCGAAGAAGGGCCATGAGTTTGGCACCACCACCGGTCGCGCCCGTCGTTGTGGCTGGTTCGACGCGGTGGCGCTGAAGCGTGCGGTGTCGATCAACAGCATGTCGGCGCTGTGCATCACCAAGCTCGATGTGCTCGACGGGCTGGATACGCTGCGCATCTGCGTCGGCTATCGCTGCGATGGCGAGCCGTGCAACGAACTGCCGCTTCACGCGGACGATTACGACGCGCTCGAGCCGGTCTACGAGGATCTGCCAGGTTGGCGGGAGTCCACTCAGGGGATTCGGGAGTACGATGCGTTGCCGGAGAATGCCAGGCGTTATCTGCAGCGGGTCGAGGAGGTGGTCGGCGCGCCGATCGACATCATTTCCACCGGCCCCGATCGTGTCGAGACGATCGTGCTCAACAATCCTTTCGACCGGCAGGGCTGATCAGGCTGTCGCCGCGGTCAGGCGGCACCACGCCTGACGAGCCGTTGGCAAACGTGGTTTGCCAACGGCTCGTCAGTGTTCCAGAAAAAACTTGATCACTTCCTTGGCGGTGAAGCTGATCAGCCCCATCCCCAGCCCGATGAAGATGATGGCCGTGCCGAACTTGCCGGCCTTCGACTCCCTGCCCAGCTTGTACATGATGAACAGCATGTAGCCGATCAGCAGGGTGAAGCAGACCTTCAGGGAGATGTCTGCGAATTGTGCTTCGGTCATGGTGACGGTGGTTGCAAAGAGGCCGATCGTACCATCGATGGGATTCGGCACAAATCAACCCGTTCCCCGACGAGGGGTAACGGGTGTCACCATGCCGGATCGCGACGCGGGCGCCGCGTTCAGGCCGCCTCGCGAACGCGGCGCACCATGGGGTAGAGACGCTCGGTCTCCTTTTCCAGCCTGTCCAGTACCAGCCGGAACATATCCTCGGTCTCGGCCAGAAATTGTTCGTGGCTGCCGATGCGCAGTTTCTTGTTGCGGCACCATTTCCGCACATACTTGTTGAAGACGCGCTTGATCTCTGCCGAACCGGAGAGAAAATCGTTGGCGGTGTTAACCGCTTCCTTGTCTTTCTGCCGCAGCAACTCTGTAATAAGGTGCTTGTTCTCGAGGTCGAAGTGGGTATTGACAGCGTTGATGTAGCGGAAGAAGAGTTCGGACGTCACCGGGTTGTCGCAGAGCGCGCGCTCGCACATCAACTGCGTCAGGACGTTGGACAGTTCCGTGATCTCGTGGTTCTGTTGGTGGAGTTCTTCAAAGCTGATCATTGCAAACCTCTTGAATATTGCAGGGATGCACTGTTGTAACTGCAGATGACGCGAGTGCCGGATTCCTGGGAACGATGGGTGCATTGGGTGAGGCAATGCACGTTTCTTTGTAAATTGGCCCAAGAATAGGAGTGGCTCTTGACAGCGTCAACAATCGTGTATCGATCGGTATATCGTTGATTTCTAATGCAATGGGTGACATTGCCTGCAAAATAAAGGGCTTACCGTAGGTCGCGTCGTCTGGTCACGGGGTGATCGTCGGGACGATTTCCCGAAACGCCGGGCGGGTTTGAGCAGGGAGAGGTAGCGAGATCATGGGATTGGGTTTTTTCAGGCTGGTGTTGTCCATCTGGGTCATCGATCACCATTTCGGCTGGTCGCGCACCCATGTCGAGCCGTGGCTGGTCGGGCGCTTTGGCGTCGAGAACTTCGGCTATCTGGGCATCGGCCACATCGCGGTGATGGCCTTTTTCGTACTCTCCGGCTATGTCATCACCTGGGTGATGAACAACAAGTATCCGGCCAACGGCACGGGCGCCAGAGCCTTCCTGATGGGGCGCTTCATTCGGATCTACCCGCTGTACTGGACGATCATCACCGTGATCGCGGTGGTGTACTTTGTGACGACCCCGGCCGGAGTGGAACGTCCGCAGCTGGAGATCGAGCGGATCATTGGGGACTACCTGCTGATCCCCTACGGGATCATCGGCTTTTTCTGGTTTTTCAATCGCTTTGCCTACGGCATGATCGATGTGCCGGCGTGGACGCTGCCGTATGACATGATCTTCTACCTGATTGCGCCGTGGGTGGTGATGCGCAAGGGTGTCCTGCTGCTGATCATCGGCCTGGAGCTGGCCTATCTGACCGCCGTCAGCCAGCTCGGTCCGCAGCATTTCGATGGTTGGCATGAAGCCTATTTCACGACCGGACATGCCACGTTGCTGGCGTTCAGCGTCGGTGCGCTGGCCTACTACTATCGACAGGTGGAGATACCGGGCTGGCTGTTCAGTGCCGCGACGCTGGCGCTACTCTACTTCGCGTTTGCCCCCTATGGCCTGACCAACCTCTATATGAACCATCTGCTGGTCATCGTCGTCGCCACCATTTTGGTGGTGGCACTGAAGAAGCGCAGTCCGCTGGACAACCTCTTTTCGGAGCTGACCTATTCGACCTATCTGCTGCATCTGCCGGTCTACGACGTCCTGCTTTGGTATGGCGTGCCCTGGGCGAGTGTGTGGGCGCTGTTCGGCACCTATCTGCTGTCGTTCGCCACGGTGAAGTATTTCGAGGCGCCCCTGGAAAAGAAGCGGGCGGCGTTGACCCGGGCAATGCTGGATGATGTGGGGGCTTCGTCGCCCCGACCCCTCGCGGGCGGGCCACTGGTCATCGGCGGCTTTATCACCTTGATCGTCGTCTCGGCGGCGGCCAATCTCTGGCAGTTCGCCAGCTGATGGCACGGACGGGACGCCCGTCGAGTCGGACCGGTCACAAAAGCGCGGCTAGGGAATGTTTCCTGGCGGTTTCCTGCGCTAGACTCGCCTGCTCGTTGATCTGTTCCGTGGTGGCCTGTCCCATGCAGTATTTCGCTTTCTCCCTTCGTGTAACCGCGCTCGTCGCTGTCCTGTTTCTGTCCGCTTGTGGTGGCGGTGGCAGCGGCACAACCAGCGCCGATCTGATCGATTGCGAATCGGCCGTCGGCGGGACAGTGGGGCAGGCCGTCCAGCTCGGTTGTCGTGCGGTGGGGGCGTCCCCCGATTCGGTGAGCTGGAGTGCCACCGATCCGGCCGGCGCGGCCGTCGATCTCGTCGCCAACGGGCTGCAGGCCAGCTTTACGCCGCAGAAGGCCGGCAAGTACCGGGTGCGGGTCACCGGCGTCGTCGGCGGCGACAGTGAGACGGAGAATATCGAGGTGACGGTCGGCTTCCCCACGTTGGCCGTGGACTGCCCCGCCTCAGTGAGTTCGCCGGCCCAGCGGGTGGTGCTCGTCGATTGCTCGGTGGCCGGCGCCGAAGGGCGCTCGCCGACCTACCGCTGGACATTGACGCCGCCCCCGGGGGTGGCCGTCTCTTTGGTCGATGCCAATGTCGAGGATGCTCGATTCACGCCACCGACGATTGGCGCCTATGCGCTGGTGCTGGAGGTAAGCGCCGCCGACGGTGAGAAGGCCACGGCGTCGGTTCAGGTCAATGTCACCTCGGCAACCCCGTGGAAGATCGTTGCCATCGGTGACTCCATTACCCAGTCGAACCTGTTGCACCAGAGCTACCGCTACAAATTGTGGACAAAGCTGGTCGATTCCGGCGTAGCCTTCGATCTGGTCGGCACCCAAAACGCCAACTCCAACGAGTGTATAACGGACGAGGGTGCCTTTACCTGCACCAACAACCACCTGCCGGCTGGTACCCAGCAGGTGGCGCAGCCGGACTACAAGGGCCTGCCCTTCGATCCCGATCACGAGGGGTACTGGGGCCGAACCGCGGGTGAGGCGTTGACCCTGCTGCAATCCTCGCTGGTCACTCTGAAAGGGCAGGGCGCCGCGCCGGACATCGCGTTGGTGCATCTGGGGACCAATGACCTCTACCTGGGATCGGGAACGACCCAGCAGAAGACGGCGGCGGCGATCGATGGCCTCGAAGGCGTCATCGACGAGCTGCGCGCCGTCAATCCCCAGGTCACGATCGTCATCGCCCAGATCATTCCCTTTTCGGGGGACAGCGGTGAGGTGCCGACGCTGAACAGTCTGATCGCCGCCCTGGAGCAGTCCAAGGCGAAGGCCGGCTCACCGATCATCGTCGTCGATCAATACACCGGCTTCAGTGTGACCGCCGATACCTTCGACGGCATCCATCCCAATGACAGTGGTGAGCAGAAGATCGCCAACAGGTTCTACGGGGCGATCGAACCGATCATCCAATAGAGCGTGGCCCGATCCGATGGCGGCCTGGCCGCCCTGCCGTGGAATGGCCCCGGCTGTCCAACCGTGACGAAAAAGCCCCGCTGGCCGGGGCTTTTTCGTGCAGGAAACCCTGTGCCGGGCAGGGGGAATGTGATTCGTCAACGGGTTCGAACGCGGGTGCTCCCTCGCCTGAATATTTCATGGGAATGTGGGATTTTTCCAAAACCCGCATGGCGGTGCTGGTGACGCTTTTCCCTTTGCCAATACCCCATCATTTTTTTACAAATCATGGCGTTATGATGGGTTTTCAGCGTTCTTGTGAAAGATTCGGACTATAATCGCCGGCTCCATAGAAATGAAGGAATCGTGATGCAACAGCCGACACTGCAAAGAAAACTGGTCTGGCCGGGGATGCTGCGTCTCGCCCATTGGGGCATGGCCATTGCGACGATCGTCCTGTTGGCCACCGCCTGGCTGTTGCATTGGGCGCCGTCGATCGCGCAGGCGGCCAGCGACTACCACCAGATTGCAGGGGCCCTGTTGATGCTGGCGTTGCTGCTGCGTGTCTGGCTGTTGCTCACCGATCGTGCGGTGGCGGGGTGGCGGGCATTGCTGCCGGGCAAGCGGTCTATCGTCGCGATGGTGAAGACGCTGCAATTCTATCTCTCCCTCGGCAATATGCCGCTGCCGGCCTGGTATGCGCACAATCCGCTGTGGGTGCCGCTCTATGCCGTGGTGCTACTCTTGTTGGTCGTCGTCGCTTTGACAGGGTTTTTCATGCCGGACCATCCGTTGCTGTTCGGCCTCTATCTACCGGCGCTGCATCGTTCCGTGGCGGCATTGATCGCCGTCTTCACCGTTGCCCATGTCATTGCCGTGGTCATGCACGACGTTCGCGCCAGGCAGGCGGATATCTCCGGCATGCTCAATGGCTATCGCCTCTTCGAGATCAAGCCGCTGGACGAGACGCCGGGAGGTGAGCACAGGGTATCGCTGGAGAAAATCAAGGTACGGCGCTGGCGGCCCGACGACGGGGCGCCGCAATGACGCCCCGGGCGGATATATTGGAATATCATTAATTCCTTAATTATCATATGTTTATTCGATGGCCTGACGGCTGTGGTAAACAGGGAGCGACCGTCGATACAGAAGAAACGGCGTTTCAACACCGCGCTACACCACCGAGGGAGAGTCAGGTCATGCCCAAGTCGTCCGCTCCAGTCAAAGGCTGGTTTCCATCCGTTTTGACCGTCATGCTGGTGCTGTGCCAGCCGCTCGTCGTGTTCGCCGAGGATGGCAATAACACCCGGGTCGATGTACCGCCGCCGTCGTCGCCCCATGAAGTGTCGTCGAAACTCTGCGGCGAGTGCCATCAGGAGATCTACAAGGAGTGGGCGGGGTCGATGCACGGCAAGAGCACCGCGCTCGACGATCCGATCCACGGCGCGTTCTACCGCAAGGTGATGGGCGATCCCACCCAGGAGGGTGTCAAGTCGAAAAAGGGCAAGTACCCGGTCTGCTTGCGCTGCCATGCCCCCAATGCGGCACTGAGCAACACGACCAAACTGGATGCCAAGCCGGCTTTTCGCGAAGGGGTGAACTGTGTTTTCTGCCACACGGTCACCGGCTTCAAGGGTACGAAGAAGCCTGATGGCAAGTTGCGTCTCGGGCAGGCGGCCTATGAGATCTCCAATACCGCGTTGCAGGCTCCGTCGGGCAAGAACTACTCGACACTGCCGGCCGACCAGAACGGCTCGCCGGTGTCGCTGCCGTTCCACCCGTTTCCGATGGAAGGGGGCAGTGCCGTCGTCTTCAAGACCAACGCCATCTGCATGGGTTGTCACGACCGACGCAACAACTTCCACGGCGTGCCGCTGTGCGCCACCGGGGATGAGATCAAAGAGGCCAATTCATCGGTGACTTGCCAGTCCTGCCACATGCCGATGGTCAATGGCCATGCCAACCATTCGATGGCTGGCGGCCACGACGGCAACATGATCCGCCGCGCGGTGGTGCTCGACTTGGCGCTGACCGAAAAAGACGGTGGCTACGAAGCCACCGTCAAAATGAAGAACCTGCTGCCACACAAGTTCCCCACCGGCGCGCCTTTCCGCATCGCCTACCTGAAGCTGGCGGCGTATGACGCCGACGGCAAGCTGCTGTGGCAGAACTATGAGACCCACCCGCTCAAGGACGACCGGCAGGCGGTACTGGTCTATACCTTGGGCGACAAGGAGGGCAAGCCAGCGATGCCGCCGAAGGCAACCCAGGTGCTGGGGGACAATCGCCTGAAACCCCATGAGGAGCGGGTGCTGAAGTACAGCATTCCCGGCAAGGAGGTGAAGGTGGTGAAGGCGGAGGTCTACTACAACCTGCTGTTGCCGAAGCTGAACAAGAAGCTCGACAAGGTGCTGACGAAGCGTCTGAAGGCGTCGAAACTGGCGGCGACGGCCGAGGTCAGGCTGTAACGGCCAGCGGCGCGAGAATCCGTCCAGGATCCCTGCGCCGCCGTTTCATCATCGAGGATGGTGCCGGGTCAGTAGGGCGAGATGTCCAGCAGGTCGTCCGGCACCTGGCTGACGGTGCGGGATGCCTTGCCGTCGGTATCGCGCCGTTTGCGGGCAATCTCCTCGGCGGCGGCAGCCGCGGCTTTTTCCGATTGCGCCACCGGGACGCCGAAGCTGGCGATGGCGGCCTGCAGGGCGACGGTATCGACCGGACGGCTTTCACCGGCCGGCGCGGCAGTGGCCGCGGCTACGGTGACCAGCGCCAATGCAATAGTGGTTCCACGAAAAGACATGGCTGTTCTCCATTCGACAGTAGATTAGAAAGTTCTAATATTCTTATAGCTGTGCGGCGTTCCGGGGTCAAGAGGCCGACGGCATTCTCTCCCAATCGTTCACATTTGCGTTGCTTGAAATGCCGTGGCGGATCAGTGAAGGTATGCGCCTTTCAGAGGCTGCCGACGGATCCGTCATGAACGACAATCTTGCGCTTGATTTCGAAGGTGTCGAGGAGCTGCCGCTGCGGGCATTCACCGAAAAGGCCTATCTCGACTACTCCATGTACGTCATCATGGATCGGGCGCTGCCGCACATCGGCGATGGCCTCAAGCCGGTGCAGCGGCGGATCGTCTATGCGATGTCCGAGCTCGGCCTGTCGGCGGCCTCCAAACACAAGAAGTCGGCCCGCACCGTGGGCGACGTGCTCGGCAAATACCATCCGCATGGCGACTCGGCCTGTTACGAGGCGATGGTGTTGATGGCGCAGCCCTTTTCCTACCGCTATCCGATCATCGACGGCCAGGGTAACTGGGGGTCACAGGACGATCCCAAGTCGTTTGCGGCGATGCGCTATACCGAATCGCGGCTGACCCCCTACGCCAAGACGCTGCTCAGCGAGCTGGGGCAGGGGACGGTCGACTGGGGGCCGAACTTCGATGGTACGCTCAAGGAGCCGTTGCTGCTGCCGGCGCGATTGCCCAATGTACTGCTCAACGGTAGCACCGGCATCGCTGTCGGCATGGCCACCGACATTCCGCCGCACAATCTGCGGGAAGTGGCGGCTGCCTGTATTCATCTGCTCGATCATCCACGCGCCACGCTGGATGAGGTCATGGCGCACATCCAGGGGCCGGATTTCCCGTCCAGCGCCGAGATCATCACCCCGCGGGAGGACATCCGGAAAATCTACGAAACGGGGCATGGTGGGCTGCGGGCACGAGCCGTCTGGACCGTCGAAGGCAACGACATCGTCGTCACCGCGTTGCCGCAGCACGTCTCCGGCAGCCGGGTGCTGGAGCAGATCGCCCAGCAGATGCAGGCGAAGAAGCTGCCGATGGTCGAGGATCTGCGTGATGAGTCGGATCACGAAAACCCGACCCGCCTGGTCATCACACCGCGCTCCAACCGGGTCGACAAGGAGGCGTTGATGTCGCATCTGTTCGCGACCACCGATCTGGAGCGCAGCTATCGTGTCAACCTCAATATGATCGGCACCAATGGCCGCCCGCAGGTCAAGAACCTGCTGACGATCCTCAAGGAGTGGCTGGCGTTTCGTCTGGCCACGGTACGGCGCCGTTTGCAATGGCGTCTCGACAAGGTGTTGGAGCGGCTCCATCTGCTCGATGGCCTGCTGATCGCTTTTCTCAATATCGACGAGGTCATCCGGATCATTCGCACCGAGGACGAGCCCCGGCCGGTGTTGATGGCGCGTTTCGGCTTGAGTGAAGTGCAAGCCGACTATGTGCTCGACACCAAGCTACGACAGTTGGCCCGGCTCGAGGAGATGAAGATCCGCGCCGAGCAGGAGGCGTTGAGTAGCGAGCGTGATCAGCTGGAGAAGCTGCTCGGTTCCGAGGCGCGCCTGAAGACGCTGGTGAAGAAGGAACTCAAGGCCGATGCCGAGACCCATGGCGATGCACGCCGCTCACCGCTGGTGGAGCGGCGGCAGGCCCAGGCCCTCGATCCCAATGCGCTGGCGCCGGCCGAGCCGGTGACCGTCATTCTCTCGCAGCGTGGCTGGATCCGTGCCGCCAAGGGCCACGAGGTGGATCCGAAGGCGCTCAATTACAAGGCCGGAGATGGCTATCAGGCCGCAGTCAAGGGGCGCAGCAATCAACCGGTGATCATCATCGACTCCACCGGCCGGGCCTACAACGTTCCGGCCCACACCCTGCCGTCGGCGCGTGGCCAGGGCGAGCCACTGTCGGGGCGGGTGACCGCGCCGGATGGGGCCCGCTTCGTCGCGCTGATCATGGGCAAGCCGGAGGACCACTATCTGATCGCCAGCAGTCATGGTTACGGTTTCGTCGTACAGGTGAAGGATCTGCTGACGCGGAACAAGTCGGGCAAGGCGTTGCTCAACCTGCCGCCAGGAGCCGAGGTGATGCCGCCGGTCAGGGTGCGCGATCTTGAACGGGACTGGATCGCGGCCGCCACCAGCGACGGCTATCTGCTGGTGGTGCCGTTGCGGGAACTGCCGGTGATGGCGCGGGGCAAGGGCATCAAGATCATCAACATCCCCACCGCGCGGCTGAAGTCGGGAGAGGAGTGGCTGGCCGCCGTCACGCTGGTGCAGCCGGGGGAGAAGCTCACCGTCCATGCCGGCAGGAAGCACAAGACGATGCCGGCCGCCGAGGTCGATCAATACGACGGCGAACGGGGCAAGCGCGGCAGGAAGCTGCCCCGTGGATTCCAGAAGGTGGATGCGCTGGAGACCATGTCGTGACAGTCTGGTGACGTAAAGTGACTATTGTTAAGAATCATTCACAATCGCGGAAATGATCTTGAAATCTGGGGTGTCTGGCCCAATCATAGCCGCCGGTTCATATTGATTTTCAAAGGGGCAGACATGCTGAGAATCGCACTGTTTCTGGCGACCAACTTCGCCATCATGATCGTCCTGACGGCGGTGATGGCGATCATCTCCAATGTGTTCGGCATCCAGTTGGGTGGCTATGAGCGCATGATGGTCATTTCCGCTGTCATCGGTTTCTCCGGTGCGCTGATCTCGCTGTTCATGTCGAAGACGATGGCGAAGCACTCGATGGGTGTCCACATCATCGAGCAGCCATCCAATGCCACCGAGCAGTGGTTGCTCGATGTCGTGGCGCGTCAGGCCAAGCAGGCCGGAATCGGCATGCCCGAGGTGGGCATCTTCCACGCCCACGACCCCAACGCCTTTGCCACCGGTTGGAATCGCAACGCTGCACTGGTCGCGGTCTCGACCGGCTTGCTGGAGAACATGACCCAGGACGAGGTCGAGGCGGTGCTGGCCCATGAAATCAGCCATGTCGCCAACGGTGACATGGTGACGATGACGCTGATCCAGGGGGTGGTCAACACCTTCGTCTACTTCTTCGCGATGATCATCGGCCGTTTTGTCGACCGGGTCGTCTTCAAGAACGAAGAGGGGGTCGGCTTCGGCTACTACATCACCCAGATGATCGCGCAGATTGTGCTCTCGTTTCTGGCGAGCATCATCGTCATGTGGTTCTCGCGCTGGCGCGAGTTCCGTGCCGATGCCGGCGGTGCCCGTCTCGCCGGCCGCGAGAAGATGATCGCCGCGCTGCAGCGCCTCAAGGCGGTACACGAGCCGTCGGAGCTGCCGGCGGAGATGGCAGCCTTCGGCATCCACGGCAGCGAGACGATCAAGAAACTCTTCTCCAGCCACCCGCCGCTGGACGAGCGGATCGAGGCATTGCGCCGCGCCACCTAGGCTAGCGGAAACCCGGTAACGAAAAAGGCCCTCCTCGGAGGGCCTTTTTCGTTGCGCGGTGGCGCCCTGGCCTCACTCCGGGTATTCGAAGTCGAACTCCAGGCTCTGCTGTGGCTTGCTGAGAAACGCCCCTTGCAGGTAGTCCACCCCGAGCTGCTTGAGCAGAAAGAACTGGTCGGCATGCTCCACCTGCTGGGCGATCACTTTCTGCCCCAGCTCGTGGGCATGGTGGGTGATATAGGAGAGTAGCTGTTGGTGTTGGTCGTTGGTGCTGATGTCGTGGGTCAGCGACGCGTCGAGCTTGAGAAAGTCGATCTCGACATGCCGCAGGATCTGAAACGGGTTCAGCGAGGTGCCGAAGTCGTCCACGGCAAAGCGGCAGCCCAGCGGCTTCAGGTCGTCGATGAGCATTCGGGTCTGCTGCAGATGGTTGGTCAGTGACGAGGTGTTGAACTCGAAGACCAGTTGGCGGGTGTCGATGCCGCGGGATTCGATCTGTCGCCGGATCCAGGAGATGTCCTCCTCGTGGTAGAGCGTGCCCTGGGTCAGCTTGATGAAGAGCGTGGGTCTCTTGCCTTCCTGCGCCAGCTCCGAAATGGTGCGGAACACCTCGTCGATCACCCAGTGGTCGATGCCCTTGGCGTAGCCGGTGCGTTCGGCGCTGGGCATGAACTCGGCCGCGTTGTCGAAGCCGCCGTCGGGGCGGGCGATCTTGACCGATACGGCGTAGTTGTCGCGGGTCTCGCCGCTGACGTCCACCGTCGGTTGGAAGAAGAGGCGGAACTGCCCCTCCTTCAGTGCGACGCGCATCTTCTCGATCCACTCCTGGTCGATGAGTTTCTGCGGTTTGTGCGTCTGCCGTGGGTGCTCGTCGTCGAAGTCGATGCCCTTGAGGTTGGCTTGACGCAACGACTCCAGCGCCTCCGAGACCACCTGGTAGGCACTGACGGTATTGTCGTCCACCATCGCCAGCCCGGCGCTCATCTGGCAGGGGACATGCTTGCCGTCGATGTCGTAGATCTGTGCGGTGACGGTATCGAGCAGAGAGCGCGTCAGCGTGACGGCGGCCTCCAGTGAGATCGGCGCGGTCAGCAGGCAGAAGGTGTGGGCATCGTAGCGGCAGAGGATGTCGTCGAGGCTGAGCAACCCCTTCAGTTCGGCGCCCACTTCCGAGTAGAGCAGATCGGCTTCCGCCAGGCCGACACCGGCCGCCAGCTCGCCGTAGTTGTCCAGCGACAGCATGATGAGCGCCGGCCGGGTGCCGTCCTCGTCGCAACCGGCGGGGTTGGCCAGACAGGCCTCCAGCTGTTCGATCAGGTGGTTGCGGGTGTAGAGTCCGCTGGCGATGTCGTAGATCGCCAGGTAGTTGAACTGTTCGGTGAGCTGGGAGGTCTCGCGGGTACCCGAAGCCGGCTTGATGATGATCTGCTGACAGGGCTCGCCATCGTAGAAGACGTCGGCAATCTCCATGATGTGTTCGTTGTCGTCGATCTGGATGGCCTGGGTGTTGTTGTCACCGGTCGTCTCCCCGCGCTTGTGGCGCTGCAGAAACTGTTTGACCACCAGCTGCTCCGACGCCGGCAGCAGATCCATCAGCGGGATGCCCTCGATCTCCTCGTCGGGGTGGAGCCCGAAGAGCTCCCGGTAGGCCTGGTTGACGTGTACGTGGATACCCTCATGGAGGTAGGCCACCGGCGCCTCGTAGGTCTCCATCAGCGTGGCGTAAAGATTCTCCAGGTCGTTGAAACTGCTCTTGAGCTGTTGCAGTTTCTTCTGTTCGGCCTGGCTGCGCAGTGTCCGTTCCACCACCAGCTTGAGGTGCTCGAAGTCGTTGTCGCGGATCAGATCGGTGGCGCCGGCGCGCAATGCCTCGGTCACCTCGTGGGTGGCGGCGGGATCGAGTGCGACGATGGCCGGATCGGCGCGTGACTGGCGCACGGCTTCCGCCACCTCCGCCAGTGGCAGATCGTCGAAATCGACATCGTTGAAGATGAAATCCCACTCCCGCTCCTGCAACAGGTCGATCAACGACGCCAGGTCTTCCACCTGCTGGTGGCGCACCACATGCCCCAGCGACTTGACGCTGGCGAGCAACCGCTCGGCAATGGCGGGGTCGCGGACGATGGTCAGAACGTGCAGGATCTCAGACATGGCGTTTCCGTTTCCTGGTCTGGTCGGCTCGGGCGGCCGGTGGGCTTGTTCTCATGGCTATAACCGTCTCCACAGATCTTCGAACTGCTCTTTGGGCGTGGCGCTGCTCTTGATCTCCGACGAAGTGTAGAAGAACTGGGTGAAGAAACTGGGGGATTCGCCGATATCGCCCAGTTCGATGTAGAGCTTCTTGCCGAGCATGGCGATCTCCAGAATGTCACCGGACTGGAAGACCCCGGCCCGTACCAGCACACTGGGCGGATGTTGCAGGGTTTTCATGCCTGGCAGCATCAGCACCCTCAATGGCAGGATCTGGCTGTAGCTGCGGTTGCGGATGGTCTCCACCTCGACGACGATCGCGCGCGGTGCCAGCAGCTGAACACCGATCTGCAGCCCGTGTTCATCGGTGTTCTGCAACCAGCGGATCACCCCGGTACGCCAGTGGTAGAGGTTGTATTCCTTTTCCCTCAATGCGATCGCCTCCCCGACCTGGGCATTGGTGGTCTCGTCGCTGTTCCAGGCGAGACCGTAGCCGCCGGCGCCGGTGTTGATGACGCGCCAGTCCTGCCACGAGTCGGGTGGCGGGGACTTCTGGATCACCGGATCGTCGTGGACTTCGTCGCCGACGCCGACCAGATCGGAGTGGTAGATGATCGAGCTTTCCGGATCGGGGTGGGGAAACTGCTCGGTGACCGCTTCCGAGAAGCCGGCGAAGGCGAGGGTTTCGGCGCCATTGGTGGTGGTCTCGTAGTCGAACAGCTCCTCCTTGGAGAGCTCGGGATTGAGGTCGGCGTTGATGGCGTCGATGATATTCCGTATGCCGATGGCGGCGACGATGCCGCGGTTGGCCCGCAACCGGCTGTAACGGCGTTTTTCCTGTGTCGTCCAGCTGGTGATCAGGCGGCGGATCAGCGAGGGCGCCAGCCGGGCCTCTTCGTTGCCCCGAATCAGTGGCTTCTCGTCGTTGCCGTCGTCTTCCAGCATGTCGTTGAGGGTGCTGATCAGGCGTGAGACATCGAACCCGCGCAGGTTGGAGAAGGTGGTGATGTCCGCCAGCGGAATATAGGCCGGCGGTTCCGACGACTTGAGGCTGGCCACGTGCACCATGCCGTTCTCGTCGGGGATCAGCGACTTCTTCATGTCGCAGAGGTGGCAGGCCTTCTCGAAATAGCGTTGCAGGTGGGAGGCCTCGCCGGCCCGCAGCGTGAACGGCTGCGACATGGCCAGCAGGCAGGCTTGCTTGTAGACGTCCCGTGGTGTGGACGAGGTGATCGTCGCGTACATGCCGTCGCGGATCTCGGTATCAGCCAGGTGGAACTGTTCGGCAAAGCCCTCCAGCCGGTGCAGGTCGTGCCAGGTGCTGCGCGCACCGGCGCGGTAGGTACGGGCGTTGTGTGCCAGCGTCAGCTCCAGGAAACGCATCGCCCGATGCACGGCCAGCGCCAGCGAACGATGGTCGAGCTTCTCCTTGTCGCTGGAGATGGCATAGACCACATGCTTGTAGCCCACCGACAGCTCCAGCATCAGTGCCTCCGTCAACCGCGAGATCTGCCGCAGCTTGCCCGACAGTGGATGGGTCAGTACCTTCAGGTGCTTGTTCAGATGTTGCAGCACGATCAGGCCGGTGGGGTGCAGCAGCTCCATCAGCTCCAGCCGGAGCTTGGCGGCCAGCGGCTGGCGGTTGAGCGCGCGGATGGTGAGGTAGAACAGCCGGGTCGTCTCCCCCATGTTCACCAGTGGCAGTTCGGACTGCCACTTCTTGGCCGCGCGCGGGGTATTGGGCGTCTGCTCAATCTCCTCGCGCGACAGGGTGAACTGGGGAAGGTGGAGGTTCATCGGCTCTTGTCAGCAATAAAATGGTTTGGAAAACAGGGAGCATAGGGGATTTGCGCCGATCGATGCACAAATCCAATCACATAGTTGCAATTTGTTCAGTGTGGGCGACCGTTGCCGCGCCGTGCATGGCTCACAGGAATCCGAGGATACGCTTGGAATGGTCGCCAGCGACTTCCCGTGTCAGCCTGGGCACCATGTAGCCGGGCAGGCGGGCGCTCAGGTCGGCATACAGTTGCCGCGCGTCGGTTTCGTCCATGTCGAAGTGTGCAGCGCCCCGAACCTTGTCGAGAAGGTGCAGATAATACGGCTGAACACCTTGTGAAAACAATCGCTTGGACAGTTTTTCCAGCACGTCTGCCCGGTTGTTGATACCGTTCAGCAAGACGCTCTGGTTCAGCAGCAGCACGCCGGCCCGGCGCAGCCGCCGGCAGGCGGCGGCCACGCTGTCGTCCAGTTCGTTGGGATGGTTGGCGTGGATGACGACCAGGGTCTGCAGGCGGCCATGCCGTAGCCGCCGGCTCAGGTGGTCGGTGATTCGTGCGGGCAGCACCACCGGCATGCGGGAATGGATCCGTAGCCGCTGCAGATGGGGAATGGCCTCCAGCGCACAGAGCAGCCGGTCGAGGCGGACGTCGTCCAGCATCAGCGGATCGCCGCCGCTGAGAATCACTTCATCGATGTCGGGATGGTCGGCGATCCACGCCAGCGCCGCCGCCAGTTGCCGTGGGCCGGTCGAGGCTTCGCCGTAGGGGTAGTGGCGACGGAAGCAGTAGCGGCAGTGGATGGCGCAGGCGCCGGTGGTCACCAGCAGTACCCGGCCACGGTATTTGTGGATCAGCCCCGGCAACGGCGAGGCGGGGTCGTCCCCGACCGGGTCCGTCGTGAACCCCGGCGGCTGCGCCGCCAGCTCCGCCGCCTGCGGCAACACCTGCAACAGCAGTGGGTCGTGGGGATTGCCCCGCTCCATCCGTTGCACATAGGAGGCGGGGACGAGCAGGCGAAAACTGCCGGCGGCCCGCAGCGCCGCCGGTAGTGAGGCGCCATCGAGCCCCAGGCGCCGATAGAGCGTGGCGGCGTCGGTGATGGCCTCGGCCAGCTCGCGCTGCCAGCGGGCGGTTTTCTCTGGCCGTGGGATTCGCGGTATCATCTGCTCTTTTTCCTGGCCGGCGGTCCGTCCTGATCTCCGCCGGAGTCACGACAACCTGGGTAACGACATGGCAAGCTATAGTACCAATGAATTCCGCGGCGGCCTGAAGATTCTGCTCGACGGCGACCCCTACACCATCATCGAAAACGAGTTCGTCAAGCCCGGCAAGGGCCAGGCCTTCAACCGGGTCAAGGTGCGCAATCTGAAGAATGGCAAGGTGCTGGAAAAGACCTTCAAGTCGGGCGAATCGGTCGAGGCCGCCGACGTCATCGACACCGAGATGCAGTACATCTACAACGATGGCGATTTCTGGTACTTCATGGACCCCAACACCTACGAGCAGATCGGGGCCGGCCCGGCCGCGGTCGAGGCGGCCGTCAAATTCCTGAAGGAGCAGGACACCTGCACCGTGACACTGTGGAATGGCGAACCGCTGCTGGTCACGCCGCCCAACTTCGTCGAGCTGCTTGTCACCCAGTGTGATCCGGGCGTGCGTGGCGACACCGCCCAGGGTGCGACCAAGCCCGCCACCGTCGAGACCGGCGCGACCATCCGGGTACCGCTGTTCGTCGAGGAGGGCGACGTGCTGAAAATCGACACCCGCACCGGCGAGTACGTCTCACGCGCCGGCAAATGAGCTGGCGACCGGGCGCGAACCGGGAGGCGCTCGAAGCGAGGGCGCGGTTGCTGCATGGCATCCGCGCCTTTTTCATGGCGCGGGGCGTGCTGGAGGTGGAGACCCCCCTCCATTGCCGCGCCGGCAATACCGATCCCGCCATCGAGTCGTTTCGCGTCTGCGATGGGGGCTATCTGCACACCTCGCCCGAATTTGCGATGAAGCGGCTGCTGGCTGCCGGCAGCGGTGACATCTTTCAGATCTGCAAGGTCTTTCGTCGCGGCGAGGCCGGGCGCCACCACAACCCCGAGTTCACGCTGCTGGAGTGGTACCGGCTCGGCTTCGACGACCGCCGTCTCGCCGACGAGGTGGTAACGCTGATCGAGACCTTGGCGGGGCAGTCGCTGCCGTTGCACCGCACCAGCTACCGACAGTTGTTCATCGAGGCGCTGGGCATCGACCCGTTGAGTGCCGACGTGGAGTCGCTGGCGGCGGCGGCCGATGCGGCCGGCCTCCACCCGGGCGGCGGGATGTCCCGCAACGACTGGCTCGACTTGCTGCTCTCCCACTGTATCACCCCCGGTTTTCCCGCCGGCCGGCTCACCGTCGTCAGCGACTACCCCGCCAGTCAGGCGGCATTGGCCCGGCTGCGGCCCGATGGAGAGACCGCGGCCCGTTTCGAGGTGTACTGGGGGGCGTTGGAGCTGGCCAATGGTTATCACGAACTCACCGATGGCGCGGAGCAGCGACGCCGTATTGCCGCAGAACAGGCCGAGCGCCGGCGCAGAGGGATGCCGCCGGTGCGCGCCGATGCTCATTTCATGGCGGCGATCGATGCCGGCCTGCCGGAGTGTGCCGGCGTGGCACTGGGGGTGGACCGGCTGCTGATGAAGCTTGGCGGCGCCGGCCACATCGGCGAGGTGATCGCCTTCACCGACACCGCCTGACCACTGCCCCTCGGCGCAACGCGCCTGGCCGTCACCGCATCCGGGCCAGTGGTTCCCCCATCTTCACGGTGCTGTGGCCCGTCAGTTCCGGCAGCCAGTCGAATCGCCCCCGCTCCATCAGTACCACCACGGTCGATCCCATGTTGAAGCGCCCCAGTTCATCGCCGCGTCGGAGTTCGATCGGCTCGTCGTAGCGGGTCAGCACCGCCTCCTTGCCCGGTGGCGGGGTGATGAGCCCGGCCCAGACGGTTTCGATGGCGGCGACATTGATGGCGCCGACCAGCACCACCGCCATCCGTCCGGCCTCGGTGTCGAACAGGCAGACGACGCGTTCGTTGCGGGTGAAGAGCTGTGGGATGGTACGGGTCGTCATCAATGAGACGCTGTGCAGCCGGCCCGGAACATAGAGCATTTCGGTGAGGCGACCGGAGAACGGCATGTGGACGCGGTGGTAGTCCCGCGGGGAGAGATAGACGGTGGCGAACAGCCCGTCGTTGAACGGGCGCGAGAGATCGGCATGGCCGCCCAGCAGCAGGTCGTGGCTGTACCACTGCCCCTTGGCCTGGAGCAGCAGGGTGTTGTCGATGCTGCCGAATTCGCTGACGACGCCGTCGGCGGGGGAGACCAGCAGCTGTTCGTCCGCCGGTAGTGGCCGCGCCCCGGGCTTCAGCGCCCGTGTGAACAGGGCGTTCATCGTCGGGTAGGCCAGCGGATCGGGCTCGGTGGCCTCGTCCATGTCGAGTTTGAACAGTGTGGTGTAGAGCCGGATGATGGCGTTCTTGACCACGGGCGTCTCGATTCTCACCAGGCGGTAGACGACCCGGGAGATCCAATGTTGCGGCAGGCAGAAGAGAATGCCGGTGGCGAGCTTTTCCAGCAGCGGGTTGGCCGATCCGTTCACGTTCTGTTTCCGATGGGTGGAAAGATGGGGCACAATCGGTGCCGTCCTCACTGTAGCAAATTATCCCGATGAACGAAGCCCAGGCGGCCGCCGCCGAACTGCGAACCATCCGCGACCTGATCCGTTGGGGCGCCAGCCGTTTCGAAGCGGCCGGGCTCCATTTCGGTCACGGCACTGACAACGCCTTCTCCGAGGCGTCGTGGCTGGTGCTGCACGCGCTCTCGTTGCCGCTGGACCTGGATGGCGCATGGCTCGACACCCGCGTGACCCAGGCCGAGCGCGAGGATGCCATCGCACGGTTGATGCAGCGCATCGAGCTGCGCAAGCCGGCCGCCTATCTGACCGGGGAGGCATGGTTCTGCGATCTCCCGTTTACCGTGAACGAGTCGGTGCTGGTGCCGCGCTCTCCCATTGCAGAATTGATCCGAGCCGGCTTCGCGCCGTGGTTGCCGGCGGAGCCGGTGCGCGTGCTCGACCTCTGTACCGGCAGTGGCTGTATCGGTATTGCCTGTGCGTATGCCTTTCCTGATGCTGAGGTGGTGTTGAGCGATGTCTCGCCCGAGGCGGTGGCGCTGGCCGAGGCCAATATCGAGCGCCACGGACTGGATGGGCGGGTGCGGGTGGTGACGGCCGATCTGTTCGATGGTGTCGAAGGGGAGCGGTTCGATCTGATCGTCAGCAATCCGCCGTATGTCGATACCGACGAGATGGCAGCGTTGCCACCGGAGTATCATCACGAGCCCCGGCTCGGACTGGCGGCGGGGGACGACGGTCTCGATGTTGTTCGCCGGCTGCTGGCCGAGGCGCCCCGCCACCTCCGCGATGACGGGGTGCTGGTGGTCGAGGTCGGCAACAGCCAGCCGGCGCTGGAGGCAGCATTCCCGCGGATGCCGTTCCACTGGGTCGAATTCGAGCAGGGAGGCCACGGTGTCTTCGTCATCGGGCGCCAGGAATTGCTGGCCGCGCTGGCGCCGGCTTCGGAAGCCGGCTGAATCCGTATCGGAAACCATTCACCAAGGACAGATAGTGAGCAGAAAACACGACAACTCCGCCATTTTGCTGATCCACTGCCCGGATCAGAAAGGCCTGGTCATTGCCGTCACCGAGTTCATCTACAAGAACGGTGGCAATATCCTCCATCTCGATCAGCACGTGGATGAACAGCAGTCCGTCTTCTTCATGCGCGTGCAGTGGGATCTGGCCGGCTTCGCCATTCCCGACGACCGCATCAGCGAGTATTTCCAGACGCTGGTGGCGTCGCGTTTCGACATGACGTTCCAGATCCACTTCTCCGGCCGGAAACCGCGCATGGCGCTGTTCGTCTCCAGGCTGCCGCACTGCTTCCATGATCTGCTGGCACGCTACGAGTCGGGCGAGCTGGAGGTGGAGATCCCGGTCATCGTCAGCAACCACGACGACATGCGCCCGGTGGCCGAGCGCCTCGGCATCGAATATCACGCGATCGGGATCACCCCCGAGAACAAGCTGTCACAAGAGCAGCGGCAGATGGAGCTACTGGCCGAACACGAGATCGACTTCGTCGTGCTGGCCCGCTACATGCAGATTCTCTCCGAGCAGTTCATCGAGGCCTACCCGCAGCGCATCATCAATATCCACCACTCGTTCCTGCCCGCCTTTCCGGGTGCGCGCCCCTACCATTCCGCCTACGAACGCGGCGTCAAGATCATCGGCGCCACCAGCCACTACGTCACCACCGAACTGGACGCCGGCCCGATCATCGAGCAGGACGTCTGCCGTGTCAGTCACGAGGATGCGGTCGAGGACATGGTGCGCAAGGGAAGGGATCTGGAGAAGGTCGTGCTGGCGCGAGCGGTCTGGAATCACCTGCATCGCAACGTGCTGGTCTACGACAACCGCACCGTGGTGTTCGGCTGACGGAGGGCGCTCATCGCGCCGGGGTGCACAGCGTCGGAATCGTGCCCAGATCGGTCACGCAACCGTCGGGAAAGGGCTCGCAGACCACCGCCAGGCCGGCCTGCATCGCCGCCTGCACCACGTTCCCCAGATAGACCTCGGCCCGTGGCTCCATATCGTTCCCGGCCACCAGCGTCGTCAGATATCGGTGCATGAACTCGGTGAAGCGGGGCGACCAGACAGCGGCAAACCAGCAGTCGGTAAGGTCGGTGTCCGGCCGTTTGATATCGATGCGCAGCACACGGCCGTCGTCGTCGAAGGCCACCATGTCCCAACTGGCGGGATCGGGCTGCGGCATCGCGCCGAGGACGATGTCGGCGCCGCCGCGCTGGAGCCGCCGGAGCATCGGGCCGAAGACATCGATGGGCGTGAACCGCATGTCGGGAAAACCGGTGGCCACCGTCTTGCCGCGGACGAAGGGGTAGGCCTGATCGAGTGTGAACGGCGTCCCCCACGGTAGCCCCATCATCAGATAGCCGATATCGAGACCATGGCGCCCGCCATCGCGGAAATAGGCGGGGATGTCCCATTTGCCTTCGCGGATGATGAAATAGGCCTGTCTGATCCCGGCGGTGGTGAAGGCTTCGAGCAGACAGTCCGCCATGACCCGCATCCGTCCCTCGTCGGCGGCCGCCGCATCGACCAGCGGAAAGACCTCCTTGCTACAAGGCGTATGACCCAGCCGTGTGCCCCTGCCGGCGGCGGGAATCAGCCCGACGACATGCTCGTTGATCCAATCGGTCATGGCGGCAGAGGATAGCAGAAACGACGTCATCGCCGGTGCCATCGACCCGGCCGCCTCCTTGTCGGAACGCTCTCCAAGCACCGACGTGGGGCAGGGGATTTCCAGCGGGATTCAGCGTAAATGGGCGTCCGGTGGAATCGGCTCGGGGATGTCACCGCTCACCTCGTCGATCATCTTGCCCTCCTTGCCGGAACGGATCGCCTCATCCAGACGGGCCAGCAAATCGGGTAGTGATTCCTCCTCCTTGCGGATCAGCACCGCCACGGACTTGGTCTCATTGCGGGCGAACACCGCGCAGGGGATCAGGCCAAAGCGGCCCAGGCTGATCTCACCGCCTTCGGCGATGAGCGCTTCGATATGGTCGAACGGTGTCGATGACATG